>NZ_JAGGQV010000031.1:0-57213 GCF_018613135.1 Bacillus sp. ISL-57 | reverse complement strand
ACTTAACCAACGCTTTTTAAAAAATGAAATACCTTCTTATTATCTAGTTTTGAAGGAACAACGTTCCTTTTATGTTTGGTGGCGATAGCGAAGAGGCCACACCCGTTCCCATTCCGAACACGGCAGTTAAGCTCTTCAGCGCCGATGGTAGTTGGGGGTTTCCCCCTGTGAGAGTAGGACGCCGCCAAGCCATTTGAAAAGATCAGCCATCCGGCTGGTCTTTTTTTGCTTAATGCAAAGAAAAATCATTGGATATAAAGGGATTATCAATTATGGAAACTTTTATGAAGACATACACGTATTGAAATTCTTCATCATACATTGTTAAAAGCATCCCCGGGTTCTCTTAAACTATTTAAATCAATGTATGCGAACAATGGTTTTTGGGGAGAATGCAGGTATGGAGGTGGAGATGTTGGGGACAACAACAACCAAAACAACGGCAGGGGAAACGTGCGCGGTTTGTGAACAAGTTAAAGGAATGGGTATACATCTATATACGACTTTTATTTGTGAGGAATGCGAAAGGGATATGATCGGGACGGATACGAACGATCCCAAGTACCAATATTACTTAAAGAAATTAAGAAAAATCACTAATCCTGAAATATTATCATGAAAAAATAGTTTGTGGAAAGTTAAAGAATCAGAGATAAAAGAAATGTGTGTTTCTTTAGTCTCTGATTCTTTTTTTGGTACTTTAGAAGAATGCTTGGCAACATGCTCCTATGTTTCTGTAAGTTCCCTCCAAACAGACTGTTCAGAGATCCATAATTGCCTTTCTGTCGACGCAATATGAGATAAAATTGTACTTATTTGATAAAATGAAAAAATACTATGATATGAGGGAAGAGAAAAATGAATCAATCACAGACACCATTGTTCGATGCAATGAGTGCTTTTCATAAAAAAAGCTCCATATCCCTGCATGTCCCAGGGCATAAAAATGGATGGGTGTTTAATAAAAAGGGCCAAGCCTTATACAACCCCCTGCTTGGTATTGATGCCACGGAAATAAGCGGTTTAGATGACCTGCATGCTCCAGCGGGGGTCATTCTAAAGTCCGAGCAACTACTTGCTGATCTATATGGGGTAAAGCGAAGTTATTTTCTCGTTAATGGGTCAACAGTAGGCAACATTGCCATGATTCTTGCTGCCTGCCGGGAAGGTGATAAAGTCCTTGTCCAAAGAAACTGCCATAAATCAATTTTACATGGATTGATGTTAGCGAATGTACAACCGATTTTTTTGCAACCGGATTATTATGAGAAATGGGGCATTGCCGGCGGTGTGGGATCAAATTTAATTGAAGAAGCCTTGAGTTTACATCCAGATGCAAAAGCCATCATTGTTACCTATCCTAATTATTATGGAATTGGTGAAGACTTGACGGAAATGGTAAGACTCGCACATCAAAAAGGGATCCCTGTGCTGGTGGACGAGGCACATGGCGCTCATTTTAAGTTAGGAAGTCCGTTTCCAAAGTCGGCTATTTTGGCAGGGGCAGACGCCGTTGTCCATTCAGCGCATAAAACACTGCCGGCCATGACGATGGGGTCATTTCTTCATGTGAATTCATCCTTAGTTGATGTCGATCAAGTAGCATTCTATTTACAAATGCTTCAGTCGAGCAGTCCATCTTACCCAATTATGGGATCGCTTGACTTGGCCAGGGCCTTCTTAGCCGCTTTTACATCAGAAGATAAAAGTTACCTTATTGAAAAGATATTAGATTTCAGAGGCGAATTAGGTGCCCTGGAAACAGTAAGGGTGCTGGAGGCGCCACTAGGTACTGCGGCGGACCCGTTGAAAGTGGTCATTCAATCAACAAATGGTTTGAGCGGGTTTGAGTTACAGCAGCTATGTGAAGCTGAAGGCATTTTTACGGAGTTGGCTGATCCTGATAATTTATTGATGATTTTACCCTTATTAAAAAGGGGTACCGATTTTCCATTTCATGAAATCATACAAACTATAAAAAGTGCCACTCATAACAGAACTGGAAATAAGGAAGCAGATCTTCGGGTTCTCTGGCCTGATGGAAGGTCAATGACAGGGCTTGAAATGCCCTACTCCGTCATGAAGCATAGCAAAGCAAGACCTGTCGCATTACGGAAAGCAGTCGGAGAGGTATCCGCCGAGATGGTCATTCCTTATCCGCCGGGCATCCCTTTAATTATGTCCGGGGAAATGATTACTCCTGAACATATATCCAATTTGAGGAGACTGCTGGAAATGGGATCAAGGTTTCATGGTGGTTCCTCCCTTTCAAACGGAGAATTAATCGTTTATGAAAGCGGGCAGACTGGTTAAAATGATATACTACATACAAAGAACCTTGGAGGTACATCGATGAAACGTGGTATTTTTATAACAATGGAAGGGCCTGAGGGTGCCGGGAAAACAACCATTACCCAAATGCTTGGCAAGGCTCTGCAACAAGAAGGCTATCAAGTTCTATTAACCCGTGAGCCAGGGGGAGTTCCCATTTCGGAGCAAATTAGGGAAGTGATCCTTAATAAAGATAATACAGCCATGGACTCGAGGACAGAGGCTTTATTATACGCAGCAGCAAGACGTCAGCATTTAGTGGAAGTGGTCATGCCTGAGCTGGAACGAGGGGGAATTGTCCTCTGTGACCGGTTTATAGATAGCTCGTTAGCCTATCAGGGTCATGCAAGGGGTTTGGATATAGAAGAAGTTTACAATATCAATAAATTTGCAATTGGAGATATGATGCCAGATGCCACGCTTTTTTTTGATATCGATCCAGAAGAGGGATTGAAACGCATCCAGTCCAATGGGGAACGGGAAGTGAACCGGCTGGATCTTGAAGCCCTCGACTTTCATAAAAAAGTTTGTGAAGGTTATCAGTTCATTATAAATAGATGGAAAGAACGTTTCATTATCGTGGATGCAGGCCGGACAATAGAAGAAGTCTTTGAGGAAACGAAAGCCAGCTTATTGGATTTTTTAGCGAAAGCGGGAAACTGATTATATAGGTTTCCATATTATTCAACCAATACTATTTGATATAATGTAGTTAGTAAAAATTCAGAGTAACCGGAGGATGATGAGAATGAAAATGATCATTGCTGTCGTTCAAGACAAGGATAGTCATCGCCTGCTGAATCAATTAGTGGAAAATAATTTCGGAACGACCAAGTTAGCCAGCACTGGCGGGTTTTTAAAATCAGGTAATACGACTTTTATGATTGGAACAGAGGATGAACGTGTTGACCAAGCCATCCAGATCATCAAACAGAATTGTCAGTCACGATCCCAATTAGTTTCACCGGTTTCACCGATGGGCGGGAATGCCGAGTCATATGTACCTTACCCAGTGGAGATTCAAGTGGGCGGTGCAACCATTTTTGTTCTGCCGGTTGAAAACTTTTTACAATTTTAACGGTTAGTTTTAGGGAGGTTCATTATGAAAATCAACCATGATATCCCTATTAAGCTGGATAAATCGCGTCAGGATGCCAAACAATTTCAAACCAGAAATGGCAGATTTCAACAAATGGTCCAGACACAGGATCAAAAGATGCAAATCCAAACATTAAACCGTTTGATAGGCGATATCGAAGGGGCGGGTCAGCGTTTAGTAAGGTCACGTACTTTTAGGGAATTGGCAAAATATAAAGCATTGGTGAAACGATTTGTTAAAGAAGCGGTTGAATATGGACTGGAACTGAAGCAATCAACGAGCTGGAATGAATATGGACAGAGCCGGCCATTGAAAACCGTGGAAACGATAGATGCAAAATTAGTTGAGTTAAGCGAGGAAATTCTTAATAAAGAGAAAAGTTCGCTTGAAATATTGGAAATGATTGGCGAGATTAAAGGTCTTCTGATTAATTTATATACTTAAGTGAGTTGATGGTTTTGGATAAAACATGGCAGGACATGAGTGAAATTCAGCCGCAGGTAATGACGATGCTGCAAAATAGCATAACGAAGAACAGGGTGGCTCATGCGTATTTATTTGAAGGGGAAAAAGGGACAGGCAAGCAAGAGATAAGCTATGCCTTTTCCAAAAGCTTGCTATGTGAAGCCCCGACAGCAGGTTATGAGCCATGCGAACTTTGTCGGAATTGCAAACGGATTTCAAGTGGGAATCATCCAGATGTCCATTTGATAGAAAAAGACGGTCTCTCAATAAAGAAAGAGCAAATCAAGGGGCTTCAGGAAGAATTTTCGAAAAAGAGCGTAGAGGCAGATCGGAAGGTTTATATGATTGCCGATGCTGACAAAATGTCGGTGGGGGCAGCCAACAGTCTATTGAAATTTTTAGAAGAACCTTCGGCTGATACTGTAGCAATATTGATGACTGAACAGCTTCAGAGGATTCTGCCGACTATATTATCAAGGTGCCAAGTGATTTCGTTCAAGCCATTATCTCCGGAGAATGTGAAACGGAAGCTGATAGAACAGGAGTTAGAACCACAGCTGGCCTCGGTTATTGCCCACATCACACAGAATGTGGAAGCTGGAATCGAACTTAGCCATGATGAATGGTTTGTACAAGCTCAAAAAATAGTGGTAAAATTATATGAAGTGTTAAAACTTAATTCCTTGAAGGCAATGCTGTACCTTCAGACGGATTGGTTCACACACTTTAAAGAAAGAGAACAGGTTGACAGAGGTCTTGATTTGTTACTTCTTATATATAAGGATTTATTATACATTCAGTTGGACAAAAAGGACTTCGTTGTGTTCCAAAATAAACTGAAGGAATTTGAAACTCACGCTCTTCATCTTTCCCCAAGACGCCTTGCTGAACATATGGGTTGCATTTTGGAAGCAAAAAGGAAGCTGATGTCCAACACGAATCCACAGCTGTTGATGGAACAGCTTGTGCTGAATTTGCAGGAGGGATCATGATTTGTATGATGTTGTAGGTGTCCGTTTTAAAAAGGCGGGCAAAATATACTACTTCGATCCGGGTGAATTCGCAATTCCTAAGGACGATTTTGTAATAGTGGAGACTGTCCGCGGTGTTGAATTCGGTAAAGTCGTTACTGCCCGTAAACAAGTAGATGAAAACGATGTTGTCCTGCCATTGAAAAAAGTACTTCGGGTCGCTGATGCAAAAGATAAGCTGATTGTAGACGAGAATAAGGCGGCTGCAGAAGAGGCTTACACTATTTGTTGTCAAAAGGTTGTGGAACATAAGCTGGATATGAAGCTGGTTGATGTGTCATATACTTTCGACAGAAATAAAGTCGTGTTTTATTTTACAGCGGATGGTCGCGTGGATTTCCGTGATTTAGTCAAAGATTTAGCTGCCATATTCAGAACTCGCATAGAACTGCGCCAAATCGGGGTAAGGGATGAGGCAAAGATGCTTGGTGGCATCGGGCCTTGTGGCAGAATGCTTTGTTGCTCCACATTTCTTGGAGATTTTGAACCGGTTTCCATCAAAATGGCGAAGGATCAGAATTTATCATTAAACCCTACAAAAATCTCAGGTTTATGCGGTCGATTGATGTGCTGTCTGAAATATGAAAATGATGAGTATGAAAGTGCGAAGGAAATGCTTCCTGATTTAGGTGAAATGATTAATACGCCTGGTGGCAAAGGCAAGGTAGTGGGGCTTAATATTCTAGAACGCGTACTTCAGATTGAACTAATCGAGCAAGAAAGAGTATTAGAGTATACTCTAGATGAGATTCTAAAAGAGGGAGCCGTTTCTATTCAAGCCACAGATTATTAAGGTGGTGGGAGAGCGTGGATAAGAAAAATATTTTTGATTCGGTGACCAATATGGAAACCCAGATAGGCCAATTATATAAGCAGCTTGGAGAATTGAAGCAGAACTTAGCTGAAATCCTTGAGGAAAATCAGTCGGTCAAGCTGGAAAACGAGCATTTGCGCCATCGTTTGGGCCTTGTGGAAGTCGAAAGTGCGCCTGCTGCAGTTAAGGTCAAACAAAAAGTGAAAAACCGTACTCCAAGTGCGGAAAAGGTTTTGGATATCGGGGAAGGCTATGATAACTTAGCCCGTATCTATCAAGAAGGCTTTCATATTTGTAATCTGCATTTTGGCAGTTTACGAAAAGAAGGGGATTGCCTGTTCTGTTTATCTTTTTTAAACAAGAAGTGATAATGGATAATATAAAAGATGTTCCATCTCTTTTACGTGATAGATAGACCGGTTTACAATATATAGTGATTCGGGGTCTGACGCATACTATGAGTCAGGCCCCTTTTTGTACGACAGTAACTTAGAAGCATGGTCCCTAAACATGCTTTTTCCATACATGATTAGGAGGGTAACAGCAATGGTAGAACTTAATGGAGATGAGCGCCTGGATTATCTATTGGCTGAGAATTTAAGGATCATCCAGAGCCCATCGGTGTTCTCTTTTTCATTAGATGCCGTTTTATTATCAAGGTTCGTGAATGTACCGATTCAAAAAGGGAAAATCGTCGATCTTTGCTCAGGCAATGGGGTCATACCTTTGCTGCTGAGTACAAGAACAAAAGGGACAATTACCGGTGTTGAAATTCAAGAGCGGTTATATGACATGGCACAGAGGAGCATGGACTATAATGGCGTGACCTCCCAAATCGAGATGATTCATGGAGATATAAAAGAGATTCCAAAGCAGATAGGGTATAGCAAATATGATGTCGTTACTTGCAATCCACCCTATTTCCCGACGCCATCCATCGAGGAAATTAACAAAAATGAGCACTTTGCAATTGCCCGACATGAAATCATGTGTAATCTTGAGGATGTCATGCGTGTTTCAAGCCAATTGCTGCGTCAAGGTGGGAAAGCCGCATTCGTTCATAGACCGGGCCGTCTGATGGATATCCTGCATTTCATGAGGATGTACAGAATTGAACCGAAGCGACTGCAATTCGTTTATCCTAAGAGTTCAAAAGAAGCGAATACGATTCTTATAGAAGGGATAAAGGACGGCAACCCTGATTTGAAGATTCTTCCCCCGCTTGTTGTATATAATAATCAAAATGAGTATAATCCCGAAATTAGAAGGATTCTATATGGAGAGGAATAAGCATTATTTTTATGTTTTAAAGTGCAGGGACGGCAGTTTTTATGCTGGGTATACCAATGATTTGCACCGCAGGATTGAGGTTCATAATCAAGGCAGGGGCGCTAAGTATACACGTGGCCGGACACCGGTTGAACTGATTTATCATGAAATATTCGAAACACGGACATTGGCCATGCAAGCTGAATATAAATTTAAGCAATTAACAAGAAAACAAAAGGAAAAGTGGATGGCAAAGGAGGATACATGATATGTGGCAGCAAAAGAGTTTTGAAAAAGAAGGATTGGAGCCGGCTCTATATCTGGTTCCTACACCGATAGGAAACCTTGAGGATATGAGTTTCCGGGCTTTAAGAATCTTAAAGGAAGCGGATGTCATTGCTGCTGAGGACACGCGAAATACGAAGAAATTATGCAACTACTTTGAAATTTCGACACCTATCGTCAGCTATCATGAACATAATAAGGAATATAGCGGGAAGCAAATGCTTGAGAGGCTTCGATCTGGAGAGGTCATCGCATTGGTAAGTGATGCTGGCTTGCCGACGATATCCGACCCGGGATATGAACTGGTCAAAGATGCCATTGCCGAACAGTTTAAAGTCATTCCGTTGCCGGGGGCAAATGCTGCATTAACTGCATTGATCGCATCTGGACTGGTTCCCCAGCCTTTTTACTTCTATGGTTTTCTACAAAGGGGAACAAAAGAAAAAAAGCAGGAACTGGAAAAGTTAAAAAAAATGGAATCAACTTGGATCGTTTATGAATCGCCACATCGATTGAAAGAAACATTGAAACATATGCATGAAATTTTAGGTGACCGTCGTATAGTATTATGCCGGGAGTTAACGAAGAAATTTGAAGAGTTCATTCGAGGGACTGTGAGTGAGGCCTTGACATGGGCGATGGAATCCGAAATTCGCGGTGAGTTCTGTTTAATAATAGAAGGCGGGCAATGGTCGGAGGATGAATCGGAAGAGGCTTGGTGGATGGCCCTTGATATCGTCGGTCATGTTAATCATTATATAGAAACCAAGGAGTTCACTTCAAAGGACGCAATCAAGCAGGTCGCAAAAGATCGCAATCTACAAAAACGAGATGTATATCAAGCGTATCACATTGATATAAAATAATAATGAGCATAAAAAAACTTCCGAAGAACGGAAGTTTTTTTTATCATTTATTTAGAAGCAGTGAAGTTTTGTTGAATTTCTTGAATAAGTAATTCTGCACCTTCACGACTAAGAATCAATTTACCATTAGCAAGTGTAAGGTTGTTATCGGAAACTTCACCTGTAACTTGGCAAGTCATGTTTGGTTTGTATTTTTTCAAGATGATGCGCTCATCATCCACATAGATTTCAAGAGCGTCCTTCTCAGCGATACCCAATGTACGACGAAGTTCGATTGGAATAACCACCCGGCCTAACTCATCAACTTTACGAACAATACCTGTAGATTTCATTTAAAAAATTCTCCTCTCAGTTACAATCTAGTACCCTATTTCTATTTTTTTCGCCATTATTCGACAAATTTTTTTATAAATTTATAATACCAGCCATTCCCAAATTCGTCAATGATTTATTTTCATTTTTTTGTAAGAAATAGCAAGGCCCATTTCGTGTAACAAAATGGCTTTTAAAGAGAAAAAATCGGTTATGCCTTTAAAAGTAAAGAAATGCAGGATACAAAGAACTGCTCCCTTCACCACATTTCGACAAAGTATGCATATGAAAACATACTTCCCTATTATATGATTAAATATATTTTAGTTTCAAAACAAAAGTTCTGAATTAAGGATAATTTTCTGAAAAAGTTTGCGAATATGTGAGTTGTTGCACAAAAAAAGAAATTTAGGTATATTTTGTTGAGGTAAGAGGTAATGCTGACAGAAGGGAAGTACCCTTATTTTTACGTTGGGTCTACTTATTATTTTTTTATTCTATTAACATGAAGATTAGATTAGTGATTATAGTCGCACAGAATTGTATATAGCGTTAAAATAGAGATAATAGCTTAAATATATTCTTATGGCTTGGGCCAGTCCCATAGCCGGTTTTTCAAATGATGAGGAGGGAACGAAGTGCAAGATAAATTAAAAACATTCTATATCACGACACCCATATATTATCCGAGTGGCAATTTACATATAGGGCATGCGTATACGACAGTGGCAGGGGATGCCATGGCTCGTTATAAAAGGATGCGTGGCTTCGATGTCATGTATTTAACGGGTACTGATGAACATGGTCAAAAAATCCAGCGTAAAGCGGCTGAGGAAGGAATCACTCCACAGCAATATGTAGATAATATCGTATCAGGGATTAAAGAACTCTGGGAAAAGCTTGATATTTCATATGATGATTTCATCAGGACGACGGAAGATCGCCATAAAGAGGTCGTAGCCAAGATTTTCAAAAGGTTATTGGACCAGGGAGATATATATTTAGACCAATATGAAGGGTTATATTGTACACCTTGCGAATCTTTCTTCACGGAACGTCAAGTCGAAGAGAGCAATGGAAACTGTCCTGATTGCGGCAGGCCTGTTGAAAAGGTGAAAGAGGAATCTTATTTCTTTAAGATGAGTAAATATGCGGATCGATTACTTAAGTTTTATGAGGAAAACCCGGATTTCATTCAGCCGGAATCCCGCAAAAACGAAATGATCAATAACTTCATCAAGCCTGGATTGGAAGATCTGGCCGTTTCGCGTACTACTTTCGATTGGGGCATCAAGGTGCCGGGAGATCCAAAGCATGTCATTTATGTATGGATTGATGCTTTGACCAATTATATAACGGCATTAGGGTATGGAACGGACAATGATTCTAAATACTTGAATTATTGGCCGGCAGATGTACATCTGGTCGGAAAGGAAATCGTTCGTTTCCATACAATTTATTGGCCGATCATGTTAATGGCTCTTGACGTGCCGCTTCCAAAGAAAGTCTTCGCCCACGGATGGCTTCTCATGAAAGATGGTAAAATGTCCAAATCAAAAGGAAATGTAGTGGATCCCGTTACATTGATCGATCGTTACGGTTTGGATTCTTTACGCTACTATTTATTGCGTGAAGTACCATTTGGTTCCGATGGGGTATTTACACCGGAAGGATTTGTGGAACGGATCAATTTTGACCTGGCCAATGATTTAGGGAATTTATTAAATCGAACAGTTGCAATGGTCAATAAATATTTTGATGGTGTGATTCCAAATTACGAAGGATCCAATGGCGAATTCGAAAAAGCTTTGCTTGAAATGAACCAAGAAACGGTTGGCAAGTATGAGGAAGCAATGGAAAACATGGAATTTTCAGTTGCACTGACATCCATTTGGCAACTAGTGAGCAGAACTAATAAATTCATTGATGAGACCCAGCCATGGACTCTTGCTAAAGATGAATCAAAGAAACAAGACCTTGCCAGTGTCATGGTTCATTTGGCGGAATCATTACGCAGGACGGCAATCCTTTTGAAACCGTTCTTGACGCAAACACCTGAAAAGATCTTTGCTCAGCTTAGCATCAAAGACGATGTGTTGAAATCCTGGGACAGTTTAGCGGAGTTCGGTCAAATTCCTGCTGAAACACAAGTCTTGAAGGGAGAACCGATTTTCCCTCGTTTGGATATGGAAGAGGAAGTTTTATATATTAAAGAACAAATGCAGGGGGATGCGCCTAAGGCCGAGGAAAAAGTGGAAGAGACAATTCCCGAGGTTGATGAAATCACCATTGATGACTTTACGAAAGTGGAGCTTCGTGTTGCTCAGGTAATGGCAGTTGAGCCTGTAAAGAAGGCGGATAAGCTTCTTAAACTTCAGCTTGATTTGGGCTATGAGAAACGGCAAGTCGTATCAGGCATTGCCCAGCACTATAAACCAGAAGATTTAGTAGGCAAAAAAGTGATATGCGTAACGAATTTGAAACCTGTTAAACTTCGTGGCGAGCTCTCTCAAGGAATGATTTTGGCGGGAAGCCAGGATGATGTGCTCTCAGTCGCTACAATAGATTCATCGATTCCAAATGGTTCAAAGGTGAAATAAACGGATGAAAACATAAAGGTGTTTCATATGAAACATTTTTATGTTTTTTTCTTTATGCTTTTGGAAAAAGTAACATAATATAGGTTTAGTTTTTGGTTCTACATTTATTAGCTGGGCATACAGCCTCCTTTGTAATCTGTTTGTTACCTAAATGTGAAACATAAAACTTTCATTTTTTTATAAAATAGTGCTAGAAAGGAAGAAAAATAATGTTATTTGATACACATGTACATGTTAATGCGGAACAATTCAACGAGGATCTTGAAGACGTAATAGGAAGAGCTAAGGAAGCAGGGGTCGATAATATGGTAGTCGTTGGTTTTGACCGGCCTACCATTATAAGGGCAATGGAATTAATAGAAACTTATGATTTCATGTATGCCGCAGTCGGATGGCATCCTGTGGATGCTATAGATATGACAGAAGACGACTTACAATGGATCGAGGAATTATCCAATCATCCAAAGGTTGTGGCCATTGGGGAGATGGGTCTGGATTATCATTGGGATAAATCTCCGAAAGATGTGCAAATGGAGGTGTTCAGGAAGCAGATCCGATTGGCCAAAAAGGTGGGGCTGCCCATTATCATCCATAATCGTGAAGCGACCGCGGATATCGTGAACATACTGAAGGAAGAAGAGGCATCAAGGGTTGGCGGCATCATGCATTGCTTTAGCGGAAGTGCAGAAACGGCTTTAGAGTGCATCAATATGAATTTTTATATTTCATTGGGAGGCCCTGTGACCTTCAAGAATGCAAAAAAACCTAAGGAAGTGGCAGCAGCCGTACCTTTAGACCGTTTACTGATTGAGACCGATTGTCCATACTTGGCTCCACATCCTTATAGAGGGAAGCGTAATGAACCCTCATATGTGAAACTTGTCGCTGAACAAATTGCAGAAATCAAACAACTTACAATAGAGGAAGTTTCAAAGGCAACAACGAAAAATGCCAAGAAATTATTCGGCATTAACTGACATTTTTTTTTACAATATCCCCCGGAGTTTGCTAGCTAAAATCGCATTTTTTAAGGTTTCTACAAATTTCACTCCAACTATAGGCTTATTATGTCGAGAAGTCGCCCTTTCCTTTTCAATATGGAGTATGCATAATAGGAAGTAATTTCCTGAATGAGAAGTGAATGGGTTGACAGCTTGATAACTAAGTCTATATAATCACCGGGAGGAAGGAGGAGTTTTTCATTCTATTAAAAACTATGAAAAACCTTATTCCCAAACCTTTTGGGAAGAAGAGAATGGCAATGGCCATTTGCAGTGCTATTCTTGTTTCTGCAGCATTGGGAATACTTATATATCAAGGAACAAAGGATACAGTAACAATCATGCTAGATGGAAAAAAAGAGGTAGTGCGTACACACGCGGCTACTGTAAATGATATGTTGGAAGACTTAGAGATTAACGTTCAAGCCGCGGATTATGTCCACCCATCAAGAGCCACAAAGGTTGATGATGATTTGGAGGTGGTTTGGAAGCCTGCACAAAAAATCGTCATGGTACAGGATGGTAAGAAGAAGGAAGTCTGGTCCACCGCAGATACGGTAGATGAACTTTTAAAGGACCAAAATCTAAGTGTGAAGGAACAGGATAAGATCACCCCTTCAAAAAGTACGAAGCTGAAAGCGAATATGGAAGTTGCCATAGACAAAGCCTTTTCACTTAAATTAGTGGTAGGTGGAGACGAAAAGCAGGTATGGTCAACTTCGACTACTGTCGCTGACTTTTTAAAGCAACAAGGAGTAAAACTCAATGATTTGGATCGAGTTGAGCCAGAATTAACCGAAAAAGTTAAAGCTGAGAATACGGTAAACGTAGTTCGAATTGAAAAAGTCACCGATGTAGTGGAAGAACCAGTTGACTTTGCTGTCATAACTAAAAAAGATGACTCTTTATCAAAAGGGAAAGAGAAAATTGTCAAAGAGGGAAAAGATGGACTCATTTCCAAGGAATATGAAGTTGTTAAAGAAAATGGCAAAGAGGTCAAAAGAGAATTACTTTCAGAAAAAGTAGTTAATAAAAAGCAGGATAAAGTTGTAACGGTCGGAACTCGAACGACGGTTGCGCAGGCATCACGGGGAGTAACTAACGTTAGTTCTTCAAGCGGGAAAGAAATATACGTATCTTCAACAGCTTATACTGCCAGTTGTAAGGGCTGTTCCGGAGTCACGTCCACAGGAGTAGATCTAAAGAGTAATCCGGGTGCGAAAATCATTGCTGTCGATCCAAGCGTAATTCCCATGGGGTCGAAAGTATATGTAGAGGGATATGGCTATGCTGTAGCAGCTGATAAAGGCGGGGCAATAAAGGGAAATAGGATTGACGTCTTCTTTTCTTCAAAAAATGATGCCTATCGCTGGGGTGTAAAGAGAGTAAAGATTCGAGTATTGGACTAATAAGGTTTCTCTCGCAGGAGATGAATTCGTCTCCTGTTTTTTGCGTTTTATTTTCCATTTGTTGAAAAACCCCATGTAAAACTGTTTTAATAAGATAGACGTCTCACCATTCCATAAGATTTCAATATATGCTGTAAACTTTCATAAATGAATCTAGACTGGATTCTCTGCCCAAAAAGGTTTTTTACGGGGACCGGTTACGATTATCCAAGAGCTAATCAAAGCGCCTGCGCTTTTCTGTATGGAGGAAACCATGAAAAAGATTAAAGAAATTATTGTTGTAGAAGGAAAAGACGATACGGTGGCGATAAAAAGGGCTGTTAATGCTGATACAATAGAAACCAACGGATCAGCGGTGAATGAGTCCTGTATCGAACAGGTGAGGCTTGCACAAAAGACACGTGGAGCCATCATTTTCACTGACCCTGATTTTCCTGGTCAAAAAATCAGGAATATCATTTCGGAACAAGTAAAAGGGTGTAAACACGCCTTTTTAACGAAGAAGGAAGCCCTTCCTAAGTCAGGTAGAGGAATTGGTGTGGAACATGCTTCTCCCGAGGCAATTCGTAATGCGTTAAAGGATGCCCAAATAATGGATGAAGAGGCTTCAGAAGAGATTTCACAGCAGGATTTAATAGATGCAGGTTTAATCGGGGGATCCGGTGCCAAGGAACGAAGGGAAAAACTTGGATCTATGTTAAAAATCGGGTATACCAATGGTAAACAGTTATATAAGAGACTAAAAATGTTCCAAATATCAACTGAGGCTTTTGAGAAAGCGATGGTACAGATAATTCAGGAGGAAAAAAATGAATAAGGATATTGCAACCCCTGTCAGAACGAAAGAAATATTAAAGAAGTACGGATTCTCCTTTAAAAAGAGCTTAGGCCAAAACTTTTTAATCGATACGAATATCTTGAAACGCATTGTCGAACATGCCAATTTGACAGAGGAAAGCGGCGCCATCGAAATTGGGCCGGGAATCGGGGCATTGACGGAACAACTGGCGAAAAGCAGCAAAAAGGTTGCGGCCTTTGAGATTGATCAGCGTCTACTGCCCATCTTATCGGATACACTGTCTCCCTATAACAATGTAAACATCATTCACGGGGATGTTCTTAAGGCTGATGTCAAGAAGGTCATCGAGGATGAATTTGCTGGATTCTCGGATTTGATGGTTGTTGCAAACCTGCCATACTATGTCACGACGCCGATCATTTTAAAGCTATTGTCCGAGGACTTGCCCATTAGAGGCATCGTGTGCATGCTGCAAAAAGAAGTGGCTGACCGAATTGCCGCAAAACCTGGGACAAAGGAATATGGTTCTTTATCCATTGCCATTCAATATTATACAGAAGCCGAAACAGTGATGATCGTACCAAAAACGGTTTTCATGCCTCAGCCTAATGTTGATTCAGCTGTAATCCGCCTTACTAGGCGCGTGAAGCCAATCGTCGAGGTCCTGGATGAGGATTTCTTATTCACTGTGACCCGGGCGTGCTTTGCACAGCGTCGGAAAACGATTTTAAATAACTTAACCAGTCAGATGCCAGATGGTAAATCAAAAAAGGAACACATACTTGCCGCTCTCGAAGCCGCGGAAGTGGATCCTTCCAGACGGGGCGAAACATTGAGCATCAAAGAATTTGGCCGCTTAAGTGATGCGTTATTGCCGAATTTCAAATAAAGAAAAAGTGAAAGATTCAAGTCGGAATGGGGTCACTCCCAGCTTCCGGCTTTTTTTATTTTGAAATTGGCCCATCATGATCGAAACACCCGAAAATGTAATCATTCTTCACCTTTCACCATTCAAGATTGGTTCGCATAACTTAAGAATGAAAATAAACTAGGGCGGGCTGAAAATAAGTCTTCTCATGGGGTGGGGCCATGAATATTCAAATAAACGATATTGTTGGTCGGGTTTCTTATAAATGCGACGTGTTGTTCCGGGTAATTGATATCCGTGATATTGACGGAAGGCGTGAAGCTATTCTTTATGGGGAAGATATACGACTGATTGCAGATGCACCTTTTCAAGATTTAATGATTATTAATGATAATGAAAGAAATGATCGACAAAGGTCGAATGAGGTACTACAAGAACAATCTGACCGCTTATTAACGCAAGATCTAGAGCTGCAACAACAAAAAAACGGCTATCAATCCAGTAATGGCTATCGGTATAGCGGTGAATATTTTCAAATACCAGGGAGGGTGCTCCATGTTGATGGGGATGCATCTTACTTAAGGAAATGCATGGATCTATATCAGAAATTCCGTATTCCGGTCAATGGCATCTTTTGCAATGAAAAGGAAATGCCTCAAAGGATCGGGGGGTTGCTGGATCATTATCGGCCGGACATTCTTGTTGTCACCGGTCATGATGCCTATTCAAAATCAAAAGGACCGATGTCCGATATTAATGCCTACCGTCACTCAAAGGATTTTGTACAGACAGTTAGAGAAGCGAGAAGGAAGGTTTCTCATTTAGACCAACTGATTATTTTTGCCGGGGCTTGTCAGTCGCATTTTGAATCGCTGATCCAAGCGGGGGCAAATTTCGCAAGTTCTCCTTCCCGTGTCAATATACATGCTCTTGATCCGGTATATATCGTCGGAAAGATAAGCTTTACGCCTTTTTCCGATCATATTCATGTATGGGATGTCCTTCGGAATACATTAACGGGAGAGAAGGGGCTGGGGGGAATTGAGACAAAAGGGGTGTTACGGACCGGGTTGCCTTTCAAGCCATTTCAGGAAGAATGAACGAGCTGCATTTTGAAAGAATGCAGCTTGCTTTTGGTAGGGGGGAGAATTCGGATATCCTCACAAAAAAATGGGTTATTTGTGGAGCAATGTTCGTAGGCAATGATTTATTTACGAAAATTCGGCTTAATAAATAATGGAATAGTTCGTTTACATAATTTTTCATTTCCCAGGATATAATAAAATTGTTCGCGATTTTGCCGAATTTCAGATAAAAATATATTGACTACATTTTTAAGTGCTGATATAATTTATTATTTTGTTTGCGTATATTTGTAAATTGTGATATACTTAACTTAGTGAGGTGGACCGAAAATGCCAAAAACTCTAGCTGATATTAAAACTGCACTTGATTCAAACCTGGGTAAAAGATTGCTCTTAAAAGCAAACGGTGGAAGAAGAAAGACTGTAGAACGATTTGGAACTTTGGCGGAAACTTATCCGGCTGTTTTTGTAATTGAGCTCGACCAAGATGAAAATGCGTTTGAAAGAGTATCTTACAGCTATGCGGATGTTTTAACGGAAACCGTAGAACTAACATTTTTAAACAAACAACAAGAGATGTAACTTAGACGAGGCAGCTAACAATTTTGTTTGCTGCTTTTTGTTTTGTATATAATATCCTGTGAGCCCCAATAAAGGCTTAAAAAGGATGTAATGAAATAGCGTATGTTGCAAACACTAGGCATGTGACGGCATGTGAAAGGGGTTGCTTCGCTTGAGCAGGAAAAAAGGGATTATGTCAAATGATCTTAAAGAGGAATTGGCTAAGGAACTTGGATTTTACGATGTTGTCCAGAAAGAAGGCTGGGGAGGAATCCGGGCCAGGGACGCAGGAAACATGGTAAAACTTGCCATCGAAAAAGCACAACGTCAATTGGTGAACAAAGAGTAAAATAAAACACTTAATTGTATCATGCCGTCATGTTGATGGAAGCCGGACTCTTTATACAATGTATAGCTCTATTCATTTTTGCTTACATTGTAGTTAAGGAGTCTGGTTTTTTTATGTATCGGTGAATGCTATATGGATATGTAGCAAGTCTTTTGGGATGCAGGAAGTGGCTGCCCCCCAATGTGCCTACATGTGTCTATTCTCCTCTAAGGGCCAATCTTAGCTTCATTACATTGAAATTACGATGAAAAAACCTTTAGAATATAAACAAATATGATAGAATAGGACAAGAACTTTTAAGAACGTTAAAGTAGGTGGACATATTGAAGCTTATGGAAAAAGCCCCGGCTAAAATCAATTTGGCTTTGGATGTGCTTTTCAAACGGCCTGATGGGTATCATGAGGTGGAAATGATCATGACGACAGTCGACCTTGCCGATAGAATTGAACTAAAGGAAATAACGGGAAATCATATTCAAATTCTATCCCATAATCGATTTGTTCCGGATGATCACCGGAATTTGGCTTATCAAGCTGCATTTATTCTAAAGGAACGTTTTGGAATCAATAAAGGTGTTTCCATAACTATAGAGAAAAATATACCTGTAGCCGCAGGACTTGCTGGTGGCAGCAGTGATGCCGCAGCAACCTTAAGAGGCTTAAATAGACTGTGGAAGCTTGGTCTTTCCATGGATGAACTTGCGGAAATCGGAGCTGAAATTGGCTCTGATGTTTCATTTTGTGTATATGGAGGTACGGCATTGGCAAGAGGGCGCGGGGAAAAGATCACGCATCTTCCTGCACCGCCAAAGTGCTGGGTCATCTTGGCCAAACCGACGATCGGCGTTTCGACTGCCGATATATACAAAAGGCTCCAAACTTCAAAAATGGAGCATCCGGATGTACCTGGAATGATTTCGGCTATTATGGAAAACAATTATCACGATGTATGTGAAGGGTTGGGGAATGTTCTTGAACAAGTGACATTGCAGTTATACCCGGAGGTTGCGAACATTAAAGATCAAATGAAGACATTTGGAGCAGATTCGGTCTTGATGAGCGGAAGCGGTCCGACCGTTTTTGGTTTGGTGGAACATGATTCGCGCATGCAGAGGATTTACAATGGCCTTCGCGGATTCTGTGATCAGGTCTATGCGGTCCGTTTGTTGGGTGATCGAAACAATCTTGAATAGAAACGTACATTAGTGGTATAGTTGCAATATAATATTCGGAATTCACAAAGGGGGTGTCTCAATGAAATTTCGTCGCAGCGAGAGGCTAGTCGATATGACCAATTATTTATTAGAACATCCAGGTGAACTAGTTTCGCTGACTTATTTTGCTGAAAGATATAGTTCGGCAAAGTCCTCGATCAGTGAAGATTTGACCATCATCAAAGATACCTTTGAACAACGCGGAATAGGTTCTTTAACAACCGTTCCAGGTGCGGCTGGCGGAGTGAAATATATTGTTTCCATCAAGGAAGAAGAAGTCAATGCCTTCATTGACGGATTATGCGATACGATCGCTAGTCCCGAAAGGCTACTTCCTGGCGGTTATCTATATATGACAGACATATTAGGGCATCCGCAAACCGTGAATAAGGTTGGAAGGATAATCGCTTCAATGTATGCCAAGAAAAATGTCTCAGTCATCATGACGATGGCAACCAAAGGGATATCATTAGCATACGCCGTGGCAAATTATTTGAATGTTCCAGTTGTCATTGTAAGTAGGAATAATAAAGTAACGGAAGGTTCTACAGTGAGCATCAATTATGTTTCAGGATCTTCAAAGAGGATCCAGACTATGGTACTCTCTAAGAGAAGCTTGGTTGAGGGTTCGAATGTATTGATTGTAGACGATTTCATGAAGGCTGGGGGTACCATTAACGGTATGGTCAGTCTATTGGATGAATTCAAGGCAACAGTTGCCGGAATTGCAGTGCTGGTTGAATCCGAGCATACGGAGGAGTGCCTTGTCGAGGACTATGTTTCATTAATCAAGTTGACGCAGGTGGTCGAAAGAGACAAGAAAATCAATGTAAGCCGTGGGAATTATTTTACGAAAAAGGAATAGGGGGAATGATTTCATGAAAACGATACATACTGATGAAGCACCGGCAGCGATTGGACCATATTCACAAGGCGTGATTGTGGATACGTTATTTTTCAGTTCTGGACAGATCCCGCTTACTGCTTCTGGTGAGATGGTGACTGGGGATGTCAAGGAACAAACACTTCAGGTCTTTAAGAATCTCCAAGCTGTATTGAAAGAAGCTGGGGCTTCATTGGAAACTGTCATTAAGGCTACAGTATTCATTAAAAGTATGGACGATTTCGGTTCGATTAATGAAGTATACGGAGAATATTTTTCTGCTCACAAACCAGCCCGCTCATGTGTAGAGGTTGCTCGCCTTCCTAAAGATGCACTAGTGGAAATAGAAGTGGTAGCGCTCGTTAAATAAACGGGCGTTTTTTTATTTTTCAGGGCATTCGTAATGGGGAATTTTCCTGTATTATATGGGTGATTTTTAATATTTTTAAAAACTAGGCTGAATTTTCTAAAAAAATTACAGATAATAGAAGGAGTTCACGTTTTTTTGTTGAATATGTACTTTAAGTTTTAACAACAACAAAAAGGGATGGTGAGCTTAAATGGAAGTAACTGACGTAAGATTACGCCGTGTGAATACGGATGGTCGTATGAGAGCTATCGCATCAATTACACTGGATAATGAATTTGTGGTTCATGATATTCGTGTGATCGACGGAAACAATGGTTTATTTGTAGCAATGCCAAGTAAACGTACTCCAGATGGAGAATTCCGGGATATCGCTCATCCAATCAATTCCTCGACACGCGGGAAAATTCAAGAAGCTGTCTTGACAGAATATCATCGATTGGGAGAACTTGAAACTGAATTAGAGGAAGCTGGAGCAGGTGCTTCTTAAAATAATCTTACTTTTAAACTTTAAATTTATAATTCGTGCATCTAGAGCCTACTTCATAAGTAGTGCTCTTTTTTATTTATTCAAAAACAGATAAGTTTAGAACTTATCCGCTCATCAATTGTAAAACTTACGGTGTTATCTAAAGTTTAAGTACCCATCCTTTTTATTTTTAAAACCTTTTTGTTCAACCGGAAATTGAAATTCCTGTAAGAGAATCTCTCTAATGAAATGAATGGTAACCTAATCCCGGAATGGGGGTTAACAACGAGTGCAGTGCTGCCAGAAGGCTTGTATATAGGGCATGGCGCGGTCGTGGAAGTGTTTTGGGATAAAGGGGAGGAAAGGATGTTTCTGTACATTGACCGGGCATATATCATTCATTTCATGATCCCAAATAATGCTCCAAGGTCCAATGCTGGCATTTGTAAGCTGTAGGATAACGGGAATTTTTCACCCGATTGGTTGACAATTATATGTACTTTTAATTGTTACCTTGAAAAGAATCACTATTTGAGATAATATTTTTAGTGGATAAAAAGGTGAAAATGGAGGCCTGTTATGAGTAATCGCTATGCAATAATATTGGCCGCTGGGCAAGGTACTAGGATGAAATCTAAGCTTTATAAGGTTTTGCACCCTGTTTGCGGGAAACCAATGGTACAACATGTTATCGATCAAGTCAATCAACTTCAAATAGAAGATATTGTAACAGTCATCGGCCATGGTGCTGAAAAGGTTCAAGATCAACTTGGTGATTCATGCAAGTATGCCTTACAAGAACAGCAATTAGGTACGGCACATGCTGTAATGCAAGCGGAAAGCGTTTTATCCGCAAAAAGTGGCACGACCCTTGTTATTTGCGGTGATACGCCTCTGATTAAAGCGGAAACAATGAAAGAGCTTATAGCTTTGCATGAGCAAAGTCAGGCGAAAGCAACAATCTTAACAGCATATGCAGATAACCCTGCTGGCTATGGAAGGGTCCTTCGCGGTGAAGGCGGGCTTGTAGAAAAAATCGTCGAGCATAAGGATGCTTCGGAAGAAGAAAGATATGTTAAGGAAATAAATACCGGTACATATTGCTTCGACAACCAAGCATTATTCAGCGCGCTGAAAAAGGTTTCGAATGAAAATGTCCAGGGAGAATATTACTTACCGGATGTTATTGAAATCTTAAAAGAAGAAGGCGAAGTGGTGACGGCTTTCCAATCCAGTGAATTCGAGGAGACATTGGGTGTGAATGACCGTGTGGCTTTATCGCAGGCTGAGCAAATTTTACGGAAACGCATCAATGAAAAGCATATGAGGAACGGTGTAACGATCATCGACCCGCTTACAACTTTCATTGAAGCGGATGTGCAAATCGGACAGGATACAGTCATTAACCCTGGGTCATTCATTAAAGGAAAAAGTATCATCGGGCAGGACTGCTTAATTGGCCCGAATACGGAAATCAGTAATTGTGAAATTGGTGATGGAACGGAAGTCCTCCAATCGGTTGTGCACGAAAGCAGTATTGGAAGTTTTGTTAAAATCGGTCCATTCGCACATGTTAGACCTCAATCAGATATTAAGGATTCCGTTAAGATCGGTAATTTTGTCGAAATTAAAAAGACCGTTTTTGGCAAAGGAAGCAAGGCCTCACACTTGAGTTATATTGGTGATGCAGAGGTTGGGGAGAATGTTAATATAGGCTGTGGATCTATTACCGTGAATTACGACGGGAAAAATAAATATTTGACGAAGATTGAAGACAATGTCTTCATAGGCTGCAATTCCAATCTGGTTGCACCTGTGACAGTAGGAGAAGGGGCATATGTAGCTGCTGGTTCAACCATCACGCAAGATGTACCGCAGCAAGCCCTATCCGTTGCCCGGGCTCGTCAAGTTAACAAAGAAGATTATGTCAAGAATTTGAAATTTAATAAATAACCGACGGAGGTCATCATGTCAAATCAGTATTTAGATCCTAATTTAAAAGTATTCTCTTTAAATTCAAACTTCGATTTAGCTCAGGAAATCGCTGCAGCAATCGGTGTTGAACTTGGAAAATGTAGTGTAACAAGTTTCAGTGACGGTGAAGTTCAAATTAATATTGAAGAAAGTATCCGTGGCTGTGATGTATTCGTAATCCAATCAACAAGCCAACCAGTCAATGAAAATTTAATGGAACTTTTAATTATGATCGATGCTCTTAAACGTGCTTCAGCTAAAACGATTAATATTGTAATGCCATATTACGGTTATGCCCGCCAAGATCGTAAAGCGCGTGCGCGTGAACCAATTACAGCTAAACTTGTCGCAAATCTTTTAGAAACGGCTGGTGCCCACCGTGTAATCACATTAGATCTTCACGCACCTCAAATTCAAGGTTTCTTCGATATTCTGATCGATCACCTTGTTGCCGTTCCGATTTTAGCTGATTTCTTCAAGGAAAAAGATTTAAGTGATATCGTCATCGTTTCCCCAGATCATGGTGGTGTAACACGTGCCCGTAAAATGGCCGATCGCCTAAAAGCACCGATCGCCATTATCGATAAGCGCCGCCCAAGACCGAACGTGGCTGAAGTCATGAACATCATTGGTAATATTGAAGGGAAGACAGCAATACTGATTGATGACATCATCGATACTGCAGGAACTATTACATTAGCGGCCAATGCCCTCGTGGAGAATGGTGCTAAAGCAGTGTACGCTTGTTGTACACACCCTGTCCTTTCAGGTCCTGCCATCGAAAGGATTCAAAATTCAACGATCAAGGAATTGGTCGTGACTAACTCGATTGCCCTATCGGAAGATAAGAAAATTGATAAAATCGTTGGTCTTTCTGTAGCACCTTTGATTGCAGAGGCAATCATTCGTGTGCATGAGGAACAATCAGTCAGTACATTATTCGATTGATAACCAAATAAAATGGAACACGGCGGGCCTTTTGGGCTCGCCGTGTTTTCGTTTAAAAGTTTCAGAAAATATTTAATTCTTAGTTGACAGATGAGAATAGTAATAATAAAATAACCATACAAAATACAATTCATCTTCATGGAATGAAAAACTGTACTATGCAAGTGCATACTGGTTAATGCCGATCGGACTACCGAAGGCTCCTTTTCACTTACCATTGAACATTAGGCCACATTTGCCCTATTGTCCAATTGGTGAAGGAAAGGAGCCTTTTATTTTTAGATAAAAAGTTTAAGAAGGGTGTGCAGAATATGAAGAAAAAACGAAAGATATGGCTGTTGTCCATTTTCAGCATCTTCATGCTGATAGTGAGTGCATGCGGGCAGGAAAAGAACAGCTCCACAAGTGCTGACGCAAAAGAATCAGAGAAAACCATCCAAATCGGTTATCAAAAATTCGGGACATTAAATATTTTAAAATCAAAAGGGAATCTGGAAACACGTTTAAAAGAAGTGGGATATACCGTCGATTGGACTGAATTCCCTGCAGGACCTCAGCTGCTTGAAGCCTTGAATGTCGGCAGCATTGATTTTGGGCATACAGGGGAGGCGCCGCCGGTATTTGCACAAGCAGCCAAGGCACCACTTGTCTATATTGCCAATCAACCGGCAAACCCATCAGGAGAGGCTATAGTCGTACAAAAGGATTCACCCATTAAAAATGTGAAAGAGTTAAAGGGAAAGAAGGTTGGCTTGAATAAAGGTTCAAATGTTCATTACCTATTGGTCAAAGCATTAGAGGAAGCAGGTCTTACTCTTGATGACATTCAGCCCGTCTACTTGCCACCGGCTGATGCGAGAGCTGCTTTTGAAGGAAACCAAATCGATGCCTGGGTAATATGGGATCCATTTTTATCAGCGGCGGAATTGGAGCTTGAAACGAAAACGATCCGGGATGGAGAAGGACTGGTTGCTAATCGAGAATTCTTCTTGGCCAATGATTCATTTGCCGGGAATGAAGAGGCGTTGAAGATCATCAAAGAAGAACTGATAAAAGTTGATAAATGGATTGAAGAAAACCCAAGGGATGTCGCTGAGTTTTTATCTCCGGAAATTGGAATGAGTGTGGAGGCATTGGAAAAAACATTAAAAAGAAAAGAATACGGACTTGAGGAGATTTCCAGTACGGTTTTGGATGATCAACAAAATATTGCCGATACATTTTACAATCTTAAATTAATTCCAAGCAAAATTAATGTTCTAGATGCATCTGCAGATGTTAATAAAAATTAAGGGGGAAATAAAATGAAAGTATTTTGGTTTTTGCCATCACATGGGGAAAGTCGCTATTTAGGATCGACAAAGGGAGGGAGAGCGATTACACTTCCTTATTTAAAACAAATTGCACAGGCGGTTGATCATTTGGGATTTGAAGGGGCTTTGCTTCCAACGGGACGATCCTGTGAGGATGCTTGGATCGTGGGTTCTTCATTGATTTCTGCAACGGAAAGAATGAAATTTTTAGTTGCGATTCGTCCGGGTTTAATGTCGCCAACCTTGGCAGCCAGGATGGCCTCGAGCTTCGACCGGCTTTCGAATGGACGTCTCTTGATCAATGTAGTGACTGGAGGGGATCCCGTCGAATTGGCGGGTGATGGCGTATTTCTGAATCATAAGGAACGGTATGGGCAAACAGATGAATTCCTTGATATCTGGAGGAAGGAAATGTCCGGGGGTAAAGTGGACTTCGAAGGGGAGCACCTAAAGGTCGAAGGCGGGGACATCCTGTTGCCACCAGTACAAAAACCATACCCGCCACTCTATTTCGGCGGTTCCTCCGACCCGGCCATCGATATATCAGGAAAGCATATAGATGTGTACTTGACTTGGGGAGAGCCCGTGGTGCAAGTGGCTGAGAAAATTGAAAAGGTGCGTAAAAAGGCGGCAGAATATGGACGTGAGGTCAGATTTGGCATACGGATGCATGTCATTGTAAGAGAAACGGAAGAAGAAGCTTGGCAGGCAGCGGACGAACTCATTAAATATGTGGATGATGAAATGATTGAAAATTCGCAAAAGATTTTTGAACGATTTGATTCAGTGGGTCAGAAGAGGATGTCGCAACTTCATAAAGGAAGCAGGGATTCGCTTGAAATCAGCCCTAACCTATGGGCCGGTGTGGGTCTTGTGCGCGGGGGCGCGGGTACGGCACTAGTCGGGAGTGCAGAAAATGTTGCTGCCAGAATGAAGGAATATGAAGAAATCGGAATAGAATCCTTTGTTTTATCCGGATACCCTCATCTTGAAGAAGCGTACAGAGTTGCGGAATTATTATTCCCTTTACTCCCTGTTGAAAGGCTGCAAGGAACCGTTTCAAAAGCTACGAGCCCATTCGGGGAAATACTGGCTAATGACCACTACCCTACAAAAGGAAGTGAAAATGAAGATGAAGTTAAACAAAAAGTTCAATAAGTTCCACCTCATATCATGGATTGTGCCCATTCTTCTCTTGGTAACTTGGCAGCTGCTGTCCTTGTGGGGGATTCTGTCGGATCGGATATTGCCTGCCCCGACTGATGTGTTTCAAGCGGGTGTTGCTTTACTGGGGACTGGTGAACTTATTGATTATATCGGCATAAGTGCTCAGCGTGCCTTCATCGGCTTTTTAATAGGCGGGATCATTGGTTTTGTACTAGGTTTACTAAATGGATTATCATCCATTGCTGAAACCTTATTCGATACCTCGCTTCAGATGTTGCGTAATATTCCGCATTTAGCTTTAATACCGCTGGTGATTCTATGGTTTGGTATAGAAGAAGAAGCGAAAATCTTCCTTGTCGCTTTAGGGGTTCTATTTCCTATCTATTTAAATACATTTCATGGTGTTAAATCGGTGGATAAGGGATTAATCGAAGCGGCGAGGGTTTATGGGTTGAATGGTTTTTCTTTATTCTGGAATGTGATTCTCCCTGCAGCCTTTCCATCCATTTTGGTGGGTATCCGCTTCTCACTTGGAATCATGTGGGTCACATTAATTGTCGCAGAAACAATATCCGCTAATTCCGGAATTGGATATATGGCTATGAATGCCCGTGAATTCATGAGGATGGATATTGTTGTTCTTAGTATTCTCTTATATGCCTTATTAGGAAAAATATCGGACGTTGCGGCCAAAGTAATTGAAAAAAGATGCTTAAAGTGGCATCCGTCATACCAATGAGGAGGTCATTAACATGAAAAATGGAAATTCGTTGGAGTTGCAGGGTGTAAGAAAGGATTTTGGGGAGTTTAAAGTATTAAAGGGGCTGGACCTGACATTTAAAAAAGGAGAATTCATAGCCATTGTCGGTAAGAGTGGATGTGGAAAGAGCACCTTGCTTCGCCTTGTGGCAGGACTGGAAAAGCCGACGGGCGGGCAGATACTGGTGAATGGAAAACCATTGAATGGATTAAATAAATCATCACGTACGATGTTTCAGGATGGCAGGCTTTTTCCTTGGAAAAAAATCCTTCAAAATATTGGCGTAGGCTTGAAAGGGGATTGGAAGTCAAACGCTATGGAGTTACTGGAGCAAGTGGGCCTTGCAGATCGAGCAAATGATTGGCCGTCCGTTTTATCTGGGGGGCAAAAACAAAGGGTTGCATTAGCGAGGGCATTGGTGAACCAACCTGACATTCTCCTCTTGGATGAGCCGCTAGGGGCATTGGATGCTTTAACGAGGATTGGCATGCAAAGGCTGATTGAAGAACTATGGAGAAAAAGGGATTTTACTGCCTTACTCGTTACACATGATGTTGAAGAAGCCGTAATGCTTGCCGACCGTGTCATATTAATCGAAGAAGGCAAAGTTGTCTTGAATAAGGAAATCAATCTGCCAAGACCACGGAAAAAGGATAGTATGCAATACTCATCACTAGCAGCCCAAATCCTTGACCGAGTGATGCAAGTTGAGGGGAAAATGGAAAAAAAAGCGATTCACGCTTGAATTAGAGAAAAAAGATTTCACAGGGAATTCCTAAGTTTACCATATGTTTATCGCCTTCTTGCTCCCATCGGATTTTACCTTTCATGTTTAATGATTCACCATTTAGGGGAATGTTAAATATAGAGAAACTTGTAATTCATATTTAGGAAGGCGGAGGATGTATGAGTAATATATTAGCTGCAAAAGAACGTACGGATTCAAAACACTCTAATTTAAGGAATTTGAGGGAAAGCGGCGAAATCCCTGCGATAGTATATGGCAATAAAAATGACAGTACGGCCATTTCCGTCAATAATATCGAGCTTCAAAAGACAATCAAGGAAATAGGCCGTAATGGAATCATTTCTTTGGACTTGGAAGGTAAGAGTTACAAAGTCATGCTCTCTGACTATCAAAAGGATCCACTAAAAAACTCCATTTATCATGCAGACTTTTTAATTGTGGATATGTCCGCTCAATTACAGGCACAAGTTCGCATTAACCTTGTCGGTGTTTGTAAAGGTGTGAAAGACGGTGGGGTCCTTCAGCAGTCTCTTCATGAAGTGACGGTCACGGCTAAACCTAATGACATTCCTGACTCCATCGATGTTGACGTTACCGAACTTCAGGTAGGGGATACAATCTACATATCCGATATCCAAACGAATAAGCAAGTTACAATCGGCCACGATGGTGAAGAAGTTGTTGCATCTGTTTTGGCTCCTCGCCAGGAAGAGGAAATAAGTACAGGTGAACAGCAGGACGGCGGTATCCCTGAAAATGAAGAAGGCAGGGAAACCAAGGCATCACCAGAGTCATGATGCCGGGATTAAACAAGTGAATCATGATATAATAGGCGTAGCTCTTAACGAGTTACGTCTTTTCAATCTCTGGGTGCATCCATTTAAATCGGACAGATTTTTTCGTAATGGAATCCTTTAATTTGGATTTTACCTAATTAGTTCTCCGGTCGCTTGCAGTCCAGCTTGAAATTAGGGTACTATTTTTCTAAGGTCAATGATCTTGGAAAAACTTCGTCCCAGTGTAACTCCCTAAATAACCGTAATGACGGAGTGTGAATCATGAAAATTATTGTAGGGTTAGGGAACCCCGGTAAACAATATGAAAAAACCCGGCATAACGTCGGATTTGAAGTAATAGATGAGTTATCCAAGAGATGGTCGATCTCTCTTGATCAAGCAAAACATAAGGGGATATATGGTTCAGGAATGGTAAAGGGAGAAAAAGTTTTATTGCTGAAACCTTTAACCTATATGAATTTGTCAGGAGAATCCATTTCGGCTGTCATGCATTTCTTTAAGGTGGACATCGCGGATGTGGTCATAATATATGATGACCTTGATTTGCCTCCAGGAAAGCTTCGCCTTCGTCAAAAAGGAAGTGCAGGCGGTCATAACGGGATAAAATCTTCAATTGCCCATTTGGGTACACAGGAATTCAATCGAATCAGAATAGGCATTGGCCGCCCGATTGGCCGCATTCCGGTATCTGACTATGTATTAGGGCGTTTTTCGCCTGAAGAATGGGATCATGTCGGGGCAACGATCGAAAAAAGCGCAGCTTCATGTGAAGCCTGGTTGGAAAAACCATTTATACAGGTCATGAACGAATATAACCAATAAGCAGAGAGTAGATATAAGTAAAGAATAATATCTTCCTGTTTCGCTGAATAAAAACCCTCTACTTTTGTACATACTAACACTATTACAAAAATAGGGGGTTACCAAATGGCTCTCCATTATCGATGCCGACATTGCGGAACTAAGCTGGGCTCAATCGAGGCACACTCACTGAGTACGGAGCAGTTAGGTTTTAATCAACTTACCGATGAAGAGCGACAAGAGATGATCGTTTATGATTCTGAAGGGGATATGCATGTAAGGGCGATATGTGAAGATTGCCATGAATCACTGCAAAGAAACCCTGATTTATATGAAAACGATTATATTATTCATTAGCGGGAGAGGGCTTTGGACAAAATCCAAAGCATTTTTCCGTTTGTCTGGAATACCAGGGCACATAAAAGTTTCCGTTAATAAAGAGGATCTTGGTGATGGCCAAGTTCAAATACAGCAAATGGTTTTTCGCACGTTAAAGAGAGGGGGGAAAGAAAATGAATGGATTGCAGAACTTGTTCTCCAAACAAGATGATGTTCATTCGTTAATAGCCGGCATCGATGAAGGGCTTAAGGAGCAAATCGTCTCAGGTCTCACAGGTTCCTCGAGATCGCTATTGCTGGCTTCCGTATATGAAAAAACGAATAGGCCTATTTTATTGGTTACCCATAATTTATTGCAAGCACAAAAATTCCATGAGGACTTATCAAGTTTCATTCCCGAGGAAGAATTATATATATATCCAGCCAATGAATTGATTGCGGCTGATTTGAGTGTTGCCAGCCCGGAATTAAGGGCCCAACGTGTCGAGGCATTGAACTTCTGGGCAGAGGGAAAGAAAGGGATTGTCATTGCCCCGATTCCCGGGGTGCGTCGTGTGCTTCCTCCAAAGGATATTTGGAAGAGGCATCAGCTAGCGTTTAATCTAGGGGAAGACATCGAGCTTGAACCAACGCTTAATAAATTCATTGCCATGGGTTATAACCGGTCTGAAATGGTTGCTTCTCCAGGTGAATTCAGTATCAGGGGCGGTATCATCGATATTTACCCGATCACCGAACCTAATCCAATACGAATTGAATTATTCGATACCGAAATAGATTCAATAAGGACTTTTTCAAGTGAAGATCAGCGATCCATCGAGAAACTCAAGAAAGTGACGATCGGTCCCGTCAGTGAGGCTTTGCTAGAGACGGAGCATATCGAAAGAATCATAACTAGGCTCGAGAGCGGATTAAGTAAAAGCTTGAAGAAACTTAAGGACGAGAAAACCAAGGAACAGCTGGTCCAAACGATCAGTTATGAACTTGAACAGCTGAAAATGGGGAATATACCCGACAAAATCTTTAAATACTTAAGTTTAGCGTATGAAGATCCAGCTAGTTTAATAGATTATTTACCGGTAAACGGTTTGGTTTTCTTAGATGAAATCAGTAGAATCCAGGAAATCAATGATTCTTTGGAAAAAGAAGAGGCTGGTTGGTACACGGACCTTTTAAGTCAGGGACAAATCATCCATGACATTAAATTGGCTCATCCCATGCAGGAATTAATAATGAAATCCAGCAGGCCGTTTGTATACCTTTCATTGTTTTTACGGCATGTACCGCATACGAATCCTCAGAATATCCTGAATTTTGCCAGTAAACAAATGCAAAATTTCCATGGACAGATGAATGTGTTCAAGGCTGAACTGGAACGTTGGAAAAAAGGGAAATATACAGTCGTCATACTTGGACAGGATGAAGAACGGGTAAAAAAGCTGCATTCGGTTTTAGCCGACTATGATATAGAGGCCGCAGAACTGTTTAATGCTGACAGCATCCTTCCAGGTAAAGTACAGATTTTACGCGGCAGTCTGAATAGCGGCTTTGAATTGCCTATGCAAAAATTCAGTATCATTACGGAAACGGAATTGTTCAATAAGAAGTCAAAGAAATCGGTACGGAGACAGAAACTATCGAATGCAGAGCGAATCAAGAGTTATTCCGAACTGAAGATCGGTGACTATGTCGTTCATGTTAACCACGGTATCGGTAAATACTTGGGTATTGAAACCCTTACAATAAATGGGGTCCATAAAGATTACCTGAATATTCGTTATCAAGCGGATGACAAATTGTATGTTCCTGTCGACCAAATTGATCTTGTCCAAAAATATGTCGGTTCTGAAGGAAAAGAGCCGAAGCTTTATAAGCTGGGCGGAACGGAATGGAAACGTGTCAAAAGCAAGGTTCAATCATCCGTTGAGAACATTGCCGATGATTTAATCAAGTTATACGCAGAAAGAGAAGCGGCAAAGGGGTATGCCTTTTCACCTGATGGTGATATGCAGAGGGAATTCGAAACATCATTCGCTTATAACGAAACGGAAGATCAATTACGTTCCATAGTCGAAATCAAAAAGGATATGGAACGGGAACGGCCGATGGATCGTTTATTATGCGGCGATGTTGGTTATGGGAAGACAGAGGTGGCGATCCGGGCCGCTTTTAAAGCCATAATGGATGGGAAGCAGGTTGCGTTTCTAGTTCCGACCACAATCCTCGCCCAGCAGCATTATGAAACATTAAGGGAGCGTTTTCAGGATTATCCGATTTCGATTGGCCATATGAGCCGCTTCCGGACTAAAAAGCAGCAAACGGAGACGATAAAAGGATTGAAGGCCGGCACGGTGGATATTGTGGTGGGCACGCATAGGATTTTATCCAAAGATATCGTGTACCGCGATTTGGGATTGCTCATCATTGATGAAGAACAGCGCTTTGGCGTTACACATAAGGAAAAGATCAAACGGTTAAAAACTAATGTGGATGTACTGACTTTGACTGCGACACCGATTCCGAGGACCCTTCATATGTCGATGTTGGGCGTGAGGGATCTGTCCGTCATCGAAACTCCGCCTGAAAACCGGTTTCCGATCCAAACTTATGTCATGGAGTATAATGGCTCATTGGTAACGGAAGCGATAGAACGGGAATTGGCCAGGGGCGGTCAGGTTTATTTCCTTTACAATCGGGTAGAGGATATAGCAAGAAAAGCAGAAGAAATTTCCATGCTTGTGCCCGATGCCCGTGTTACCTATGCTCATGGGCAAATGACAGAGCAAGAACTGGAAGCCGTCATGTTCGGCTTTTTGGAAGGCGAATATGATGTTTTGGTAAGTACAACCATTATAGAGACGGGTGTTGATATCCCGAATGTCAATACGCTTATCGTGAATGAAGCGGATAGAATGGGACTTTCACAGCTCTATCAGCTGCGTGGCCGTGTAGGTCGATCCAATCGGGTGGCATATGCATTCTTCACTTATAGGAAAGATAAAGTGTTGACGGAAGTGGCAGAAAAGCGTCTTCAATCCATTAAGGAATTTACAGAATTGGGTTCAGGTTTCAAAATTGCGATGCGTGATTTATCCATCAGGGGAGCTGGAAACATTTTAGGGGCTCAACAACATGGCTTCATCGATTCGGTCGGTTTTGATCTGTATTCACAAATGCTGAAAGAAGCGGTGGATGCGAAACGCAATGACCAACCAGCCGAAGAGAAGAACACACTGGAAATTGACGTCGAAGTGGACGCTTATATCCCTGATGCCTACATAATGGATGGACATCAGAAGATAGAAATGTATAAAAGGTTCAGAGGTATCGCTTCACTTGAAGAAGTGGAAGAATTACAGGATGAAATGATCGATCGTTTCGGAGAGTATCCAGAAGAGGTTTCCTATTTATTCATGATTGCCGAAATGAAGGTATATGCTGAAAAGGCCGGAATTGAAAGCATTAAACAATTAAAGCAGGAAATCAGCATTCTCCTTAGGGAAAAGGTCAGCAGCGATGTGGATGGACAAAAAGTGTTCGAGCTGGGATCGAAGTATGGCCGTATGGTGGGCTTCGGCATGGACGGCAATCGAATGAAGCTGGTCCTGCACATAAAAGGCGTGGAACAAAGCAAATGGCTCAATATCTTATTTGAGATGGCCAAGGGTTTACCGTATGTAAAAAAAGAGACGCAAGCCACTAAAAACTAAAATTGATGATAATCCTCTTGAAGAAATTTTTTTAGGTACCATGGTAAAAAGATGCAACAAAAAGAAAAATTTTTTCAAAGTGCATAGAACTTACCATTAGAAAAATACTAAGTACAATAGCTGGTGATGATTTTGCTACAAAATGAGGATTTATCAAATCAATTAGATGAAAGTGAGGCAACATTAGATGAAAGCAACTGGTATCGTTCGCCGAATTGATGATTTAGGAAGAGTCGTCATCCCGAAGGAAATTCGCAGGACACTCCGTATTCGTGAAGGAGATCCACTGGAAATATTTGTGGATAGAGATGGTGAAGTCATCCTAAAGAAATACTCTCCAATTAGTGAATTAGGCGATTTTGCAAGGGAATATGCAGAAGCACTATATGATAGCCTTGGAAACCCAGTTATGATTTGTGACAGGGATACTTACATTGCGGTGGCAGGCGGCTCCAAAAAAGAATACTTAAACAAAAGTGTTAGTGACCTAGTGGAAAAGATAATGGAAGAAAGAAATCCTGTTTTGGAGTCCCCGAACGGACAAGTCTCATTCGTTGATTCCAATGATGAAGAGGTCCAATCTTATACGGCAGCTCCAATCATTGCGAGTGGCGACCCCATTGGTGCCGTCTTGATTTTCTCTAAAGACAGCACCATTGGTGAAGTGGAACAGAAATCGGTTGAAACAGCAGCAAGCTTCCTAGCTAGACAAATGGAACAGTAACCTTGGACATGCATTTATATCTTAAAAGATGGAAAGGGCAGCATTCGCGCTGTCCTTTTTGCTCTTTCTAAAAGGTTAACCGGATGGGGCGGACATAAAGAGGGGGAAGATATTTTTCAAGGTGAATATGGAAAATGATTTACAGTATTGCTGGAATTGAAAAATACCCATTAGAATTATGCTATAATAACTACCACATATGAGTGAAAAGAGGAAAAAATATGGCTGAAAAGCCTTATAAAACATCAAATGAACTTTTTCGAGGTGCGCTGATTTTGAGCGCTGCAGCGATTATCGTGAAAGTTTTGAGCGCGGCCTATCGCATACCATATCAGAACATTGCGGGTGACATCGGGTTTTATATCTATCAACAGGTTTATCCCTTCTACGGTGTTGCTTTTACATTATCGACAATCGGCTTTCCGGTAGTCATATCCAAACTTATTGCAGAACGGGAGTCTTCCAAAAATAACTTTGCGGTCAGGGACATATTGGTGACATCATTCATCGTCTTAAGTTCGATAAGTGTCATGATGTTTGCTGCACTATTCTTTGGCGCCGATTGGATTGCAGGATGGATGAAGGATCCGCATTTAGCCGGTCTGCTGAGAATCGTTGCCTATTCCTATTTATTAATGCCGATTTCTTCTGTATTAAGAGGCTATTTTCAAGGAATAAACGACATGTTACCGACGGCAAGTTCGCAGGTTGCTGAACAATGCATCCGTGTATTGACGATACTGGTCCTTTCCACCATATTCGTGCATCTTGGCTACTCTCCTTATGTTGTCGGCAAAGGGGCGGTCCTCGGTTCGGTAACCGGCGGCATAATTGGCCTGGTACTGCTTATTGCCTTCGTTATTTTAAGAGAAGAATGGAAGCTTTTTTTACGAATGAGAATCAAACCGGTGAATTTCATCAAAATTTCCAAAGTCCTGGTTCTCCAAGGGTTGGCCTTTTGCATTACTGGTTTGATCCTTATCTTGTTTCAGTTTGTCGATTCACTGCACTTGTATTCGCTGTTAAGGGAAACGGGGATGGGGGAAAGGGAAGCCAAAGAATGGAAAGGGGTATATGATCGAGGACAGCCGTTGCTTCAGCTAGGTACAGTCGTCGCTAATTCTTTTGCATTGGCGCTAGTACCTGTCATATCCGGATTCGTTCAGAGTAAAAGTCAACTTGAATTATTGAATAAGATCAAATTGTCGCTTCGTGTAAGTGCGACGATCGGGGCCGCTGCTGCGATCGGGCTGGTGGTGACGATGAAGCCTGTCAATCATATGCTGTTCACTGATGTTAAAGGGACGATTACTTTAGCAATTTTCTCTTTATCGATTTTATTCACATCCCTCATAATGGCGGAAGCGGCAGTGATTCAAAGTTTAGGTCATTCATTCGTGCCGGTGATCATCACGATTGTGGGGGTGGGCAGCAAGTGGGCTTTGAACCTTGTTCTGGTGCCACATTACAAAATCGCGGGAGCAGCCTCGGCAACAGTACTTGCATATTTGATCATGACGGTATTATTTTATGTGGTATTGAGAGTACATATCAAAAAAACATTAATAGAAAAGCGGCATGTGCTAATAATCCTGAAGAGTACGGTTTACATGGGTGCGGCGGTTGTTTTATTCAATTGTTTATTCGAATGGATGTCCTCAGGCGATAGCCGGTTGTTAGCTACAGTCCAAGCTTTGATCGGAGTAGGGATCGGTGCAGCCGTGTTTGTGATGACCGCCATTCGTGCAGGCTTATTTGGTGAAGAGGAACTTTCACTTATACCTGCAGGTTCAAAGCTTAAACGATTTATAATAACGAATAGGAGTATACGAAATCATGAATGAGATTACGATAATAGGCCTTGGTGCTGGGGATTTAGAGCAGCTTCCACTAGGGATTTATAAAAAATTGGTACAAATGGAACAATGCTACGTCAGAACGGCTGATCATCCGGTAATCGGGGATTTGAAAAGGGAAGGAATGAATTTCACGGCTTTTGACGGGATATATGAAAAGCACGACCAATTTGAAGCTGTATATGAAGAAATTGCCGAAACATTATTACACGAGGCTTCAAACCGTTCCGTTTTATACGCAGTTCCGGGGCATCCCATGGTTGCGGAAAAAACGGTACAGCTTTTGCTTGAAAAGGGTCCGGCTCTTGGAATAGCCATTAAGCTCGAGGGCGGGCAAAGTTTCCTTGACCCATTATTTCAGGCTGTTAGGATCGATCCAATTGAAGGATTTCAGCTATTGGATGGAACGGATCTTTCACCGGATGATTTACACATTACCCAGCATATGATAATCGGACAGGTGTATGACGCATTCAGTGCATCCGATGTGAAGCTGACTTTGATGGAAAAGCTACCGGATGACTACGAGGTATATATCGTAACTGCGGCAGGCAGCAGTCAGGAAAAAGTGACAAAGTGCGCCCTATTCGAACTCGACCGTCAGATGGAGTTAAGTAACTTGACGAGTGTTTATGTTCCGCCCGTTAAAGATGAAGCTTTACGATATAGGGAGTTTTCTAAGCTGCGGCGGGTCATCGCAGAACTTAGAGGTCCTGACGGATGTCCGTGGGATAAGAAACAAACTCATGAAAGCTTGAAGAAATATCTAATAGAAGAAGCATATGAGCTGATTGATTCCATCGATGAGGGTGACGATGAGGGTATGGTTGGTGAACTTGGGGATGTCCTGCTTCAGGTGATGCTTCATTCACAGATCGGTGAAGATGAGGGCATGTTCACGATAGATGATGTGATTGAGGGCATTACGGCAAAAATGATTCGGCGCCACCCACACGTATTCGGAGATGTTGAAGTGAACGGTGAAGAAGATGTATTGGTGAACTGGCAGAAAATCAAAGAAGATGAAAAGGGGGGCGAAACAAAAGCTCTGAATTCCATACTGGATGGTATTGAGAAATCGCTGCCTAACTTACTTCGGGCCGAAGAGTATCAAAAAAGGGCTGCGAAGGTTGGATTTGATTGGGATGAGGTTTCCGAAGCCTGGAAGAAAGTCAGGGAAGAAGTGCAGGAATTGGAAGAGGAAATAGTAAGTCCGAACAGGGATGTTGAAAGAATAAAATCAGAGCTGGGCGACCTCTTTTTTGCGCTTGTCAACATTTCACGTTATTATGACATACAAGCGGAAGAAGCCGTCTACAAAGCAAACCAGAAATTCCAACAGCGTTTTACATATATAGAAGAGTGTATTCAAAGGGCAGACAAAAAGTTTGAAGATTATACATTGGAAGAATTGGATTCATATTGGGATGAAGCAAAAGCTAAAGGACTTTAATTAAGGGAGAGATTTGAATGTCGATGAGATTGGATAAATTCCTAAAGGTTTCAAGGTTGATCAAGCGCCGCACACTTGCGAAAGAGGTTGCGGATAAAGGGAGAATCACGATTAACGGACAACAGGCCAAAGCAAGTTCGAATGTAAAAGATGGCGATGAGCTGACAGTCAGATTCGGTCAAAAGCTTGTTACGGTACGTGTCGATAAAATTCAAGAAACGACTAAAAAAGAAGCGGCTGCAGAAATGTATACCATCGTAAAGGAAGAAAAGCTAGCGGAGGAGTAAGGACAGGCTTGGTTCTAATTCCACTCTTACAGACATACACTTGTACAAAATCAGTGGTACTGTGAGGGATGATAAAATGAGCCAATATATTGATCCGAATGCTGGTTACACAAAGGGAACGACCCAAGAGCATGATGTAACGATGAAAGGCCGCCGTTTACTTGATATTACCGGTGTCAAACAAGTCGAAAGTTTTGATAATGAAGAGTTTCTGCTCGAAACGTCAATGGGATTCTTATCTATCCGGGGCCAAAACTTGCAAATGAAGAATTTGGATGTTGATAAAGGCATCGTTTCCATTAAGGGAAAGATTTTCGACCTTGTTTATTTAGATGAGCAATCAGGGGAGAAAGCTAAAGGATTCTTTGGCAAGTTGTTCAAATGACCTTAACGATCCAATTTTATACGTTGCTTGCGATGATAGGCATGGGCAGTGGCTTTGGAGCTGCCCTGGATACGTATAGCCGGTTCCTGAATCGTTCAGAAAGGAAAAGGTGGATTGTATTCATCCATGACTTCCTTTTCTGGATCATTCAGGGTCTCCTTATTTTTTATGTTTTGTTTTTAGTGAATGAGGGAGAGTTTCGCCTCTATTTATTTTTGGCCTTATTATGCGGTTTTTCAGCTTATCAAGCACTTTTCAAAGGATTATATCAACGTTTTTTGGAGTTTTTGATAATACTTGTGATAAAGTTGGCGAGATTTATAGCGAATTCGGTTCACATGATGATATTTCTACCGATAAAATGGGTAATAGTATCCATATTAGCCATCATCATCGGGATAGGTAAGTTCGTTTTGACCTTATTAAAATGGGCGGGGAAAATACTTCTCTTTATTTTGAATATATTCTGGAGACCATTAAAATGGATTCTGACTTATATATGGAATTTATTGCCGGTTTTTGTTACGAAAAACGTCGGGAAGTTTTATAATAAAGGAAAAGGGATTTTATTGAAAATAAAGAATTCTATATTTAGAACGATAAATGGATGGAAAAATAAAAAGAAATGAGGAGCGATAAAAAATGAGTAGCCTGCGTAAAAGGAAAGTGGCAAAAATGGAAAATCCCTACGTCGCTCAACAAGAGAAAAAAGTACAAACCGTAGAAAAAAAGAAGCGTGGTCTAATGCGTAGATTAACTCTTTACTCAGTTTTCGCCGCTGTCTTTTTGATTTTTGCCGTTTCCACCCTCATAACGCAAAATGTTGCACTGGATGAGAAAGTTCAGCAAAAGCAAGAATTGAAGGGAAAGTTAGCTGAATTGAAAAAAGACGAGACCCTTCTTAAAGAAGAAATCGTAAAGCTTAATGACGACGATTATATAGCAAAAATAGCAAGACGGGATTATTTCTTGTCTGAAAAAGGTGAAATCATTTTTACACTTCCAAAAGGGAAGGAAGATAGTGACTAATATTGACACTGTTTTTTTACTTTCGTTATAATATAGGGTGAAGAGATTTTTTTAACATTTCTAAGGAGGAACATTTTTTTTATGTCAATCGAAGTAGGCAGCAAGTTACAAGGTAAAGTAACAGGCATAACTAATTTTGGTGCATTTGTAGAGCTACCTCAAGGTTCAACCGGTCTTGTCCATATCAGTGAAGTGGCTGATAACTATGTCAAGGATATCAATGATCATTTAAAAGTGGGCGATACAGTTGAGGTGAAAGTCATCAACGTTAAAGATGGCAAGATTGGCTTGTCCATAAAAAAAGCGATAGACCGTCCTGAAGTTGAACAAAAACCTGCATACACACCACGTCCGCGCCAAGGTAGAGGGAATGACAGCCGTTCCAAAGACTTTCGCTCGAAAGGCAATGGTTTCCAACCGAAAGAAAACTTTGAGCAAAAAATGGCTAAATTCTTAAAAGATAGCGAAGACCGCTTAACGACCCTAAAACGTAGCACCGAAACGAAACGGGGAGGTCGAGGAGGAAGACGCGGATAAAACTGCTGCTGAAAAATAATAGTTTAGCAACTTTTCCTGTGAAATTATTCATAGTGTAGATAAAGGCAAGCTTGCCGGCTTGTCTTCTTTTATTATAGTACGACAAAGAAAGCGCCTCTGTTCACTTACTGATAAAAGTGTGCAGAGGCGCTTTTGATATTTGATGACCCGTACGGGATTCGAACCCGTGTTACCGCCGTGAAAGGGCGGTGTCTTAACCGCTTGACCAACGGGCCGTAAGTTTCATGTTGAAAGATAGCGGCAGAGGGGATCGAACCCCCGACCTCACGGGTATGAACCGTACGCTCTAGCCAGCTGAGCTACGCCGCCATAATGGTAAGTGCTACTGAAGCACAAGTTATATCTTACATTCGTAAAGAAAAAATGTCAACAAAAATATTAAAGTTTGTCGGTTTCCATTTCCTGATTATTTATTCGGGTTATTTTCCGCAAAAATAACCTAAAAACTTTGCTTTTCTTCAAAAAAAAAAGAACACCCGTTTCTGTATTGAAAAAAAAGGCACAAAAACCTGTATACAAATGATTATTCAAGAAGAATTTCGTCGAACGTTTTTCTTATCCGCTTATAAAATTCTGACAAAAAAATAGACAAGCCCTCTTTATAATAAAAATCACTAATACGAATGGGGTGTTGAAATGGAAAAAGTGGAAAGACCTATGATGGAACCTCTTGGAGATGTTCAGTTAAAAGAAGCGAAGGCAGGGGCCATCAATTGGATCCAACAACTGCAAATGAAGAGTGAAGACATATTCATAAAAAAAGGTATCTCTTTAGCAATCATCGGTTTTTTATTAGGAAGGGCTTTAATTCTTTCGCAGTTGGCACCATTTGGACTTCCGTTTTTCGCAGCCGTTTTTCTCATGAGACGTGATAGGGCTCCACTGGCGTTATTCGGATTGATTGCAGGTGGGCTGACCGTTCACTATTCGAATAGTTTAGTCATCTTTGCATCGGCGTTCCTGCTCCTGTTATTTCATAAGATCAAGAAGCCCGCCGTGGAAGGACAATTCAAGACGATGTCGATGTACGTATTCGCTTCACTATTCCTGGTCAACCTGGCCGAGCAATATCTGGTATTCCGAACGATTCAGCTGTACGACTTGATGATGATAGGAGTAGAGGCGGGACTCGCGATGATTTTAACTTTAATCTTCATACAGTCCATCCCGATGCTGACCGTTAGGACAAAGTCCCAATCATTAAAGACGGAGGAAATTGTCAGCATCATCATCTTACTGGCTTCGGTGATGACCGGAACCATCGGCTGGATGATATACGATTTATCACTCGACCATATATTCTCGCGATACTTGGTCCTCCTCTTCGGGCTGGCGGGAGGGGCCGCCATAGGCTCCACTGTAGGTGTAGTTACTGGATTGATATTCAGCTTGGCAAGTATTGCCAGTCTATATCAAATGAGCCTTCTCGCATTTTCAGGGCTTCTGGGCGGACTGTTGAAGGAGGGAAGGAAGATAGGGGTCGCTAGCGGCCTCTTGATTGCTACATTACTGATAGGTTTATATGGTGAGGGCACCAATAATATTATGGTGACCCTTTATGAATCACTTATAGCTGTGGCCCTATTTATATTGACACCGTCATCCATCATCAACAAAATAGCGAAACATATACCGGGAACAGTCGAGAATTCTGATGAACAGCAGCAGTATGCCCGAAAAGTGAGGGATGTCACCGCTCAAAGGGTGGAGCAATTCTCACATGTATTTGAGGCGCTCTCTAATAGCTTTTCCCAAGTGGATGAAAGGGGAAGATTGGAGGAAGATGAGAAAGAATTCGACTACTTCTTAAGTAATGTAACGGAAAAAACGTGCCAGCTTTGTTTTAAAAAGGAACAATGCTGGTCCAAGAACTTTAATACAACCTATGACGGCATGCAGGAAATTATGCTTCAATTAAGTGAAAATAATGGTCAGCTCCCCCAAAAAACTTCGAAAGAATGGGGGAAATATTGCAGTCGCGGGCCTCAGGTGATTGGGGCGATATCACAGGAGCTTACTTATTTTGAAGCTAACCAAAAACTAAAAAGGCAGGTGAAGGAAAGCCGGAAGCTAGTGGCGGATCAACTGCGGGGCGTTTCGGCAGTGATGGATGATTTTGCAAAAGAAATTCAAAGGGAAAGGAAGAATCATCATGTACATGAAGAATCCATTTTGGAAGCCATCCAGGATTTTGGCCTGCACATAGGCCATGTGGAAATATACAGTCTAGAACAAGGAAATGTTGATATAGAGATGAGTGTCCCATACTGCCAGGGCAGAGGGGAATGTGAAAAGTTGATTGCACCTATGCTTTCTGACATTTTAGGGGAAACGATAGTCGTTCATTCAGAAGAGTGTGCAACGTATCCAAGCGGGCAATGTGAGGTGATATTTAGGTCAGCAAAAAAATTCACGGTCGAAACGGGTGTGGCTCATGCTGCCAAGGGGGGAGGGCTTGTTTCAGGAGATAGTTTTACGACCATGGAAATTGGCTGCGGCAAATTCGCAATAGCCATTAGTGATGGAATGGGAAATGGGGAAAGGGCCCATTTTGAAAGTACAGAAACATTGAAGCTGCTACAAAAATTTTTACAATCGGGAATAGAAGAAAAAATAGCCATTAAATCCGTAAACTCCGTATTATCTCTACGCACTACCGATGAAATATTTTCGACTCTTGATTTGGCAATGATTGATCTTCAGGACGCAAGGGCTAAGTTTTTAAAGATCTGTTCGATACCGAGTTTCATTAAAAGGGGGGATAGGATAATAAAAATTGAATCAAGTAACCTCCCTATGGGGATCATCCAGGATTTTGATGTTGATGTAGTATCAGAAGAGCTGAAGGCAGGGGATATATTAATCATGATGAGCGATGGAGTGTTCGATGGCCCCTCACATGTCGAAAATATCGAGTTCTGGCTAAAACGAAAAATCAAGGAAATGGAAACTGACGATCCGCAGGAAATCTCTGATTTAATATTGGAAGAGGTCATCCGAACAAAAGGCATCATAGATGATGACATGACAGTGGTGACATCGAAAATTAAGCATAACACACCGAAATGGGCATCCATTCCCGTTTCCCCAAAACGCAAAAAGGCCCAGTAGGGGCCGTTTATATATAAAATAAATAAAACCCAAAATGAGGTGGTGTAAATGGAAGAAGGATAAAAGGTAAAGTGATGAACTCTTTTCAATCATTCCGCTCCATGATATGACTTGGTGTAATGTCTGTTGCGTATAATTTCCCCTTTTTTAGTCAATTATGGTAACAAGTTGATAGGAAGGGAGAGCAAAACATGAAAGCAGGAACATTAAGACAGATTTTGCTTATAACCGACGGATGTTCAAATCATGGTGAGGAGCCGTCTGCCATGGCTGAATTAGCAAGGGAACAAGGCATAACCATCAATGTCATAGGTGTAATGGAAAATGATGTGATAGATGAAAAGGGACTTAAGGAAATCGAGAAGATTGCTGGTTCAGGAGGTGGCGTAAGTCAAGTAGTCTATTCGCAGCAGTTGTCCCAAACCGTCCAGATGGTGACACAAAAGGCGATGACTCAAACGATACAGGGAGTTATCAATCGCGAGCTTCAACAAATACTCGGAGATTCAAAAACGATGGAGGATCTTCCGCCGGATAAACGGGGAGAAGTGATGGAGGTGGTCGATGAGCTTGGGGAAACAAGCAAGCTCGAAGTACTGATTCTTGTTGATACCAGTGCAAGCATGAAACATAAACTGCCTACAGTGAAAGATTCCTTATTAGATCTTTCCCTTAGTATGAATGCAAGGATGGGTGACAGCCGTTTTTCCGTATTCGTATTTCCTGGGAAAAGAAATGACGTTGAAAAGTTGCTGGATTGGACCCCGAACCTCGAAGCCTTGACGGCAACCTTTCCTAAGCTTAGTACAGGGGGACTCACTCCGACAGGTCCTGCCATTCGTGAAGCTTTAACTCATTTCAATAAAAAACGTTCATTGAGGGGATTGTTATCACATGATGATGAACAATACTTTGAGGAATCAATGTAAACTTCTTCCTGGCAGTATAGTCACTGGAAAATGGAATAAAAACCAGTACAAAATAATTAAGGAATTGGGGTGTGGAGCGAACGGGATCGTTTATTTGGTTGAAAGAGGAAATCGTCATTATGCTTTAAAGCTCAGTGATAATGGGACGTCCATTATTTCGGAGATGAATATCCTAAAATCCTTTTCAAAGGTCCAGGGGTCTACCCTTGGACCTTCATTTTTGGAAGCGGATGATTTCATGAAAACAGGAAAGCAGCTCCCTTTTTATGTCATGGAATATATCCATGGACAAGATTTTTTGCGTTTCATTGATAAGAAAGGGTCGTCATGGATTGGAGTCTTGATGCTTCAGCTTTTAACAAGCTTGTCTGCCTTGCATTCCAATGGCTGGGTGTTCGGTGATTTGAAACCAGAGAATTTGATCGTGACATCACCAGCCTATAAGGTACGGTGTGTGGATGTTGGCGGAACCACCTTGATCGGGCGGTCTGTTAAAGAATTTACTGAGTTCTTTGACAGGGGGTACTGGGGACTTGGATCAAGAAAGGCCGATCCGCAATATGACTTGTTCGCTGTGGCAATGATTGTAATCAATTCTGCCTATCCCGGACGTTTCCAGAAGAAAGGGGAGGGGTATAAACAGCTTAACGACTTAATTAAGCAGAAAAAGGAATTGCATCCATACAGGAAGATGTTGGATAAGGCGCTCCTCGGGCAGTATGATTCAGCCGTCCAAATGCGGGAGGATCTGGTAAAGGTGCTAAGTAAGCAAAATCATTCGAAGAAAAAGGGCCCGAACCAGACAGCGACGGGTCAGCAGCAAACCGCGCAACCTTCAACAAGACAAGCAAGAAGGTTCCAAAACCAATCAAAAAAGAAAAGCGGCGGTTTTTTTGAAACGTTTTTGCTGGTTGCCATCATATCGATGCTCTATGTTCTTTACATATATGAACAGTTGTTATGATATAGTTATTAGGTGAATGCCATGAAATGGTTGAAACCATTTCATGATTGAATCGTATAAAACTAATGCCTGTCCATAAAGAAGGAAGATTGTATGTTAAAGGAAAAAGTTCTGAGCACCATTTATAGAAACGAATTGATTAAGGAAAACTCGAAGTTGCTAATAGGCGTTTCCGGAGGACCGGACTCGCTGGTGCTTCTCCATATCCTTAAGGAAATTCAACCTCTTTTTCATTACGAGATGATCGTAGCAAGTGTTGACCATATGTTTCGTGGTGAAGAGTCCTATGGGGATTATAAATATGTCGAACACATTTGTGAACGGTGGGGCATTACATTTGAGGGAAAAAGGATCGATGTTCCTGCCCGGATGGAGCAGACGGGGGAAAGTTCACAAATAACGTCAAGAAAGCTGCGTTTTGCTTTCTATGAGGAAGTGATGGATAAGCATCAAGCCTCCACGCTTGTCCTGGGGCATCATGGAGATGATCAAATAGAAACGATGCTCATGCGTTTAACAAGAGGGGCGACAGGCAAGGCAAGAGCGGGTATTCCTATAAAGAGACGTTTTCATACAGGGAATCTGATCAGGCCTTTTCTTGAAATCACGAAAAGCCAAATAATCGAATATGCGGGCCTTCATGATATTGAACCAAGGTTTGATCCGAGCAATGAAACCGGCGTCTATGCAAGAAATCGTTTTAGGCATGAAGTTCTTCCTTTTCTAAAGAAAGAAAATAGAAAGGTTCATGAGCATTTTCAACGATTCAGTGAAGAGCTATATGAAGATGAAGAGTTTTTTTTGAACCTGGTTTCAAGCAAAATGTCCGAGGTTTGGATCCAGCAGGATAAAGATCAAGCGGTTATTCAGATTGATAAGGTTCTCGCGATGCCTAAACCTTTACAAAGAAGGGCGATTCAACTAATATTAAACTATCTTTATTTGGAGAGACCTTCATCGCTTTCGGCATTACATATTGACCAACTTTTAGTTTTGTTTTTGAATCCTCAACCATCTGCAGAATTGCATCTTCCGGAGGGCCTTATTGCGGAAAAATCATATCAAACTTGCATGTTTAGATTTTTTCGGCAAAAAAGCCGTGAATATTCCCTAAAATTACAAATTCCCGGTGAGACTATTCTTCCGAATGGATATAAGATTAAAGCGCACTATATAAAAGAAGAAATTCCGGTACTTAGGGGAAATCATTCTTTTATTCTTCCCGAATCAGCTGTTCAGTTTCCGCTTACAGCCCGAACCAGGAATGAAGGCGAACGGATGGCCGTCAAGGGATTAGGTGGAACTAAAAAGTTAAAGGATATTTTTATTAATGAAAAGATCCCGATGCTAGAAAGAAATGTGTGGCCGGTCATCATCGATCAAACGGGAACGGCGATTTGGCTGCCCGGTTTAAAGAAGTCAAATGTCGAGCCGGATATAATTTCTGATGAAAAATCTTTAATTTACTTAGAATATAAAAAAGCTTAATTCTTCATGGGGGGCAATTAATTACAATGACCATGCAAAACGACATTGAAAAAGTTTTAATATCAGAGGAAGAACTTCAATTGAAAATAAGGGAATTGGGTGCGCAGCTAGAAGCTGATTACCAAGGTAAGTTCCCGTTGGCCATCGGAGTGCTGAAAGGCGCCATGCCATTTATGTCAGATTTACTGAAACGCGTTGATACACATCTTGAAATGGACTTTATGGATGTTTCGAGCTATGGTAACTCCACTGTATCTTCCGGTGAAGTGAAAATCATCAAGGATCTTGATACATCGGTTGAAGGCCGGGATATTTTAATTATCGAAGATATTATCGACAGCGGTTTGACTCTTAGCTATCTTGCGGAACTTTTCCGTTATCGAAAAGCAAAATCAATTAAAATCGTTACCTTATTGGATAAACCAACAGGCAGGAAAGCGGATATCACTCCGGACTATGCCGGGTTCATCGTTCCAGATGCATTTGTTGTCGGATATGGTCTTGATTTTGCGGAAAAGTATCGCAATCTCCCGTATATTGGCATATTGAAGCCTGAAATTTACTCGAATTAATCGTACCTGTTTGAAAGAGAAGACCAGATAAAAACAGCGGTGTTAAATTATTGTAATTCATTAATTTTATATGATAGTATTTACTATAGTTTGTTTACCCGTGGGAGGAGGTAAGGGATGAATCGGATCTTCCGTAATACCATATTTTATTTACTGATCTTTTTGGTCATCATTGGGATTGTAAGCATTTTTAATAATAACAATGAACCAACGGAGAAAATGACCCAAGATGAATTCTATAAGCATTTGGAGAATGGGGACGTTACTGCACTGACGATGCAGCCCGAAAGCAGTGTATTTGAAATCACAGGAAAGCTCAAAGGTTATGAGGAAAACAAATTCTTTGTGACGTACGTGCCTTTCAGTGAATATTCGCAAAGTCGGATAAATGATGCCGTAACCAAGTTGGGTAAGGACATCATCACTGTGGAACCTCCAGAAAAGACAAGTGGCTGGGTGACATTTTTCACTTCCATCATTCCATTTGTAATCATTTTTATCCTCTTCTTCTTTTTACTTAACCAAGCTCAGGGCGGCGGTGGTGGCCGCGTCATGAACTTCGGGAAAAGTAAGGCGAAATTGTATAATGATGATAAGAAAAAAGTTCGCTTCAATGATGTTGCCGGAGCGGACGAAGAAAAGCAGGAACTTGTCGAGGTCGTTGAATTCTTGAAAGATCCTCGCAAATATGCCGAGCTTGGAGCCCGCATCCCTAAAGGGGTACTTTTAGTTGGGCCTCCTGGTACAGGTAAAACTTTACTTGCACGAGCAGTAGCTGGTGAAGCCGGAACTCCTTTCTTCTCAATCAGTGGTTCTGATTTTGTTGAAATGTTTGTGGGTGTCGGTGCATCCCGCGTTCGTGATTTGTTTGAAAATGCTAAGAAGAATGCACCATGTATCATCTTCATCGATGAAATTGATGCAGTCGGTCGTCAACGTGGCGCAGGTCTTGGTGGCGGTCACGATGAACGCGAACAGACATTGAACCAATTACTGGTGGAAATGGATGGTTTCGGTGGTAATGAAGGAATCATAATCATCGCTGCGACTAACCGTGCTGATGTATTGGATCCGGCATTATTGCGTCCGGGACGTTTTGACCGTCAAATAACGGTAGGCCGCCCTGATGTTAAGGGCCGTGAAGAAGTGCTGAAAGTGCATGCACGCAATAAACCATTGGCAGAAACAGTCGATTTGAAAGCGATCGCTCAGCGTACTCCAGGATTTTCTGGTGCAGATCTTGAAAACTTACTTAATGAAGCGGCGCTTGTTGCTGCCCGTCAAGATAAGAAGAAGATCGACATGTCCGATTTGGATGAAGCTTCGGATCGCGTTATCGCCGGACCTGCCAAGAAAAACCGTGTCATTTCCAAAAAGGAAAGAAATATCGTAGCGTGGCATGAAGCAGGACATACCATTATTGGGCTGGTTCTGGATGATGCCGAAATCGTTCATAAAGTTACGATTGTCCCTCGTGGTCAAGCTGGCGGTTATGCAGTTATGCTGCCGAAAGAAGATCGTTTCTTCATGACGGAACCTGAGCTAAAAGATAAAATCGTAGGACTATTGGGTGGCCGTGTAGCCGAAGAAGTTACATTCGGAGAAGTGAGTACCGGTGCGCATAACGACTTCCAGCGTGCAACGGGCATAGCTCGTAGCATGGTTATGGAATATGGAATGAGTAAGCTCGGACCGCTTCAATTCGGTAATTCTCAAGGTCAGGTCTTCCTAGGCCGCGATTTCAACAATGATCAAAACTATTCAGATGCAATAGCATATGAAATCGATCTTGAAATTCAACGTATCATCAAGGAAGCTTACGAAAGATGTAAGAAAATCCTTACTGAAAATCGTGAAAAACTTGATTTGGTTGCAAAAACCCTGCTTGAAGTGGAAACACTTGATGCGGAACAAATCAAAGGATTATTCCATAATGGTAAATTGCCAGATCGGGATTATACGGCTCTGAATGGGAATTTAACCACTGATGAGAATGTCAAGGTGAACATCAATAAGAAGAAGGAAGAAAAAGAGGCCCTATTAGATCCATTGGATAAAAGAGGACCTGAGGACCTTGAAATAACGGAGGAAGGACTGAATACCCCTCCAATCAAAGAAGGTGCACCTCAAGATCAGCCGCTTTCCTTCCCGAACGAAGATGACAATAAAAAGTCTTAAGTTGACTAAATTCAAAAGGGTATTTCCGCCTCGGAAATACCCTTTTCTTAACTCTTGTGATAAAGTTTTTGGGGTACCTTTCGAAAAGTGCGACTAATAGCGTGTGATATAGCAGTGTGTTATGATGTTGGAGAATAATTTACCGGAGTGATGAAACGATGATTTTTGTATTGGATGTTGGGAATACGAATACCGTATTAGGCGTATACGATGAAGATATTTTAAAATATCATTGGCGAATAGAGACTAACCGTCACAAGACAGAAGATGAGTATGGAATGGTCATAAAGTCTTTGCTGCAACATGAAGGTCTTTCGTTTGATCAATTTGATGGAATCATTATTTCTTCGGTAGTTCCGCCAATTATGTTTGCGCTTGAACGCATGTGCAAAAAATACTTTGGAATTAAACCGCTAATAGTTGGACCTGGAATAAAAACTGGATTGAATATTAAATACGAAAATCCCCGTGAGGTGGGAGCCGACCGAATCGTTAATGCGGTTGCAGGCATTCAGGAATATGGAAGCCCTCTCATCATCGTGGATTTTGGCACGGCAACGACATATTGCTACATAAATGAGGATAAACAATACATGGGCGGAGCCATTGCTCCTGGTATAAATATTTCTACTGAAGCACTTTATTCAAAAGCAGCCAAACTTCCAAGAATAGAAATCAGCCGGCCGGAAGGGATTATTGGGAAAAATACGGTCTCCGCCATGCAGTCTGGCATTTTGTATGGATATGTTGGTCAGGTAGAAGGAATCGTCAATCGAATTAAGGCGCAAAGTAATCTAGAACCAACGGTAATAGCGACAGGCGGACTGGCTACCTTAATTGCTAATGAGTCCACTGTGATTGACGTTGTGGAGCCATTTTTGACCTTGAAGGGGCTGCAGCTGATTTATAAACGTAATCGTGAGCAAGTAAAGAAGTAATACAAAGCTTGAAAGGAGCAAAATAAATGAAGGATTATCTAATAAAAGCGTTAGGCTATGAAGGCCAGGTGCGGGCATATGCTGTTTCAACAACAGACACCGTAGGAGAAGCGCAGCGACGCCATTATACATGGCCTACTGCATCTGCTGCCCTTGGACGCGCTATGACGGCAGGCGTTATGATGGGCGGAATGTTAAAAGGTGAAGAAAAGCTGACGATTAAAATCGAGGGTGGTGGACCGATTGGTTCCATCCTGGTCGACAGCAATGCAAAGGGAGAAGTCCGCGGATATGTCACTCACCCGCAAACCCACTTTGATTTGAATGAGCAGGGAAAGCTGGATGTAAGGAGAGCGGTGGGTACCGATGGGTTGCTGACTGTTGTCAAAGACATTGGTCTTCGTGATTACTTTTCGGGGCAAGTACCGCTTGTATCGGGAGAGTTAGGTGAAGATTTCACTTATTACTTTGTTACTTCCGAACAGGTGCCATCATCTGTTGGGGTTGGGGTTCTCGTGAATCCGGATAATTCAATCCTTGCAGCGGGTGGATTTATCATTCAGTTGATGCCGGGTACATCCGAAGATACGATTTCCAAAATTGAAAATCGACTAAGCACGATAACTCCTGTTTCCAAGATGATTCAAAGTGGAATGACTCCTGAAGAAATCCTAACCGAAATTTTAGGTGAGGGCAATGTGAATATACTAGAAAAAATGGATGTCCAATTCTCCTGTCAATGTTCCAGGGAGAGAATTGCCACTGCATTGATTAGCCTTGGGCAGGCCGAGATCCGGGATATCATTGAGACAGACGGACAAGCGGAGGCGCATTGTCATTTTTGTAATCAGACCTACCAATTCTCGAAGGAAGAACTCGAGGAACTGGAAGCGGAAACCAAAAAATAATTTACGGGGGATAAGGGTTTGCCAAAACAAAAGCTTCGGGCGATTATTGCTGGCCTTGCCTTGTTGAACCTATTGACTATCATTATCTTTGTCATAAAACCACTAATCATTTCAAAATCCGTCATTGGGGAAGAAACGGCCGCAAAGGTTGGATCCAAGGATATTTCCCGGGAAGCATGGATTAATGAGCTCGAAAAAAGATATGGGGAAGATGTACTTGAGGATATGGTCGATAAAGAGGTAGTGAAACAGGCAGCTGAAAAATACAAAGTGAAGACTTCGGATGAAGAGCTTGATCGGGAACTTAAAATGATGAAAACGATGTATGGGACTACCGGTCAGAACCTTAATAAAAGTAACGATCAGCTGAGGCAGGAAATTCAGTCGAGTCTCCTTCTCGAGAAGCTCCTCACCAAGGACGTTTCGGTTTCCGAAACGGCAATGCGGAGTCATTATGATAATAATAAGGATATCTACAGAATCCCTACTGCTTTCCATATTTCCCATATCACCACTTCTACAAAAAAGCAGGCAGACCAAGTCATACGTGAACTGGAGAAAGGTGTCTCCTTTGATGTCTTGGCAATGGAAAAGTCGCTTGATGAATTCACTGCCAATCAAGGGGGCGACATGGGTTATATATCACAGGATAACGAGCAAGTATCCAAGGAATACATTACCGCTGCCGAGAAATTGAAGGTGAAAAAGTGGAGTGATGCAATCCAAACGGAGGATGGCTGGGCCGTTCTCTACCTGCATGAAAGAATAGAGGGTAAGCAATATGAATATGAAGAAGTTAAAGACAAGATTCACCGCCAAATAGCTCTTGAACAGATTCAGGCACCGGTCTCAGGGAAAATTTTCTGGGACGAATTTGATGTAGAATGGTTTTATGGATTGAAGGAAGAAAAGTAGGTCAATGGTTGTGTGAGAAAATTTAGAATATAGTATATAATTATTGACAATGAACTATTAAAACTGGTAACTTTAAAATTATAAAACCAATAAACATACTCGGTATTGAAATGATAAGGGAGTGGAGAAAATGGCACGTATAGCTAATTCTGTAATCGATTTAATTGGACAAACACCTATTGTTAAGTTAAACAAGCTTCAAAATGAAAACAGTGCAGATATTTATTTGAAACTTGAGTATTTTAACCCAGGCAGCAGTGTAAAGGACCGTATCGCCCTTGCGATGATCGAAGCGGCAGAAAAAAATGGTACCCTTAAGCCAGGTGATACGATCATTGAACCTACAAGCGGAAATACTGGAATAGGCCTGGCGATGGTAGCTGCGGCAAAGGGCTATAAATCAATTCTGGTTATGCCGGAGACGATGAGCTTGGAACGCCGTAACTTGCTTCGCGCTTATGGAGCAGAGTTAGTTCTTACTCCTGGGCCTGAAGGAATGAAGGGTGCAATCGCAAAGGCGACTGAGCTTTCTAAAGAAAAAGGTTACTTCATTCCACAGCAATTCGAAAACGAAGCCAACCCTGAAGTACATCGGAACACAACAGGTCCTGAAATCGTTGAAGCCTTTGGAGATGAAGGCCTGGATGCATTCGTTGCCGGAATCGGTACTGGCGGAACCATTACAGGTGCCGGTGAAGTCCTGCGTGAGAAATTCCCTGACATTAAAATTTACGCTGTTGAACCTGCGGATTCCCCAGTATTATCGGGAGGGACTCCAGGACCTCATAAAATCCAAGGAATCGGGGCAGGCTTCATTCCAACTATATTGAATACAGATCTCTATGACGAAATCATTCAAGTCAATACAGAGGAATCTTTTGATTATGCACGCCGCGCAGCAAAAGAAGAAGGAATCCTTGGCGGAATTTCTTCTGGAGGTGCAATCGCAGCTGCCATTAAAGTGGCTGACAAACTGGGAAAAGGCAAAAAGGTACTTGCCATCATACCAAGTAATGGTGAACGCTACTTAAGTACGCCATTATATAATTTTGAGTAAGACAAGACGCTAAAAATGAGAAGCGAAGTTCCTTAGGGGCTTTGCTTTTCTTTTTGCAGTAATGTCAGCAGAAGTGTTCCGAATCTTCCTGGAGCTTGCACTATGCCTGTGTAAATGGGTAAACTCGTATATATAGATTTCTTTAAGTGAAGGAGAACGTTGGATGTCATTAGCTGGAGCGTCAAAAATAAAATGCGGTTCATTTGATTTGGATTACAGCAATAAAACCTTAATTATGGGGATTTTGAATGTTACGCCGGACTCCTTTTCGGATGGCGGGAAATATAATCGGATAGATGCTGCTTTGAAGCATGCCGAACGGATGGTCAACGATGGAGCGGATATATTGGATGTAGGCGGAGAGTCCACCCGACCTAATTATGAGAGGATATCGGAGGAAGAGGAAATAGAGAGAGTCGCCCCGATTATAGAGGCCATAACCCGTAATATTGAGGTTCCAATATCGGTCGATACGTATAAATCAAGAGTGGCGGAAGCGGCGGTAAAAGCAGGAGCCCATATATTAAATGACATATGGGGAGGTAAAGCCGATTCCTTGATGTCGAAGGTAGCTGCGGAATATAATGTGCCGATCATCTTGATGCATAACAGGGGTAATATGGAATATGGACATTTTGTTCGGGATGTACTTCAAGATTTATTCGAAAGCATCATGTTGGTGAAGGATGCAGGTGTCAAGGATGAAAACATCATACTCGATCCAGGAATTGGCTTTGCGAAAGATTTAAAGTTGAATTTAGAAATGATGAGGAATCTTGATAAGCTGGTATCGTTAGGTTATCCAGTTCTGTTAGCCACATCAAGAAAGTCCATGATTGGACATGTTCTGGACCTGCCGCCTGGTGAGCGAATGGAAGGAACGGCCGCCACAATCTGTCATGGCATTCAACAAGGCTGTCAAATGGTTCGCGTACATGATGTGAAGGAAATGGCACGGACTGCAAAGATGATGGATGCTCTATTAGGAAAAGGTGAATGATATGGATAAGATATATGTGAATAAAATGGAGTTTTACGGTTATCATGGAGTTTTTCCGGAAGAAACGAAGCTTGGTCAGCGATTTAAAGTGGATTTAATCGTCCAGACTGATTTAGCCAAGGCGGGAAAGAGTGACAACCTTGAAGACTCAATCAACTATGGCGAGTTATATGAAGTGTGTAAAAATGTTGTTGAGGGAGAGCCTTTTAAGTTAGTGGAAGCTGTCGCTGAAAAAATCGCCTCTGAACTGCTTAATAAATATTCTTCCATCGAGACATGCACCGTCAAGGTTTATAAACCAGATCCTCCAATAGCAGGTCACTATGATTCGGTTGCTATAGAGATTGTAAGGGGACGCTGATTGTGAGAAATATTGCTTACCTTTCAATAGGGTCGAACTTAGGTGATCGCCTTGAAACATTCCGAAAGGCTTTCCAATTATTGTCTGAAAGCCCGCATATCAAATTGGTGTCATGCTCCTCTTTATATGAAACGGACCCGATAGGATATGAAGACCAGGACTGTTTTTTAAACGCTGTCCTTAAAGTGAGAACCGATTTAGAACCCGAACAATTACTTCAGGCTTGTATGAAAATTGAACAGGATTTAGGGAGAAAAAGGGAAATCAGGTGGGGTCCTCGTACTTTAGACCTTGACATTTTGTTATATAATCATGAAAATATTGAGACAGAGACTCTTTCAGTCCCGCACCCTCGTATGCACGAGAGGGCTTTTGTTATCGTGCCTTTAATGGAAGTGGACCCAGATATATCACTTCCGCAAATGCATGCACCTTTGAGCGACCTGCTTGAACAGATTTCGGATAAAGAAGGAGTTCGATTATGGAAGGTGAAAAATGGGGAAGGCGTATTCGCGCTTTTCGAAAGTTAAAGGGTTATACCCAGGAAGGATTTGCGAGGGAAATAGGTGTATCCGTTTCCTTGCTGGGAGAAGTTGAACGAGGGAACCGTAACCCTTCAGAAGCATTTTTACTGGAAGTGGCGGAAATTCTTCATATTTCCATTGAGGAGCTTCAGCCACCTGAGGAAAAATGAAAGAATGTTATAGGGGGCCACAAAGTGTTAAGAATAGGCGATATAGAAATGAAGAACCAGGTAGTGCTGGCACCGATGGCGGGAGTCTGTAACTCGGCATTCCGCTTGACCGTCAAGGAATTTGGTGCTGGTCTTGTTTGTGCGGAGATGGTCAGTGACAAGGGAATCGTTCTTAAAAATGCTAGAACGATGAATATGCTTTATATAGATGAAAGAGAAAAGCCGTTAAGTTTGCAAATCTTTGGCGGTGAAAAGAAGAATTTGGTCGAAGCTGCGCAATTTGTAGATAAAAATACAACTGCTGACATCATCGATATCAACATGGGCTGCCCTGTCCCTAAAATCACTAAATGTGATGCGGGTGCGAAGTGGCTTCTCGATCCGAACAAAATTTATGAGATGGTTTCAGCGGTGGTTGATGCTGTTGAAAAGCCGGTAACTGTAAAAATGCGCATAGGATGGGATGATGAACACGTTTTTGCGATTCAAAATGCTCAGGCTGTTGAACGCGCAGGTGGTAAAGCTGTTTCCATGCATGGCAGAACACGTGTTCAAATGTATGAAGGAAAAGCTAACTGGGACATTATCCGTGAAGTGAAGAAATCGATTAATATTCCCCTAATCGGTAATGGTGATGTGGAAACTCCACAGGATGCGGAAAGAATGCTGAAGGAAACGGGTGTTGATGGAGTCATGATCGGCCGTGCAGCTCTAGGTAACCCGTGGATGATTTACCGGACTGTAAAATATCTTGAAACCGGTCAACTGATGGATGAGCCTTCAGTTCGTGAAAAGATGGATGTTTGCGTGCTTCATATGGATCGTCTGATTGCGTTGAAAAATGAAAATGTCGCCGTTCGCGAAATGCGTAAGCATGCTTCTTGGTATTTAAAGGGTGTTAAAGGGAACGCTAAGGCTCGCAAAGGAATTAATGATTGTGAAACAAGAGAAGATGTTGTTACGCTTCTTTATGGACTTGTTGATGAAGTTGAAGCAAAGGAACAAAACCTCCAAATGGTCTGATGTTTGACATCACCTTCCTATTTTCCTATAATACGCTTATCTTAAACTGCCAGTAATCCTGGCAGTTTTTATATGTACATAAACAATGTTTTATGATAAAAAGCTGTTGAAATCCTTAACTTTATGTAAGAATAAATATGTATGCAAAAGAATTTCTGATTAATTATATAAAGCATTTATTAATAAAGATGGAGATGATTTTCGTGAGTCATGAAGAATTGAATGACCAACTGCAGGTAAGGCGCGATAAAATGCAGGCCATGATGGATAATGGACAAGACCCTTTTGGGAGCAGATTCGAGCGCACGCATAACACTCAAGAAATAATCAGTGCTTATGGTGAAGTAGAAAAGGAAGAACTTGAAGAAAAAGAAATTGAAGTTACGATCGCTGGCCGTGTCATGACGAAGCGTGGAAAAGGGAAAGCGGGATTTGCCCATATCCAGGATATTAGCGGTCAAATCCAAATCTACGTCCGTTTGGATAACATCGGTGAAGATTCTTACCAAATTTTCAATCAAACGGATCTTGGCGACATCGTAGGAGTAACAGGCGTTATTTTCAAAACCAAAGTCGGGGAACTTTCCATTAAAGCTAAAGAATATGTTTTCCTTGCTAAAGCGCTTCGCCCGTTGCCTGATAAATTTCATGGCCTAAAGGATGTTGAAGAGCGTTACCGGAAACGATATGTCGATTTAATTACAAATGAAGAAAGCAAAAATACGTTGATCATGCGCAGTCGCATTGTACAAGCCATGAGAAGGTATTTGGATGATCATGGATACCTTGAAGTGGAGACGCCGCTATTGCACTCTGTTGCTGGTGGAGCAGCTGCACGGCCTTTCCTTACTCACCATAATGCTTTGGATATGCCTTTGAATTTAAGGATTGCCATTGAACTTCATCTAAAACGCTTGATCGTTGGCGGATTGGAGAAAGTTTATGAAATTGGCCGGGTTTTCAGAAATGAAGGGGTATCCACAAGGCACAACCCTGAATTCACATTGATTGAATTATACGAAGCTTATGCGGATTACCAAGATATCATGAGTTTAACGGAAAATCTGATTGCCCATATTGCTCAGGAAGTTCTGGGCACGACTACCATCCAGTATGGGGAGTATGAGATAGAGTTAAAACCGGAATGGAAACGACTTCACATGGTTGACGCTGTAAAAGAATATACCGGTGTGGACTTCTGGACTGAAATGAGTAAAGAAGAAGCCCAGCAGCTTGCTAAAGAAAATGGGATTGAAATTAAGGAATCCATGGAGTTTGGCCATATCGTAAATGAATTCTTTGAACAAAAGGTGGAAGATAAGTTAATTCAACCTACATTCATCTATGGACATCCAGTGGAAATCTCTCCTTTAGCAAAGAGAAATCCGGAAGATTCCCGTTTCACAGATCGTTTTGAGTTATTCATTGTAGGTAGGGAGCATGCAAATGCGTTCACTGAACTTAATGACCCGATTGATCAACGTCAACGCTTTGAAGCTCAATTGAAAGAACGAGAGCAAGGTAATGATGAAGCTCATGAAATGGATGAAGATTTCTTGGAGGCGTTAGAGTACGGAATGCCGCCTACTGGAGGACTGGGAATTGGTGTTGACCGTTTGGTTATGCTATTGACTAATTCTCCTTCCATACGTGACGTCCTGTTATTCCCTTTAATGAGACATCGCTAATATAATAAAATGAGTTTTGATTGCATGGCCGAATTCGGATGGCTGGGATCATTGGGGCAACTCCTGATCCTAGTAAGTCCGATTCGGTTTTTGTTTTTTTATTATAATTTCATATCTTTGATTTAGTTTGAATTCTAGGGTTTGAAAGAAAAACAACATTATCGCAAAAAAACTTTATAAAAGGTATTGCACAGTTAACGTAATGGTGTTATATTTATATCTGTCGTTACGAACGAGTTGCAAACAGATTACAAACTTTAAAAAGTTTTTAAAAAAGTTGTTGACTCCGAGTAATGAAAATGTTATTATAAATAAGCTGTTCCGAAAGACATTGCTCTTTGAAAACTGAACAAAACAAAGCGCCAACGTTAAATTTTAAGTGAGCACACACTATCAAAAAAGCAAATGAGCAAGTCAAACATTTCTTCGGAGAGTTTGATCCTGGCTCAGGACGAACGCTT
>NZ_JAGGQV010000030.1:0-49334 GCF_018613135.1 Bacillus sp. ISL-57 | reverse complement strand
GAGGACTTAACCAACGCTTTAAAAAATGAAATACCTTCTTCTTATTATCTAGTTTTGAAGGAATGAAAATTTCTTCTTGCATTTTGATTTCATACATGTTATGATAATAAATGTGCTAAAAGATTAAATGTTTGGTGGCGATAGCGAAGAGGTCACACCCGTTCCCATTCCGAACACGGCAGTTAAGCTCTTCAGCGCCAATGGTAGTTGGGGGTTTCACCCTGTGAGAGTAGGACGCCGCCAAGCTATAATCTTTGTATTCTTTTTGGATAAACGGGAATACTATAATTATAAAAGCAACATTTATACCGTCGCGGGGTGGAGCAGTCCGGTAGCTCGTCGGGCTCATAACCCGAAGGTCGCAGGTTCAAATCCTGTCCCCGCAATCATGAAAAAAACGAAACTTAGGTTTCGTTTTTTTGTTTTATCTGAAATTCGAATAATATGTCCCTAACTTATTTGTTTCTTCTTTTGAAACAAGGTAAACTACATATAGAATGGTTTTTGTTCCATAATATTGCGTTTATGGTTCTCGACATGAACTATAGGACGGACGTTTTCCTAATAATGATAAAGGTGATTGATATATGCAACATGTTGAATGGATTTCTCAGAATGAGGAAGAAACAGCGCAATTTGCGCACAAATTGGCACAAAAGCTTTCCAGTGGAGATGTGCTGGCTCTAGAAGGTGACTTGGGTGCAGGGAAGACGGCATTCACAAAAGGGCTGGCTAAAGGATTGGGTGTTACCAGAATGGTGAATAGCCCTACCTTTACGATAATAAAGGAGTACATGGGCCGCTTGCCTTTGTATCATATGGATGTCTATCGGGTAAGTGAATCGGAAGAAGATTTAGGCTTTGATGAATATTTTGATGGTGATGGTGTGACTGTCGTTGAATGGGCCCATTTAATAAAGGATCACCTCCCAGAGGAAATCTTGACCATTTATATCTATCGTTTGGGCGATACAAGCCGGCGTATCGTTTTGGAAGCGAAAGGCGAACGATATGTAAAGTTATGTAAGGAGATTATTTGATGAAGGTTTTAGCTATAGATACATCGAATTTCACATTAGGGATTGCACTTGTAAACGGGAATCAAGTAATTGGTGAGTATACGACGAACCTAAAGAAAAATCATTCGGTGCGGGTAATGCCAGCAATTGAAACATTGTTGAGGGACTGCGATACTAAACCTAAGGAATTGACTAAGATAGTGGTCGCTCAAGGTCCAGGTTCCTATACAGGGGTCAGGATTGGAGTGACGATAGCGAAAAGCTTGGCCTGGACGCTTCAGATTCCGTTATCAGGCGTATCCAGCTTAGAGGTTTTAGCAGCTAATGGACGTTATTTTAACGGGTTGATATCTCCCTTGTTCGATGCAAGAAGAGGGCAGATTTATACTGGATTATATGAAATGGAAAAGGATTCTTTAAAGACAGTCATTGAAGATTGTAATATTCTATCCTCTGAGTGGGCGAATCAATTGAAGGAATTAAATCGTCCTGTTTTATTTGTTGGTCAAGATGTAGACATCCATCGGGATGCGATTACCGATGCATTAGGCGAATTAGCGGTATTTGCTCCAGTACAGTCATATAATTCAAGGCCAAGCGAACTGGCCTTCATTGGCCTTGATAAGGCTGAAGTGGATGTTCACCAGTTTGTACCGAATTATATCCGCATGGCTGAAGCAGAAGCTAAGTGGCTTGAACAGCAGGGGAAATAAACAAGGAAAGCGACCGATTATTATGAGTAAAACATTGACGTTCCGAAAGATGAATACGGCAGATATCGACCAAGTGCTTAACGTGGAAAAGCAGTCCTTTACTTTGCCTTGGAGCCGGGAAGCTTTTTTTAATGAATTGAATCATAATCAATATGCTGTATACATGGTGATAGAGGATGAAGGGAAAATCGCAGGTTATTGCGGTGCCTGGATCGTCATTGATGAATCGCATATTACCAATATTGCGATATTACCAGAATACCGGGGGCAAAAGCTTGGAGAAGCTTTGCTCAGGAAGATGATTGAAATCTCCATTTCAATGGGTGTGGTGAGGATGACACTTGAGGTCCGTGTCAGTAATGCCGTAGCCATTTCGCTTTATGAAAAACTTGGTTTCCAAAAGGGCGGAATCCGAAAGAATTACTATACAGACAATCAAGAGGATGCTTATGTTATGTGGGTGAATTTTTCATGAAAGAAGATCAATTTATATTAGGTATTGAAACGAGCTGCGATGAAACTGCGGCAGCTGTCATAAAAAATGGTACGGAGATACTGAGTAATGTCGTGGCTTCACAAATAGAAAGCCATAAACGTTTTGGCGGTGTCGTCCCGGAAATAGCTTCCCGTCATCATGTAGAACAAATTACGATTGTTCTTGAAGAAGCACTGCTGCAAGCAGGTGTGACATATGAAGACTTGGATGCCATTGCCGTTACAGAAGGCCCCGGTCTTGTTGGGGCACTATTAATAGGCGTTAATGCGGCGAAGGCTGTAGCTTTCGCACATGGAATACCGATTGTCGGTACGCATCATATCGCTGGTCATATCTATGCAAATCGGCTTATTCAGGAGATCGAATATCCTGCGCTTTCCTTAGTCGTTTCGGGAGGTCATACGGAATTGGTGCTTTTAGAAGAGCCAGGTTCTTTCAAGGTGATAGGGGAGACGCGGGATGATGCAGCAGGAGAGGCGTATGATAAAGTGGCTCGAACCTTGGGGCTCCCTTATCCTGGCGGCCCTCATATCGATAGGCTTGCGCAAGAAGGCTCACCAACTTTGAAACTGCCCAGGGCATGGTTGGATGGCAGCTATGACTTTTCTTTCAGCGGGTTGAAATCAGCGGTAATCAACACTTTGCATAACGCAGAACAGCGCGGGGAAAAAATTGAACCTAAAGATTTAGCGGCAAGTTTCCAAGCAAGTGTGATAGAAGTGCTTGTAATGAAAGCTGTGAAGGCTGCAAAGGAATATAATGTGAAACAGGTATTGCTTGCTGGAGGAGTTGCGGCAAATAAAGGCCTTAGGGAAGCATTAACGGAAGCTTTTAAGGATTTACCTATGGATATATCCATTCCGCCACTCTATCTTTGTACTGACAATGCTGCCATGATTGGTGCTGCTGGCAGTGTCATGTTTGAAAAGGGAAAGCGATCCGGTTTGGATTTGAACGGAAATCCTGGATTGGATATAGAAGCATTTTAATGGAAGAGAAGACAGGATCCCGCACTTTGGAATCCTGTCTTTTTATTGTGTTAATAAAATAATAGAATATTCTGTGGATAAAGTTTTTTTGATAATCATCCTGCATGTGTATAAGGGGTATTTTTGTGGATAAGTGGATATGTTTCTGTGGATAATGTGTATAACTCAAATTAATGGCTAATGAGCGGTAAGTGGTTTGTTAACAAGTTTGTGGATAACTTTCAAGCGACACTTTGGTAGGAAAAGAAAAAGACCGAGTCAATTGACTCGGTCTTTTGTCATTCTTCCAGTTCAGCCCATTCTTCGAGAAGCTGATCCAAACTTTCTTGTGCATGATCAAGTTTTGTTTGGACTCCCATTACCTTTTCGTGGTCCTGAAAAACATTTGGATCACATAGGAGGTCATTATATTCGTTTATTTCGGTTTCAAGAAGCTCCATGGCTGCCTCGATTTCCTCAATGCGCCGTTTTCGCTGGCGTTCAGCCTTTTTTGCTTCTTTATCAATTTTGTAATTTGTTTTTTCCACAGCCGCATCTAAAGTTTTAGCCTGATCCTGCTGTTCAAGTGCTTGGATTTCCGCTTGCTCCTGTTTCTTCTCGAGATAGTAATCATAATCACCGAGGAATTCTTCATTGCCGTCTTTGGAGAGCTCTATCACTTTCGTTGCTATCCGATTTATGAAATAACGATCATGTGAGACGAATAGAATAGTTCCCGGATAATCGATCAATGCGTTTTCAAGCACCAATTTACTATCGAGGTCCAAATGGTTCGTTGGTTCATCAAGGATTAAAAAATTCCCTTTTTGCATCATCATTTTGGCTAGAGCAAGCCGAGCCTTTTCGCCCCCGCTTAGTGTGGAAACGGTTTTCAAAACATCGTCCCCGCTAAATAGGAAATTACCGAGTACGGTGCGAATGTCCTTTTCCGGTTTAAGGGGATAGTCGTCCCATAATTCATTGAGTACGCGTTTATTGGAAACAAGGTTAGCCTGTTCTTGATCGTAGTAGCTGACTTCTACGTTCGTTCCAAAACGGAAATCCCCGGAAAGGGCTGGCAGCTTGGAAATAATCGTTTTCAATAAAGTTGATTTTCCAACTCCATTTGGGCCGACAAGAGCTATGCTCTCTCCTTTTGTCATCCGGGAATTAATATTCTTTGATACCGTTTCCCCTTCGTATCCGATAGCCAGGTCCTGGAGGTGGAGAACTTCATTTCCGCTTTGCCTTTCAATCTGGAAAGAAAAATTCGCGGATTTTTCATCACCTTGCGGCTTGTCCAGTACATCCATCTTTTCGAGCTGTTTACGTCTGCTTTGTGCTCTTTTAGTAGTGGAAGCCCTTGTGATATTACGTTGGACAAAATCGCGAAGCTTTTCGATTTCCCCTTGCTGTTTCTCGAACAATTTCATGTCCCGCTCATAATCTTCCGCTTTTCCCTCTAGGTAAGAACTATAATTACCATGGTATTTTTTCATGTTATTCCGGGAAATCTCATATACCAGGTTTACTACTTTATCTAAAAAATAGCGGTCATGGGAAACAATGAGGACAGCTCCCTGGTAGCCTTGTAAATATTGTTCAAGCCAAGAGAGGGTTTCGATATCCAAATGGTTCGTCGGCTCATCCAGAATCAATATATCCGGTTTCCTTAAAAGCAGCTTACCTAATGCAAGCCTTGTTTTTTGCCCGCCGCTTAAAGTTGAAATTGGGGTAGAATAGTCAAAGTCGGCAAACTGAAGACCATGCAATACGGAACGGATATCCGCTTCATATTGATAACCGCCCATCTCTTTGAATGCCACCATCAAAGTGTCGTATTCATTCAGCACTTTTTGGTAAACCGTTTCATTTTCAAAGATGTCAGGTCTGGCCATATCAGCCTCAAGGCGACGCAGTTCCTTTTCCTGCTCTATAAGGTCAGTGAATACAGTGAGCATTTCATCCCAAATTGTCAGTTCGGATTCCAATCCCGTATCCTGGGCCATATAGCCGATGGTGACGCCTTTTGGTTTGATTATTTCACCGCCATCATGGGAAAGCTGCCCGGCTATAATTTTTAGCAGAGTGGATTTGCCGGCGCCATTTCGGCCGACAAGGGCAATTCGATCTTTATTTTGAACTTCGAGCTTCATATTTGATAAAATAAGTTCAGCTCCATAATATTTCGATAGTTGATTGATTTGTAATAAAATCATAGATTTCACCTCAATTGATTACTGTTAGTTTAACGTATTTTAGTTATTATCGGCAACAGCTTGGTTCCAAGCCGAAAGAAAAGCTGTTACATAAAGTGGAATAATAGTGTATGATTTAGGAGGGGTTACTTAAATGGGAGACTTAACGCATTTTAATGAACAGGGCAGGGCCAAAATGGTCGATGTGAGTGCTAAGCCTGAAACAACCCGTACGGCAGTGGCTCAGTCGAGCATTTTATTGAATGATGAAATATATGAATTGGTCACGAACCATAAAATGAAAAAAGGTGATGTACTGGCTGTTGCACAAGTTGCAGGAATCATGGCCAGCAAAAATACATCCAATATAATTCCGATGTGCCATCCCATTGCTCTGCAAGGGGTCAATATAGCCTTTGATTGGGAAAAAGAAGAACAAGGATATAGGCTTAGGATTGAAACGGAAGCTAAGACAAAAGGGAGTACAGGTGTGGAAATGGAAGCGTTAACAGCTGCATCCGTGACTGCCTTGACTGTTTATGACATGTGTAAGGCCATTGATAAGGGAATGGTGATCGGGCCTACATTCTTAGTGGAGAAAACAGGCGGAGTGTCTAGTAGCGATTATAAAAGGTAAGTAAAACGAACAGATAGAGATTAAGTTGAAAAGCATGTGTGAAGGCGGGGAAGAACAATGAACCATGACCCAAAGATACCGCAGGCAACAGCCAAAAGGTTGCCATTGTATTATCGATTTTTAAAGAACTTACATTCCTCAGGCAAACAAAGAGTTTCCTCGGCTGAGCTAAGTGAAGCCGTAAAAGTGGATTCTGCTACCATTCGCCGTGATTTTTCCTACTTTGGCGCGCTTGGGAAAAAAGGCTACGGCTACAATGTCAATTATTTATTATCCTTCTTCAGAAAAACACTTGATCAAGACGAATTGACCAAAGTCGCTTTAATCGGAGTGGGAAATTTAGGAACCGCTTTTTTAAATTACAATTTCATGAAAAATAATAATACAAAAATTGAAATGGCTTTCGAAGTTTCTGAAGAAAAGGTCGGCAAGCGAATAGCTGATGTGCCCATCTACCATATGGATCAAATCGATACACTATTGCAGGAAAATAATATTACTGCAGCTATATTGACAGTGCCTGCACAGGTAGCCCAGACGATAACCGATCGCCTAGTCAAAGCTGACATTAAAGGAATATTGAATTTCACACCTGCACGGCTGACCGTGCCACCATCCATAAGGGTCCACCACATTGACCTGGCCGTGGAACTTCAGTCGCTCATCTACTTCCTGAAACATTATCCGGTAGTGGAAGAAGCCGCTTTGGAGGAATGAAAAAACGCTGCATCTATGCAGCGTTTTTTTATTTTTTCTTATTTTTTTGTGCGGCTTTAATCTTAAAGTGCAGCATGATCATGCGTAATCCCGATCCAAAATCAAGAGTCGCAATCAGGACAAGTATGTAGGCAAAGAGTCCCCATCCTGAAGAATTGACGGTTTGAATTGCGATAGCGGTAAAAAGAGCCCCTAAGCCTGCATAAATGATGCCCATGAATAATGGTGATTGACGTTTCATAATAAACCTCCGATGAAGGCCTGTGCAGTATCTAGCATCTTCTCAATATCCTCCCGATATACCACTTGAAGGATGATAACAAGCGTGTTCATCGCAATATGAGCGATCATGGATACGAGAATGCGGCCTGTTTTCGCATAAAGGAAAGCAAAAGTGAAGCCCATTGCCGTATATAAAAGAAGATGTTCAAATTCACCATGCGCCAAGCCAAAAATAACTGAGCTGATTAAAGCTGAAATAAAGAAGTTAAAGCGTTTATGAAGTGATCCGAAAATGATTTTACGGAAAATTAATTCTTCCAATATAGGTCCAATTACTGAAGTGACGAAAATGACCATGGGGACTTTGTAAATGAGTGAAATGAGTTGCTGCGTATTTTCAGATTCAGACTCCACCCCAAGCATTTGTTCAATGCTTCCGGCAATGCTTTGCGCAAAAAGAGCCATGAATACTCCTGCAATTGCCCATAATATGGACATGGATACGGAAGTTTGGTTTCTCGTGTCCAACTTTTCCCTCATATCTCTTCTCATTAAAAAAAGAATCAAGAATAAGGCAGCGAGAAAACTGAAAACTATCCAGTATGCTGCAGATTTCACTTCGAGTTCATCAGCCGGCATTCCTGTATAAGACCCGATCAGCATGAAAATGGGTACCCCGACAATACTGGATAATTGCATGGCAATATAAGTGATGATGACGAACCAATATTCTTTTTTCAAAAATGAAAACTCCTTTTATAGTCACCCATCCGCTTGGAATGTTACTGACATGGGGACAATCTATAAACGCATACTACAAAATGGTATCAAAAATTGGGGCAGAACACCACTTAAAGGTACCCCTAACATGACATTTCAATGACTATGTTTAGGAAATCATTATGCTAAAGTAGTTTACCCGTAATTTATCAGAAATTAATAAAAAATTTTCAATAAGATACTTGCAAAAAAGGCTCGGTTTATTTAATATTATAAATGTGTTAGCACTCGATGATGAAGAGTGCTAATAATCATGAAACAAATTATCAAGAGAATATGAGGAGGTTGTTTCACTTGTTAAAACCATTAGGTGATCGCGTTATTATTGAACTAGTTCAAACTGAAGAAAAAACTGCAAGCGGTATTGTTCTTCCTGATACTGCTAAAGAAAAGCCACAAGAAGGTAAGGTAGTAGCAGTTGGTACTGGCCGTGTCCTTGAAAATGGCGAACGTGTTGCTTTAGAGGTTGCCCAAGGCGATCTAATTATCTTCTCAAAATATGCAGGTACTGAAGTTAAATACGAAGACACTGAATACTTAATTTTACGTGAAAGCGACATTCTAGCTGTTATCGGCTAATTATACATCATACTTAACTGAACGAAAATTTTCTTAAATTTTAGGGAGGTACTTATAAATGGCTAAAGAAATTAAATTTAGTGAAGAAGCTCGCCGCTCCATGCTTCGCGGTGTGGACGCACTTGCAGATGCAGTTAAAGTAACGCTTGGACCAAAAGGACGTAACGTGGTTCTTGAGAAAAAATTCGGTTCGCCGCTTATCACAAATGACGGTGTGACGATCGCTAAAGAAATCGAATTGGAAGATGCATTCGAAAACATGGGTGCGAAATTGGTTGCTGAAGTAGCAAGCAAAACAAACGACGTGGCTGGTGACGGTACAACTACTGCAACGGTTCTTGCGCAAGCGATGATCCGTGAAGGTCTTAAAAACGTAACAGCTGGTGCGAACCCAATGGGTATCCGTAAAGGAATCGAGAAAGCGGTCAATTCAGCAATTGCAGAATTGAAAGCCATTTCCAAACCTGTTGAAAACAAAGAATCAATCGCACAAGTTGCTGCCATCTCTTCAGCTGATGAAGAAGTGGGCCAACTGATTGCGGAAGCAATGGAGCGCGTTGGTAACGACGGCGTCATCACAATCGAAGAGTCCAAAGGTTTCACAACTGAATTGGACGTAGTAGAAGGTATGCAATTCGATCGCGGATATGCATCTCCATACATGGTTACTGATTCAGATAAAATGGAAGCTGTCCTTGAGAATCCATATATCTTGATCACTGATAAAAAAATCACGAATATCCAAGAAATCCTTCCTGTACTTGAGCAAGTTGTACAACAAGGAAAACCGCTATTACTGATTGCTGAAGATGTAGAAGGCGAAGCGCTTGCAACTCTTGTTGTGAACAAACTTCGTGGAACATTCAACGCTGTTGCGGTTAAAGCTCCTGGATTCGGTGACCGTCGTAAAGCAATGCTTGAAGACATCGCAGCACTTACAGGCGGCGAAGTAATCACTGAAGAAATCGGACTTGATCTTAAATCTGCAACAATCGATTCATTAGGCCGTGCGTCTAAAGTGGTTGTTACAAAAGAAAATACAACAATCGTTGAAGGATCTGGAGATACAGCTCAAATCCAAGCTCGTGTAAACCAAATCCGTGTTCAATTAGAAGAAACAACTTCTGAATTCGACCGTGAAAAATTACAAGAACGCCTTGCTAAATTAGCTGGTGGCGTAGCGGTAATCAAAGTCGGTGCAGCTACTGAAACAGAATTGAAAGAACGTAAACTTCGTATTGAAGATGCATTGAACTCCACTCGTGCAGCTGTTGAAGAAGGTATCGTAGCTGGTGGTGGTACAGCACTTCTTAACGTATACAATAAAATCGCTGAAATCCAAGCGGAAGGCGACGTAGCAACAGGCGTGAAAATCGTTCTTCGTGCCATCGAAGAGCCTGTTCGTCAAATCGCTCACAATGCTGGACTTGAAGGCTCTGTAATCGTAGAGCGCCTTAAAGGCGAAGCAGTAGGCACTGGCTTCAACGCAGCTACTGGACAATGGGTGAACATGATCGAATCAGGTATCGTCGATCCTACTAAAGTAACTCGTTCAGCTCTACAAAATGCTGGTTCTGTAGCAGCTATGTTCTTAACGACAGAAGCTGTCGTTGCTGACAAACCAGAACCTGCTGGTGCTGGCGGCATGGGCATGCCTGACATGGGCGGAATGGGCGGAATGGGCGGCATGATGTAATAGGGTTTTAAATCCCTTGAAATATAGGGGTTTAAAGAGTATTTAGAAAAAAATGCTCACCTATTTGCTCACCTAACATGTAAATATCTTTTAAAGTTGAAGGTCTCCCATCAGTTTACTGAACTGATGGGAGGCCTTTTCTTCCATGTTGTCAGTCATATGAGCATAGATATTCATCGTTGTTTGAATATCTGTATGTCCTAATCGTTGTTGAATTTCTTTCAACCCCACCCCTGCTTCGATCAGTAAGGATGTATGCGTATGCCTGAATGAATGCAACGTTATTTCCTTGTTGATATGCGGTAACTTCTTAAGAAGACGTTGTAATCGTATTGCAGGCAGTTTTTGCACCAATGGATATCCCTCTGGTGAAGTGAAGACAAAGTTTTCATCCATATAATGATGACTGTTTTGAATTTTCATTTTATTTTGCTGTAGTAGATGCTTTTTTAGCAACTTCATGACCTGATTGTCCATTTTAATCGTACGTATAGATCCTTTTGTTTTTGGTGTAAGCAATGTGTAATTCACCTTGTTGTTCGTGGGATTATATAAAGTCTTGGAAATTCTTATAGATCCACTCCTAAAATTGATATCAGGCCACTTGAGAGCTAACGATTCACCTATCCGAATGCCTGAATAGGCTAACAGCGAAAACAGCGTATAATCATTACTAAGTCCTTCAATACGAGCAAGGGATAAGAATCCTATAAGTTCGTTTTTTTCTAGGAATTTCTTTCTGAGATTCTCCTTTTCAACTTCTTCAATAGTAGCTTGTTGTTTAGGAAGGCTATAGTTTTCTGTCGGATTCTGTTGTAACCATTCAGACTCAACGGCAAATTTGAAGATCATTCTGCCTGTTGTATGTATCCCATCCATATAGTTCTGTGAATACATTTTGCTCAGCTCATTTAAATATTCTCTATAAACAGACTTACTAATACTTTTTATTGGTGTGTTTGTCCACTGTTTAAGTAATACGTTAGATTCTTTCGTTCTAGCACGTACACTACTTACTTTAGCTTGTGTTGAATAACTTTCAAGCCACTTTTCTGCTAACGTATGAAAGTTCATATTAGAATCTTGTACAAATTCTCCTCTAGAAATTTTGAATTCCATTTCTTTAGCTGCATCTTTAGCGGCTGTTTTTGAAGAAAATCCTGATTTTGTAATCTGTTTTCGTTTTTTTGTAATAGTGTCTATGCCTAGGTTGACGGTGTAACTCCACTTATCCCCCCGTTTACGGAAGTAAGCCATTATGTGCCTCCTTTAATTAGTCATCTTCCAATAACAATTTCAGCATCGTCTTTACTTTTTCTATTTCAGATTTTGATAACACTTTATCTTTATATAAAACATCGTGTACTTCTTGGTTGAGTATATTATCAAGGTTAAATAAATTTCTTTTTAATTCTTCCTCGGTATAGGTAATATAATAGCCGATTCCATTCTCATCTGTTTTTTGATAGACAGATGGTACACTGATTTCTATTATTTCGAGATCACTTTTTGTGTGAGCACCGACGATTGTTGATACAGGCAAAATTTTTATCAATGCTGAAGCTACTAATTCTAGCCAGTCTTCAAAATTTCCAACACCTAATATTTCTCCGAGCTTTTCTCCATATTCTTTTAGAAGTGCTGAATTACTTTTGAGGTTTTCTTCAAGTGACTTATATGTCTTACTATCTGTATTTAAATGTTTAGCCATTTCGGTGATGTCTTTATTCTTATGCAATCTCAATATTTTTAAAAAGTCACCTGCTGTACCATGTAACGCAAGGAGAAATATAAAAATGTCATGAACCATGTACTCAAGTTTAGATTGAAATCTCTTTATATCGGATCTAAGGGTCGCCTTATTAATATAAGGTTCGTTATCATCAGGACATGGAATATTTTCTTTCTTCTCAACAATAAATTGTTTTTTATATTCAATGGGTAAAGTAATCAAAAGCTCTGAAATGTCATCTGACTCTTTTCGATCTGGTGTCATGAAACCGGCAATTCTCATTAATGCGAAGTAGTCTACACCTAAGCCGGTTGCTATTTTTTTAATTAATTCTGGTTGTGGTGTATCTCTGTTTCCATTTTCAATTTGAGAGATATAAGAATGAGAAACTCCAGATTTCTCACTTAAAACCCTTATAGACAAGCCTCTCGATTTTCTAATACGCTTTATTTCCTCTCCAAAGGCACTAACCTTTTTCATTTTTCACACCTACCTTCACGTCTGTTTTCATTATAATAACACAATTGTGAACGATTTTGTTAAAGTGGTTGCAAAGTTTATGGTAATGATTTACACTGTGGTTGTAAACAATTGCAACCATATTAGTTTCGATTGTAATCAAAATGGACAGGGGGAAAAGAAATGATTAACTTTGAGATTGATCAGGAACTATTGAAAGAACTTTACCTTCAGAAAGTAGAAGAGCATTTACAGGAGATTGAGATGGAAGTGTTTTTTATGGACTCAAAGCAATTGGCAACTTATTTGAACATGTCATGGAATACAATCGTATCGCATCTTTTATATGATGAGAAATTTCCCAAAGTACGATTAGGTTCAAAATGGCTGTTTAATAGAAAAGAAGTACAAGAGTTTATGGAAAAATATTATCTTGAAGTCCGTAACAATGGCGGTGATATTTTGAAGTATAAACGGAAGCTATAATTTGTGGATGGTTGTGTTTGTGATGGAAGAAAGACCACAAAAAAACCCACTAACTCATAGGCGTGAGTTAATAGGCATCAAAAAAACATTACACTCTTATTTTATATTCGAATTAAGGAATAAGCAAATGCAAAAATAAAAGGGGGAAGTGCTATGGCTAATCGGAAATCAGTCACTCAAAGTGTAGAAAAAGTTCTCCCAGGAGCGAAAATTATTAAATGTCTAGGTTATTTAAATGGGAATACCAACTATAGTGCAGCTAAAAGACCGTTTGAGTCATATAAAAATAAAGAAAGTTTAACTGAAGAAGGAATACAAAAACATCTATCAAAGGGTGGGTGGATTGGAGCATTAATCCCAAGAGGCTTTATTGTAATCGATGTAGATATTCTAGAGCATGCTTCTTATCTTGTAGAGTTGCTCAGAGGAGAAAAAGTCCATCATCATCTAATCAAAACACCAAGGGGCTTTCAATTTATTTTTAAGGCAACTTCTAATGAGAACGTTCAAGTGAAAATGATTAGTCATTTCTTTTCGTCCATAGGGATTGTAGTAGACACTCGGGTTGGCACAACTAATAGTTTAATAGTGTTTCCGACTTATAACACAGAAGGTAGGTTCATATCCCAAATAACGGATCACCCCAATGAACTGCCTTGGTTCTTAAGACCAGTTTGGAATGCTGAAAAGACAAAAGGTTATGAGTTTTCAATTCCTATGCAAAATGGATCACGTAATCAATCACTCTATGATTTTGGAAGAAGGTTGAAATCAACGGGAGTACCGATGGAGCAAGTTGAGAAAAGCATGCTATTAATCTACCAGTATTTCTGTATTGATAAAGACGTTAGCTACACTATAAATGATGTAAAGGCCTCTATTGCTAGTATTGGAAAACTAGAGTCTACTACAAGAAAAAAGCAGTTGGTACAATCAGAATCAAGCAACAATGACTTTGATAAAGTGCCGGGATTTGTCATACCTGAGCCATATCGAATTAAGCATGATTCACTTTATAGAATAGAAGTGAAAAAGGTCTACGGAGAATTTCAAGACATTGAAGTCTTTGTGAGCAGGAATGTTCCATTCATAACTAAATACTTGGAACATATTGAAAAAAGCGAGATATATTATGAAATTAGTTGGCGTAACAAAGGAAAGGACTATAAGGAAACTGTTCCTGCGGGTATGTTAGCTTCAAGGCGTGAATTATTGGCACTTGCAGATAAAGGGTTAAGTTGCAATGATTCAAACTCTAAACACCTAATTGAATACTTTGATTTGTTCATAGGACTAAACGAAATACCGACAGTCAAAATGGTAAATCGGCTGGGGGATGTAAAGGGAAACTTCATACATCCAATTTCAACTAAAGACATACATATAGTTCCGAGAGATGGGGGGGAACAACAAATACTAGAGTCCTTTCGAGTAAAAGGAACTGTTGAAAGTTGGATTAAAAATGTTTTTAACTTAGTGAAGGATCATCCAAAGGCTGTTTTCCCTTTACTAGCATCTTTTGCTTCGGTTATTTTACATGAGTTTGATATGAAGCCCATAGTTGTTGATGTATCAGGAGAATCCAGTAGTGGCAAAAGTGGTTTGCTTCTACTCTGTTCATCAGTGTGGGGGAACCCTAAAGAGTATATTGGCTCTTTTAACGTAACCAAAGTAGCGGTTGAAAGAAGATCCGCATTCCTGAATTCTTATCCTCAGATACTTGATGATTCAAATGGAGTAAACGACACCAAAATGATTCAAACGATGATCTATCAATTTGTGAATAACATAGGAAAGCTAAGGGGAAGTATCACAGGCAGCCAACACACCGCATCATGGAGATCGATTATGTTAACATCCGGTGAAAATGAAATCTTGGCCTATGCAGAAGCTCAAGGTGTAGCAGCAAGAGTAATTCCTATTACTGATTTCTCGTTCGAAGGTGAGGACGAAAGCTTTTCAGGAAAACTTTACACCTCATTTACCGACAATCATGGTGCGATTGGAATTGAGTTCTTAAATCGTTGGAAGGATAAACGAAATATTTATTCTCGGGAATTTGAAGAGTACAGAAAAATGTATTTGGAAAAATCAGTTAAGAATGATGTTGCGAGAAGAATTTCTCTTCATTACTCTTTTATAGTGTTTACTGGAAAGGTGTTAAATGACCTTTTTAATCGTGAAGGATTGAATGTGGATTTAAACGCTCTTGAGGCACTTTTCTACAATATATCAAATGAGAACAAGGCGGTTGATAGACCTTTATTAGAACTGGAACAGTTACTTGAAGAGATTGATTCAAATCGAAACAGATTATATGTAGAATATGAACCTACACAAACTATAAGTGCCCTATATCACAATGGGGAATTATATTTAACTCCTGCTTACATTAAAGAGAGTTTAGGGGTAAATGCAAAACAAATTCGATCTGCCTGGTTGAAAAGAAATGTTACTGTCACTTTTAAAAATAAGGATCTGGATGTCGATTACACAACTATTAATAAAAGAGGTAGGGCTCATAAAGGAATATTAATCAATAAAGATATTATCAAAAAGTTGGGATTTGACTTCAGCACAAAAAAGTTTTGAATTACAAAAAGGGTTACATGAGGATACATAACTTGTATTCTTTTGTAACCCTTACAATGTTGATAGAGTAGCCTTTTTAAAGGTATAAATACAAGATTACAAAAATTACAAGTGTTATTATATATTTATATAGATTTTTTGTTATTATTAGTGCTGCTAAATTATAGTATATTACTGTTTCTTTTTTTTCTTGTATTTTTGTAATTTCACCTAAAATATAGCAAAAATAGCGTTGATACATCTATGTTTTAAATGAATACAAAGTAGTGAATTATAGTCTATTTTTATGTAACTGCAAGTATTAGCCTCACGTTCGATACTTCTATACGTAGGTTTTAATGACTGTATAGCCTGCTGCAATACTTTTGAACGTTCATTATCTTGTAGAATCACCTCTATGGATAATAAGATCATGGATGATTTATTCATTTTACGAAGCATTTTTCCGATAAAGTTAGTGGATCCTATAAGTGATAGTTCTTCATTGATGAGATTCGCTTGGCTATATTTCCCCATCTGTTATGCCTCGTAGTTGTTTCTTCTTTAAAGCCTCCATAAAAATTCGATGAGCTGCCTGCCTGGTACTACAATTCCATTCGATACTGTATCCTCCTATCTTTTGAAAAGTCGCATGATCGACCTTGCAGTGGATGGTGGTTTTGTAGTCTTTATAGGTGACGTCAGGATAAACGAAAATATGTTCAAGACCGAATAAAAGAAGCTCCGTTCCCGTTTTCTGCTTATAGATTAGCTATCTCAAGCATCATGATTTACACCACCTCCGCGGGTAGGCTTCCGTCACCCGTACTGTTACGGTAAATTCTTACGCCTTTTCACCGAGCTTATAACACTATCATTCTTACTAAGTGCTTTAAATGAATTGGATTAGTTGGAACGCCGTATGCGGTGAAAGTCGCACCTAAGGTGTGAAAAGGGGGAAAAGGGAGCGATAATTTCAAACCCTTACCTATCTGTATCAATAAAAGATAAATAGAAGAAACTTGTCAATTAAGCTCCAAAAGACGAAGATTTGGCTATCGAAATGATGAACCAAAATTAGTTGCTAGTTAATTATTTACATGAAAATGTAATAATTGTTAATTGAATATATCATTTTTTTAACAATTTTGTTACGATAGTGGGATTACCACTTGTATCTACAAATATATAGAAAAAGGAGAAAATTCATGGGGAAACAGAGGTATGTTAAATGCTTAATTTGGTTATTATCTTTTTTGTTAGTCTTCACATTAATTCCATATGAAGCATTAGCAACAACAGAAACTAATCAAACAATAAGTGATACAGACAAAAAGGGAAATGAAAAAGAGAATGAACCTACTGTCCAAAAGCAAAAGAAGAAAGAATTACCCGAGGAAAGAACAAATAATTCAAAAGTGTATGATAACGGTGATGGTACATTTACAAAGAACATATACTTTGATCCTGTACACATTGAGAATGAGGGGGAATGGCAAGAGGTTTCTACGGATTTACAAGAAAATAAAGTAGCAAATCAAACGATTATAGAAACAAAAAATACATTATTAAACTCAACATTTTTAGAGAAGATGAATAATGGTGAGTATGCAACGTTTACTATTGAAAATGAATCAGTTTCCTTTTCAATTTTAGAAGCATCAGGGAAAGATGGAAATATACCTGCTACAGATGTTGCATCAACAATTACAGATAATAAAATATATCATAAAAATATTTTTCCTGATATTGATTTACGAAATATCACATTTAATGAAAATGTTAAGGAAGATATAATACTACATTCATATAATGGGATAAACACCTTTACTTTTAAATTAACAACTGATTTAGTAGCAGAAAAAGAAAAAGATGGTTCAATAACATTCTATAAAAATCAAAAGAACGACGAAACAATATTTACTCTTCCAGCACCGTTTATGACAGATTCGAATATTGATCCACTGTCAACAGAAACTATGAGTTCTGATGATGTTGAATATCATTTAAAAAAAATTGAAGATGGCTATATTCTAAAGGTAACTGCTAATGAGGATTGGTTAACTGACCCTGAAAGAAAATATCCTGTGTATATTGATCCTACAACATCTCTAGCTACAGCTTCTGATGCATTTGTCATGAGTGCTTACCCAACAACAAATTACGGGACAGCAACGAAAAAGTGGGATGCAAGTAAAGAACAATATGTATTAAAAATTGGTTCCTATGATAGTACAACTGGCACAAATTATGCGTTCTTAAAACAGAATGTTTCGAAGATTGATAAAGCAGTTATTGATTCAGCTACTTTAAATGTCTATGTAACACACGCTTATAATGCGACAACAAAGAATGGTTTATGGTTAGATGAGGTGTCAGGTAATTGGGATGCTTCTACCTTAACCTGGGACAATAAACCTAGTTCCACGAATATTGGAAATATAAATGCAGGAAGAGATGAATGGGTACAGTTTAATGTGTTAAATACCGTGAAAGCATGGGCTGCAGGTACAAAAGCCAATAATGGATTTAAACTTCATGTGAACGGTAATGGACAAGACTTCTGGAAGAAAATTGTTTCTTCAGATAATTCGACGTTAAAACCCTATTTATCTGTTACTTACCATTATGATGCCCTTCCAGCACCAACCGTAACCGCAACATCCAACGGTACAAATACTGAAACTGGATATCTTAACGTTAGTTGGAATAAAATTGCTGGTGCTACTGGATATAAAGTATTACTGTATAATGGCAAGGATTATACAGCATTTAATGTGGGGGACGTAACAAGTTGGAGCACAAAAGGGAAAAAAATATGGCCTACACAAACTCAGATTGATTCTGGCTCTTATGCTTTAAGTACTGATAATAAAGGAACTGAATTAGCATTCAACCCTAATCCAGTATACTTAAATGCAGCAGCTGATGGTGGTACTTATCCTAATAGTAGAAATTATTGGGTGAGAGTGGTGGCGGTTTATCCAGGTGGGGACAGCCCTCAATCCACGGCAACAAAAATTTATATGCCAATGGAAACACCGAAAACCCCAACAGGTCGTCCATACGCAAATACAATGAATGAAAAATCCGGCTATGTAAACTTAGATTGGGAACCCGTTGAAGGTGCAGATGGCTATAAAATTGCTCTATACAACGGAATTGAGTATGAAGAAGTAGCATCAGTTGATAAAGATACTACTTCATGGACTACACAAAATAAAAAGCTCTGGCCTACACAAGCTCAGATTGATGCAGGTGCATATAAATTAAATCTAAAAGGCGAAGGTACTGAGCTGGCTTTAGATCCTTCTCCTGTATATAGAAATTCTAAAGGAACGTATCCAAATTCGACAAACTATTGGTTTAAAATTAAGGCTTTCAGTGATGCTGGACACCCTGAAAGTAGCTGGTCAGGCATATTTAAACCAACCATTCCAGGAGCAGAAGATTTCTTAGGAATGGAAGATTTTTGGACTGGAATCGGTGTAAATAACGGAACAGTTAATGCTGCAACAGGAAACTTAATCATAGACGAAACAGACTACTCAATAGACGGTAGAGGACCTGGATTAAGTATTGGAAGAACCTATAACAGTATGTCTACAACTAAGGGGCTATTTGGTTTAGGCTGGTATAGTGATGCTGAGATGAGTATTAAACTAGAGTCTTCCTATATCAAATTTATTGATGAGGATGGAAGCATTCATAGTTTTGTAAAGAAATCCGATGGAACATATGAGGCTCCTACTGGTGTATATCTTGAACTTACAGATACGACTACTGATTTTATTTTAACTTCTAAAGATCAATCAAAAGTTTATTTTGATAAAACGACTGGTAAAATCAAAGAAATTCGTGATGCACAAAAGGAAAGTAACAAAACCACCTATGGATATGTCGATGGCCAATTAACAACAATCACAGACGCTTCTGGTAGAAAACTAACGTTAGAATATCAAAATGGATTAGTATCAAAAATTACAGATCCTAAAGGTCGTTCAACTTCATACTCCTATAACAATGATCAATTAATCTCAGTAACAAATTCTAATAATGAAGTGTCGAAGTACGAATATAATTCTAATAAACTGCTATCAAAGGTTATTGATCCAAAAAGTACTGCTGATAAACTTGTAGAAACATCTTATGAATATAATACAAGTGAGAAACGCATACAAAAAGTAACAAACCCTAAAGGAAAAAGCACAACGTTTGCTTATGATTTGGCAAAGAGGACATTAACGGTTACGAACCCAAGAGGAAATAAATCATTCTATGAATATAATGCTGCAGCTAATCCAGTTAAGCAAATCGATGCATACTCCCCTGGCCAAACAGGTGAAAACTATAACCTTGAATCAAAATATGAATACCAAGGGAATAATTTAATAAAATCTTGGGATCCAAAAGATGTTAGCTCAACAGCTACTGAATCCTTTAAATATGATAAAGATGGGAATATCACTTCTACGACAGATAGTTATGGAACGGAGACTTACAAGTACAACGAAAACAATGACATAGTTGAGTTGGTTGACACTGAAGGCGAAAAAACGACCATTGCGTATGATGGATTAAATCCTACTTCTGAAACTGATGAAGGAAGAGCAATTTCTTCTGTATCTAAGTTCGACGACTATGGAAATGAGATTGAATCAAGTTCAGCTCTATCTGGGGCAAACAATCTTGTTACGAATTCTAGTTTTGAAGATAATCTTAATAGTTGGACGCTAACTAACTCAAATGATAGTAGTGTAGGTTCATTAGTAACAACACCTGAAAAAGAGTTTCAACCATTAGGTGGAAAACAAGCGTTAAAACTAACGACACAATCTACAACTACAGGAACAGAGCTTGGTTATTCATCTTATACTCAAGTAATTCCAGTAGAACCTAATCAAACATATACTTTTAGTGTAGATATAAAAACTAATAATTTAAAGAATGCAAAAGCATTTTTGAATGTTGCTCAATTAAATGGAAGTACACTTGTACAATATAATAACAATAAGTATTCGGCTTTAAGAGGGACGAATTCTTGGACAAAGCGACAAGTCACATTTAAGACAGCTTCGAATGTCAATAATGTTCGCCTATATTTAGAGGTTGATCATAATCATTCAACTACTTCCGGTGAGGCTTGGTTTGATCGTATTCAATTAGAAAAGGCAGATGTATCATCTTCTTACAATCCAGTTATCAATGGTAGTTTTGAGCAAGGGAAAACAGGATGGGTACTTGCTTCAGGTTCTGCAAGTATTGTGGATACAGAGTCCTATGATGGAAATCAATCTGTCAACATGGTAAGAACTTCAACAACTCAAGATCGAATTCATTATAGACAGACTTTCGTATTGAACCAGTCAATAAATAACCCTAAGCCGATTAGTTTAACTGCGGTTTCTAAGAGCGAGAATGTTACGAATTCAGTTGAGAAAGTTTCAAATTCAGACTATTCAATTTGGGCTAATATTAAATATGCGGATGGAACCTCTGAATCTAGGAACACTCCGTTCCCATTAGGCACTCAGGACTGGAATCGGGCTGTTCTTTACATTGATGCAAAAAAAGCAATAGAATCCATTGATTTTTATGGTATTTTCAGAGGGAATAATATAGGTACAGTATGGTTTGATGCATTTCGACTTATAGAAGGGAATGTCTTATCTACAGTTGAATATGATGCGAAGAAGAACTATGCTGAAAAAACAACGGATGTTCTTGGAAGGGTCAGATTAGAAAAATATGATGAAGTTGGAAATATTATGAATGAAACGAACCCTGAAGGTTCTAAAAAAACTTATTCATATGATTCTAATAATCAAATAAAATCCCTTTCTTTACCAAATGATGCAGTTGTTTCATATGATTATGATAAGAATGGGAATAACACAGTAAAAGGTATAACTGCAGAGAGTAAAAAACAAGAATATAACTATGAATATGATGAGGATAATAAATTAATATCTGTAAGTGACCCTTTAAATCAAAAAACAAGTTACACCTATGACGATAATGACAATTTAGTTCAAACTCATCTTCCTAATGGGCAATTTATAAAAAATACGTATGATAATGCAGACCGTATCGATAAGATTTATTATAATGATGATCTAGCATTTGAATTTGTAAAAGATAAAAATAGTAATGAAACATCCATAATAGATTCGATTAATCAATTGAAAAAAGAACAAGTTTTTGATGCGAAAAATCGAATAACTAGTCAAGTGTTGAAAAAGAATAATACCACACTAGGTACTGTATCATGGAACTATCCAACTGATTCTGATAAGTTGCAAAGTACATCTTTTTCACACCAGGGTACGGATCAAACCATTAGTTATGAATATAACAAACTAGAACAAAACACGGTTGTAAAAAACAATAGCAATACGTTTCGACTTGATTATGATGAATCTGGAAATGTCACAACTTATACACCAGCAAATGGAGTGGGAACAACATACGTCTATGATCAAGCTGGACAAGTCATTTCCATGTCTACGAATAAAGTAGATGCAGCAACAGGTGCAGTGACAACAGTTATTGATGAAACATACACCTACGACGCTAATGGTAATCGAACAGAAATCGTCTATAATAATGGCAGTACTGCTCAGTTTACGTATGATGCCCTTGATCAATTAACCAATGAGACATTACAAGATGGAACAATAAATGAGTATAAATATGATGGATTCGGGAACAGAATCTCTCAAAAGGTGGGTAGTCAACCTGCAATAACGGCTTCCTATAATCTGATGAATCAACTTATAACTTATGGGAACGAAACAATAAAGTATGATGCCAATGGTAATCGACTTGAAGATGGTACTTACACATACGAATGGAATGCCGCTGATCAGTTAATTGCCGTTTATAAAAAAGGAGATACCTCTCCTTTTGCAGATTATAAATATGATGACGATGGTAGAAGAATCCAGAAAAATGTAAAGGGAACCATTACAAATTATATCTATGATGGAGACAGTTTAAACGTGTTATATGAAACGAATGCAAGTGATCAAGTACTAAGATCTTATGTGTATGGTGTAGATGGTCAACTTTTTGCATTTAATAAACATAGTGGAACATCCGTTTTAGACACTTATTACTATCACTATAATCCACGTGGGGATGTTGTTGCATTAACAGATAAATCTGGGAATATCGTAGCTTCTTATTCTTATGATAATTGGGGGAATCCATTAGAAATAAAACGTACCGGTATTGCACTAGAAAACCCATTCCGTTATGCGGGATATCAGTTTGATGAAGAGACGGGTCTCTATTATTTAATGGCAAGATATTATCAGCCAACCCATGGCGTCTTTTTATCACTTGATCCAGATCCTGGTGATGAAGATGATATTCTTACTCAAAATGGGTATAATTATGTTGGAAATAATCCGATTATGATGGTGGATCCAGACGGACATTATTGGCATTATGCTGCAGCTGCTGGGATTGGAGCAGCTGTGCAGGTAGGAAAATATTATTACAAAAATAGGAAGAAATCTACTTGGAAAGGTGCTGGGAAAGCCGCTCTAAGAGGTGCTGGTAGTGGTTTGATGTGGACAGGCGCAGGTAGAGCGTTGGGTTTTATTTCTAAAGGAAAGGCAGTAATGAGAGCAAGCAAATCGAAAAAATTGGTTGGTAATATTAAGCAATATGGAAGGCATTCTAAAAGATTAGTAACTAATCCTAAAAAACATTTGAAAAAAACACCTGTAAGAAGGTTACAAGGAATTAAAAAAGCTAGAAAAAATTCTCTAAAATCTAAATTATATAGAGCATCAAATGCGATTAGGAGAAGATAGGAGATATAATCGTGTTAGCATTTTTACTTCATATTTTGATAAGTTTCATGGTGTTAGGAATATCATTCTTTCCAGTTCAAACAGTAAAATTTAAGAGTAGCAACCTAAATAGTATTGCTGGGATATATGGCATAGTAGGCATTGTTGTAGTAGGTCTAGGTATGTACATTGGAGGAGGAGAGTCTTTAAAAGCATATATCTATATAACATTTATTATACAATTGATTATTCTAGGTCTTTTCTTACTAATCTACCTTCTTATTAAGAAGGTAGGGTATTCAAAATTAATAAATATCTGTTCAATTTCCTTAGTCACAATTAGTTTTCTACTTTATGTTTACTATATTATAGCGAGTTTTATGTATTAATATTAGGCGAAAAATACGTAGGAAATATTTGAAATTACAGTTTTGAAGTATAAAAAAACTTAGTGTTCCACACAAGTAAAGTTATATTTGCTGTATGTCTGAGATTCAAGAAGAGATTATTTCCAAATTAAATAGAGTTCAAAAGAATCAAATTACTGATTACGAGTTGGGTGAAGAATGTAAAAGAATACCAGAAATGTATTATAGTGATCAAGACAATCGACTAGTGAGATTTAATGATAGTTAATACTTTTGATGAAGAAGAACTTTCTAATTTAGATCTCAAAAAAAATTCCCTATTGATTATATTAAAAATTGGTTAAACTAAATTGTTTTGAAATAATAGTGGTAAAAGAGAACTGTATAACTTGAAGTGAACCCAAAGTTAGACACATATTTATAAGCAACTCGTGAGGAATGATCCTGTATTGTACAGGGTCATTCCTTTTAATTTTGTATTAGGGATACTGCCATATTGCGATCAGCCTAATCAAACGAATTTCTCCAAAAATGAAAAAAAACATTATCCTTTCAGTAAAACAGTGCTACCCCTAACTAACTTTCTGGAGTCCTTTTTCTTTTTCTTATGGAACCAAAGGGGCAGGTTAATTCCATAAGAGATATAATAAAAATACAGTGATTAAATGTACTGACACGATAGCCTGTTCCTTAGTTGACTAACAAGGCAGGATATATTAGGCGGTGTTTGTAATGGGATTGTTTTTGAAAAAAGAGAAAGTACTAAACCATTTATACTGATTAGATATTTAATGATAATAGCAGTGGGCTTAATTTTAATATTAAGTTTAATTAACGATATTAATTTTAATTTCATAAAATATATAATTCTTTTATTAGTGATTGGTTCAATAATAGATGGATTTGAAATTTTTTTTTAAAAGGAAAATAAGAAGCAGATGTTTTTAGATTTCGGTATTGCGGTTATAGGGTTCGCAGTATCTTGGGTATGGCATTTATATGGTGTTCCAATGAATATTTGTCAAAATCGTTCTCATAAAAGATATATAGGAGTAATATAAGGCATGAGTACAATAGTTGGATATTAATTTAGTTAAGAAGTAAATTAATTTTTACTTATTATTATAATATTATGAATGTGAATATGTTTGTATTAATGAATTGCATATGTACCTATAATTAAACTTCTAGAAAATATGCAGTGAAATAAGATTTATATGTACAGTGATTGATTTGGAAAGAATACTTAAGGAAATACTTAAATGAAGTATCAATTTTTTAGGAGGCTTCTTGCTGCTTACAGATAGGCTGCTTCTAATTACGCTGGGTTTATTGACATTTTAGTTATCAAACAAAAAAAATTATATAAAAAGTATTTGAGATCTACTCAAACTATTAAGAAAAATAATATTGATTTATATGTAAGTTAATGTAAAATGCGAATGTGAAAAATTGATCTTTCCTATTAATTCATAGGAGGAATATAAAAATGGCTAAGGCAGAATTTATAAAGGCACTAATAAAGGCACATATTTCTGGAGACAATAATAAGTTTCGACAGGTAGCACTTCAAATTGCTGCTCAAGAAGCATCATCAGGTCATGTTAAGGTAGCAAATGATATTAGAAAGTTAATTGATAATGTATCCCCTTCATTTGGACAATCTGCTGGGAAAGTTGCTCCTGAATTAAAAGTTTCGTTACCAAAAAGCAATATGTCAGAGCTACTACAATCTAGTTATCCGAGAGACAAATTTAATGAAATGATACTATCAGCTGACACAAAAGAAAAATTAAAACGAGTTTTAACTGAATGGAGAAGTTATAACTTACTGAGTTCTTATGGACTAGACTATAAGAAGAAGTTATTACTTGTTGGTCCACCTGGTAATGGAAAAACATTGTCTGCAAAAGTTTTATCAAATGAACTGGGATTACCGTTATTTGTTGTTAAATTAGAAGGACTTATTTCTAGGTATTTAGGTGAAACCTCAGTTCATCTTAGAAGTATATTTAATTCAATGGAGAATACACCAGGAGTATATCTTTTTGATGAATTTGATTCTATAGGTACTACAAGGGGAGATCAAAGAGATGTAGGAGAAGTACGAAGAGTATTAAGTACCTTTCTAATCTTACTCGAAAATTTCAGTGGGAATAGTTTGATAATTTCAGCAACAAATTACAATGAAATGTTAGATTTTGCACTATATAGAAGGTTTGATGATGTAATAGAATTTCCTAAACCAGGAAAAGAAGAGGCGATGAGCTTACTTAAGCTAAAAACAAAAAACTTCCCTTCAAAGATCAACAATTATAATGAATTGATTAGCATTTCTGAAGGTATGAGCTATGCAGAAATAGTAAAGGCAGTAGCAGAGGGGATAAAGACTTCTATACTTTTTGGGGATAAAACTTTAACTCAAGAAATTCTTGAAAAGACAATAATAGAGAGAAAATCAATGAATCCGAATAATTAAAAATTGGGGGATTACTAATGAAAGAATATAACTTAGATCATTTGATATTAAGAGGCGTAAAAAGAGAAAAATTCAAGTCACCGAAAACAGTATCTATGGACTTTAATGTTCCAGTTAGAAATCGAGAAGAACATGTGTCAAAAATCCGTAAAGAGCTAGAAAATTTAAAAAAACTAAAAATAGAAACTGAAAAAAAAGAAGCATCATTAGTTACATTTTACGGTAAGGAGAATCATGATCTAAAATTCGAATCTATAGGAGATAAAAAATCAGGTGTAGAAGTAATTATTCAAGGTGAGAGAGAAAAAATACCTTTTGCCGTTGCGAGAGTTCCAAAAAAGGGATTTGATGTTGTTGAAAAAAAACTAACTGCTTATGAAAAAGAAACTACCGCAAATGGTAAACCTAAAAACAATGATTTAGTAGCTAGCATAGATTCTATTAAAGAGACTTTGATAGAAGAGCTTTATGTAGGTGACAAGAGTTATTGGCCAGACGATAAAGACAAAAAGTTTTGGTGGGAAATTTGGTTGCTAGGAGGATCTTTAGAGGAACAGGTAGCAGAAAGTAGCATTAGTTTATTTATTACCCTTGTTCAGCGGTTTAATTCTTCTTTTGTTTCTAGTAATATATTAAAGTTTGGAGAAAGACAAGTAGTTTTAATAAATGCTACAATTCGTGAATTAGAAATGCTCGTAACAGAAAGTAACATTGTAGTTGAAATACATAATCCTTCCAGAGTAGTAATTCATGAAATGATAAAAGAGGGGATTGAAAATTTTGAAGTTTCAGATTTACTCCAAAGATTAAATTATCCTAAAGGAGAGTTACCTCGTATTTCTGTGATAGATACAGGAATTAATAATAGTCACCCCTTACTTGAAGAATTATTTTCTACTAATAGTTTACATAGTATTGACCCTAGTTCCCCTTCAACAGGTGATGAAATTGGACATGGAACAGAAGTAGGTGGTATAGCTGCCTTTGGTGACTTGACAGATTTGCTTAAACACTCCGATACAGGACCTATAGAACTTACACATTATTTAGAGTCGGTCAAAATTCCATTAGGTGATATAGGGACTGAACATCTATGGGGAATGACTACTATTAATGCTATCAATACAATTGAAGAGGCTAATCCCGGAATTAATAGAATATTTAACATGTCAATTGGTGCAAAACATGATGATCCTTTAAATGGGAAGCCAACATCTTGGTCGGCTGCGGTTGATATGATTTGTTACAATAATGGAGAGGGAAGATTAATGACAATTGCTGCAGGAAATGTTTCTCCTAAAGACAAAGAGGGGTATCCGACAAGAAACTTGGCAACTGAAATTGATGACCCAGCACAATCTTTAAATGCAATTACCATTGGGGGTTACACAAAGTTATTAGACCATATACCTCTTGAAGGTGACTACCAAGAATACGAAATTTTAGCAGAAAGAGAAGGTTTATCTCCCCATAGTGCAACAGGTCCAACAAAACACGCAATTAAACCTGAAATTGTTCTAGAAGCAGGTAATGTAATTGTAAATGGGAATATGTTTGAAGATTTTTTTGGTGGAATAAGTTTATTATCCACTAATAACAAATTTTTAGAAGAACTTTTTGTAAATACTTCTCAAACAAGTATGGCAGCACCGCAAGCTGCAAATTACTTAGCTAAAGTTTGGTACGAGAATCCAGGACTTAGGAATGCTACAATAAGGGGTTTATTAATTCATTCTGCTAGTTGGAGTAAATCGATGATCCAACAATTTCCTAGTAAAAATGATCGGATTAGATCTTTTGGTTATGGTATTCCAGATTTGGAATTTGCTCGTAAGTCTGCAAATTCTGCAGTAACGTTAATAGCTGAAGATGAAATTAAATGTGGATATGAGGATCGATCAAGTGGTAAGAAAAAAATTGTACGTGACATGAATTACTATAGAATCCCATGGCCAAGTGAAGTACTGTTACAATTAGGATCTTCTTCAGTGGAATTAAGAATTACTTTATCATTTTTCATTGAACCTAATCCTAAATTCTATACAAATTCATATGAAGGTGCATCTTTATCCTGGGAATTACAGGGACCAACAGAATCAGATGAAGAGTTTTTTAAGCGAATCAACAAGGAGAAAAGAGAAGATGGGGAGAAAGGTTTCAAATCCGGGATTGACTGGGAAATAGGGTCTACGAGTAGGAACAGAGGTACTGTCCAATCAGATCGTTGGAAAACTACTGCTGCAGAGTTAGCTAGCTGCGGATACATTGCGGTGTTCCCAAAGCACGGATGGTGGACTAAAAACCCTAAGAACAGACCGGATCCTTCTATGCAATATTCATTGATTGTTTCAGTGATTAGTGAAGACGAAAATATTGATTTATACGTAGCCATACAGAATGAAATATCTGTTGAAATTGATTCGTGAAAACTAAATATTCGTAACTAAATCTCGTATTCTTATAGTAATAAATGATTAATTCTGCTTTTTATTATCTTCTAATTACTTTTGGAATTATAAAAAGAGTAGGGAGCATCCTTTCCTACTCTTTTATATTTAGCAATTTTTAAGAATATCCGAGGTAGTTCTTTATATAGTAAGGAAAATAATCAATCTTTTTTCAAAACAGGTTCATTCTATTTGTTCATTTTTCAAGTTTATTTGTATTTTTTTAAATCAATCCTTTTTATAAAAGAATAAATAATATTAAGAACCTGTTTTGATTAATTTACAGGCTCTTTTTTTTGTTTATCAGGGTTATTAGTGTTTGCTCAAGCCCTCTTTCAAAGCTACAAAAAATAAAAGAAAGACACATCTCCATTGTCTAATTATTGAAAATTTGGGATATGAATAAACTGAGGCTGTTTTTGGGGGAGTGGAATAAATGAAGAAAAGCCTAGAAAGTGAATATCCAGAATTGGCCAATGAATGGGACTATGAATTAAACGGTGATATAAAGCCTAGTGATGTTCCTCCAAAAGGAAGACAGGATGTATGGTGGAAATGCAAAGAGGGACATCGTTATGAGGCTAAATTAGCATCTAGATCTAATGGAACAGGATGCCCGTATTGCAAAGGTTCAAAAGTGTGTTTGGAACGTTCATTATTAGGAAGAAGACCAGATCTAGTAGCCATGTGGGACAAAGAGAGAAATAGTTCATTAACTCCAGATAAGGTACTTGCTGGATCCAATATTGTGATTTTTTGGATTTGTAAAAAAGGTCATTCGTTTGATATGTCAATTAAACAAATGACTAGAAAAAGAAGGAGTAGTGGGTGCCCATACTGTCGAGGTTTAAGGGTGAATGAAACAAACAGTCTAGCTAATCTCTATCCACATATTGCAAATGAATGGGTTGAATGTATTGATTATAAAAGTAAGACTGCAAAAGATGTCACACCTGGTTCATCTTACAAGGTTTTATGGAGATGTAAGAAGGGACATGAGTGGAAAACCACTCCAAAACATCGGACAAGTGGTGGAACAGGGTGTCAAAGGTGTAATACAACGAAGAAAGTGTCAAAACAATCATATGCACTTTTTTATTATTTAAAAAAACATTTTGATGATGTTGAGATGGAAACACGACTTTTAGGCACACGTATGGTTTTGGATATTTACATTTCTTCGATTAAGTTAGTAATTGAGTATGACGGAGGTCTATATCATAAGGATTATAAGCGCGATATAAAAAAAGACATTGCGTTACTAGAAAAAATGCCATATACAAAGGTCATTAGAATTCGAGAACCGGAATGTCCTACATATAAATCACCAAATCAGAATACATTTTTTTATGATCTTAAAAATCATTCAATGAAAGCATTTCAAACGTGTCTTGAAAGGATATTTACTGATCATATTCAACAAAGTCCTGATATAAATATTGAAAGGGATAATGTGTCAATTTTAGATTTAATGGATCGTTGGGAATATGAAAATTCCTTAGCCAATGTTAGACCTATACTTTTAAAAGAATGGGATTTCCATAAGAATGGGGATTTAAAACCAGAAAATTTTAAAGTTGCAAGTCATGAAAAAGTAAATTGGGTTTGTATTCATGGGCATCAATGGCCTGCTACAATTGCAAGTAGAACACAAGGAGGCAACAACTGTCCAGATTGTGGGAATAGAAGGTTGCATTCGGATAATAATTTAGCTGCTGTAAATCCAGATCTAGTTAAGGAGTGGCACCCAACTAAAAATGAAAAGGGCCCGCAAGCTTACTTTGCAAACTCTCATTTTAAAGTTTGGTGGTTATGTAAAAAGTGCAGTCACGAATGGGATGCACGAATATACAATAGAAATGGTAATCGTAGTGGATGTCCGAATTGTTAGAGAACAATCATAAAGAGACGATAAGTAATGTTAAATAGAATAAACTCGTTAAATTAAAGGCTTTGACATTGAATACGAGGGCTAATGTCTATTAAAAAATGAACAATAAAGAGGCGCACGTCGTGCACCTCAGTTCTCAATTCTATTACCGTTTCAAAGGCTCTCAACCATTTTGGTTGGAGGTCTTTTTTATATCTAAAAATTGGTTTTGGTCACAATTCATAGGGCGATGTACTTTTGGGATTTTACAGCTGCTGCCTGCTCCTTTGGTTAAATGTTTGTGTGCCCTCGACTTTTACATTCTCTTTTTACTTTGAATTTAAAAAAAGATAACTTCAGGAAAAAAGGAGAAAATGGATCTATATTTATTCTTCCATTAATTCAACTAATAAATTTTCAAAACGATTAATTGTAATTGTTGCTTCCTTCATAATTTGAAAGTGCATTTTAATTATACTTTCTAAACGGAGTTCATTTTCATTTATTTCTGGTTCATATGCAACCTTTTCTACAATTGATTTAAGAAATTCTTGCCTTGATACTGATTTTCTTTTTGCCATTACATCAATTTTTTTCATTGCTACTGGATCTATATTTCTTAATAAAATATCCATTGTTCAACTCTCCTTTTGGGTAGAATACAAGATTTGGATTTAAAGGCTATAGAGTGAGAAAGAGCATAAGGAAAAACTGATATCACCAAGGGTGATATCCTAGGCAAAGCCTAGTGTTTTATATGATATCGTTAATTTCTTTCAGGTGGGCTGACATGGGACTCCTGATTGATATAGGTGGGCTGACGTGGGATACCTGAACTTTTTCAGATGGACTGATGTGGGCCTTATATAATAATTAAAAAGCAGTTATTTAGTGATATCACTAAATGTTAATCAATGTCCCCTTTGTGTCCCCCTATTTTCGACCAATGTCCCCTTCGCGTCCCCCTATTTAATTAAATGTTATTTAAAAAAAGAGAAGGGAATCTTCTCTTTCATTTCACTTTTTTATTGGTTTTTTCGACGGAATTTAGCGATATTGTTTCTTAGAATTTCGCCTGTATTTTGACCAATTTGATAGGTGCGTTTAACCGTTTTTACTGATTGACTGTTCCGCACATTATCAGAAATTATGCTTCCAACATGACGAGTTTCTCGATCAGTTCTTTTTTCTTGTAGTGGTGTTTTCATATTAGCCTCTCCTTGCATTTTAGATGAAACCGAAGGATAATTTGATTGTGAAAAGGAAGATAATGAAGGACTGGAACTGTCGTAGTCACCTGACATTTTCTTATTTTTTTGTATATCGCCATTATTCATTTGGCTTGGCGATCCAGATGGTATGAAGTATGCACTGTTTACAGATGCACTTCGTTTTCCATTACTGGAGACACCATTCAGAGCCATTTGATCATGCAACCCTATTACTTTCCCTTTTCCTGTTTGTCCTTCTCCTTGTTGCTGTTTTGCCATTTCTTGTTCTATTGAGGAAGCAACTTCTTGCGTTCCAGTTTCAATTTCTCTGGAACCATCTGAACCATTTGGACTTTGTTTTTCTTGATTTTGATCTTGTGCCATTAAATCTGCAGAATGACCACTTTCAGAACCATTCGAAGTCCGTTCTGTGGGTTGGTCCCGTACTTCTGCTCTAAGGCCATGTGCCATTCCGGTAACTCCTGCAATACCACTTACACCCTTCAATGCGGCCGATTTCCCTTCACTTGATAATCCCTTCAGAGTATTTGCAGTACCCTTTGTTGCACCGGTTACGCCTTTTGCAACAGCATAACCACCAGCTATGGCTCCCCAGCTAGATTTCAGTCCTGCATCAATTCCAAATAACCGTTCAACGATATTGGGACCGTCAGTTACAGCAAGAGAGAAAGCAAATAAAGCAATTAAATAGGCGACACCATCCAATTTATCGTTAATAAATTCTGTACCAATCAGATAAATTTTCATTGATAGGAAAATCATTATTGTCACTAGAAAAGTATTTAGGATACTTTGAAGAATTTGCTTTGTCTTTTGCCCTGAATGAATATCAGCAGGGGCTATAATGATTGCTAATACATAGTTAAATGTTAACTCAAAGAACAGTTTTGCTAGTTTTATAGCGATTATCAGCATTGTAAAAGCCGTTATTCCTAAAGTGATTGCAATTGTCCAAAAGTTCCAGTCCCAACGATAATATTTTTCTTTAAAGGTAGTAAAGAAACCATTATCTAATTTAACCTTCTTGGCATTACCTACATCGTCATACTCCAAACGATGAGAATAAACCTCGCGCCCTGTATCTGTCATTTTTTCCCCAGCAAGTTCAAAATCCTTATCAATAGATTGTGTGATATTAATTTTTAAAATTCGATCTTTTGGAATTCGGTTCGGATGTTTAAGTTCAGTTGTATTCCAACCCGTTACGTCAAATTGAGCAAGGTCAGTTATATTGTCTTTAATAACTTCTTGACTAATTGAACCTTCTTCAACAACATCAAGAGCATGAATAGCTTTATCTGTGAATTGATTTGCCTTTTCCATACCTTCTTGTATCAAAGCGAAAAAAAACATTATCAAAAAAACATTCACTATAATGGCTTCACGATCCAACTTTTTTTGAAAAATGAGCTGATATCCTGTGTAGAGAAGTGAAAACCCCATCAATATCACAGAAAGGGGAATAAGAAATTCTACAAAACTTGTAATTTCAACACTGTCATAAAACATTTTTAATCCTAGGATTGAATCCGTTATGTTTGATAGGGAATCAACAAGCCATGCAAGCCCTTTTATAATGACCCATCCTATCCAACGAAGCATATAACTGATCGGATTCGTTACTTCAAGAAAATCAGAGAATTTTTCAAGTATTCTTGCTACCTCTTCATCCATGCAATCTCCTCCTAGTTAACTTTTAAATCCCCGTATTTCAGTAGTTAACTTAGTTTATTTTAGTTAACCTATTTCGAATGTTTTTGCTGCAGACTTTGAACAAATGTTTCTACTTTAAAATAAATGTCATCTTCTGAGAGATCGATAAAATCTAGTTTCTCTTTTACTTCACCATCTTGATAATAAGCAAGTGTTAACGAGTTCTGTTTTAGACCAAGCATTGAAGTATCTTCTTTAGCATGATAAATATTTATGTCAACGTTTTTTGCTTTAGCCAAACGTTCAATTTCCTTTATATTAAAAACTTCTTCTTCTTTTCTGCTCTCAAATGGTGACCTTATATATAAAAAGCCTGTTTCAAATTTCTCAGCTTCCTCTAGACTCAATTGAGTTGTTTTACCATTTCCTTTTACATCATCACTCCCACAAGCTGAAACATTCAATACTAGGAAGAAAACAAGACACCCATTAAGAATCTTTTGAAAGTTCATTTATAAAATCTCCTCTCAATTTTTATAATAATATTGCACCTTTCACAGTTTTGCATGGAGATTTATAAACATAGAAAATCATATCTTCTGTTCCTTCTAAAATGAAAGCCTCAGTTAAAATGCCGTCTTTTTCTTCAAACTCATTTATGTGTTCCTTTAATAATGCAGCTTGAATTCGATTTAAGGAATTTTTCATTTTCATGATGATTTTTTCTCCTTCCGGTATAGTATAGGATTAGGTTTATTTGAAAATATGCTTCCTCTTGTAATAAGGGGGCTTTTTCAGGTTCTTTATATCAGTTATATATAAGAATATAATTGAAAATGCTCACCTATTTGCTCACCTGACATTGAAATATCATGACACTATGTGAAGTTATTTTAGGTGGCTTTGACTAAAAGTGTTGATATTATTACCTTGTTACTTCCTATTAAATTATTAATTGAATGGGCGGCATGATGTAATCATCGCTTAAATCCCTTAAAATATAGGGGTTTAACGAGGATTCAGAATGAATGCTCACCAAACATGTGAATATTTTTAAAGTTGAAGGCCTCTCACAGTTTACTGTGGGAGGCCTTTTCTTATTTGTTAAAAGGGTAACTTCATACATCCAATTTCAACGAATGATATCATATAGTTTCGGGCGATGGGGGGAACAGCAACTACTAGAGTCTTTTCGAGTAAAAGGAACTGTTGAAAGTTGGATTGAAAATGTTTTTAACTTAGTGAAGAATCATCCAAAGGCCTTTTTCCCTTTACTAGCATCTTTTGCTTGGTTATTTTGCATGAGTTTGATATGAAGCCCATAGTTTTAGATGTATCAGGTGAATCCAGCAGTGGTAAAGTGGTTTAATTCTACTCTGTGCATCGGTATGGGGGAGTTCTAAAGAATAAAAGTAAAAGCGGGAAACCATGAATTATCAAAGTTTTTCCCGCTTTTTATCATTTTATATTTGAGTTACATATAATCATAAACAGAGTCATCAAAATAGAGCCAGTGATAATATTCAATCTGTGAATCTGTCATCTTGGAAATGTCTTTCTCATTGAATTTTTGTTGCTCAATTAATTTCTGCACTTTGGATTTTCTTTCTACTTGGCTCATCTTAAATCCTCCTTATAGTATGAGAAGTAACGAGGTATTTAATTATTGAAAACGCATTCTTTTTTTATTATATATCTCAATGTGAGATTAAACAAATATCAAATATAGATGATTTTTAAGGAAATAATATAGAAATGGTATTTATCTATTACTTTGAAGCAGTTAATGAGGCAAGGGCGAATTGCCAAAGCCTGAGTTTTGTCAAAATATCAAGCCAAAGTTCTAGAAAAGGGAGTTACTTCCTTGGAAATAACTCCGATGATTTTTGGTTTTCACTTGCTAAATTTCACTTGTAGTTTACACATATTTTTGTCTGTAAGTTATTGGTTCGACATGCCCATTCTCCTTTAGGGTTAGCTGTCTTCTCATTTGCTATATAATCTCCCGCAGGACCTTATGTCAAAGAACCAATTCCCGGTAATGCAGCCAATACTGCCTGAAAACACATCTCGGGCTTACTATCTGATTATCATCTTCTGAGAGATCGATAAAATCTAGTTTCTTATTTATTTCACCTTCTTGATAAAAAGCAAATGTTAACGAATTTTGATTTAGGCCAAGGTTTGAAGTATCTTCTTTAGCATGATAAATATTTAAATCAATGTTTTTTACTTTAGCTACACGTTTCAATTTCCTTATAATGCAGTTTGAATTCGATTTAAGGATTTTTTCATTTTCATGATAATCTTTTCTCCTTCCGATATATTATAGGATTAGGTTTATGCTTACTCTTGTAATAGGGGGGCTTTTTCAGGTTCTTCATACCAGTTATTTATAAGAATATAATTGAAAATGCTCACCTATTTGCTCACCTGACATTGAAATATGGCATGATATAATCAACGCTTGGATCCCTTAATATAGGGGTTTAACGACGATTCAGTAATGAGTGCTCACCTAACATGCGATTATTTTTAAAGTTGAAGGCCTCTCACAACTTACTGTGGGAGGCCTTTTCTTTTTATGTAAAGTAAAAATTAAATATAAGAATTCTGAAAATTTTAAGTTGTTTAACATATCTTCGGGTGATATACTAATTTCACAAATATAATCATGATTATAAAATTACTTTGATTGTTTCGTAATTACGATTAAAAATTTATAAAAGGCGCTAATAGTGAGTTAAAAGTAAAGATAATGACCACTTTACGGCAGATGAAAATGAGTAAGAGGAGGATGAAAAGTGTCAACAGAATATAAAGAAAAAGAAATTATCACTAATTTTCCTTATGCGGTTGAAACCATTGAAAACACTTGGATTGTTTTAAAAGATGGAACTAGACTTTCAAGTCGTATCTGGTTGCCTGAGATTAGGGAAGGTCAAAAAGTACCTGCCATTTTAGAGTATATTCCTTACAGAAAAACAGACGGTACAAGGGCAAGAGATGAACCGATGCATGGTTATTTTGCCGGGCATGGTTATGCTGTTGTGAGAGTGGATATGAGAGGTTCGGGAGAATCAGATGGTCTGCTAAGGGATGAATACTTAAAGCAAGAACAAGATGATGCTCTGGAAGTTATTGATTGGATCTCAAAACAAAATTGGTGTGATGGAAATATCGGTATGATGGGTAAATCATGGGGGGGCTTTAATTCGCTTCAAGTTGCAGCCAGAAGACCCCAAAATTTAAAAGCAATTATTACACTCGGGTTTACCGATGACCGGTATAACAATGATATCCACTATAAAGGCGGCTGCCTCTTAAATGATAATTTCTGGTGGGGGGCCATTATGCTGGCCTATCAGGTGCGTCCACTTGACCCTCATATAGTTGGGGATAGCTGGCGTGAAAAATGGCTGGAAAGATTAAAGGAAATGCCTTTATGGATGGCGCAATGGATGGAGCACCAAACGAGAGATGCTTATTGGAAGCATGGATCAGTTTGTGAAAATTACGATGACATTGAAGTCCCAGTTTTAGCAATCGATGGTTGGGAAGATTCTTATACGAATACCGTATTAAGTTTAATGAAAGGGCTTTCAGTTCCCAGGAAGGGGATTATTGGACCTTGGGCACACGTATACCCTCATGATGGAGTTCCAGGACCAGCAATGGGCTTTTTGCAAGAAGCTGTTAAATGGTGGGACCATTGGCTGAAAGGAAAAGAGAACGATGCGATGGTTGGACCAATGGTGAATGTATGGCTTGAGGAAAGTATGCCTCCTTCTTCCATTAAACCAGTAAGTAAAGGAGAGTGGGTTGGACTCGATTCCTGGCCATCAAATGAAGTTCTAACGCAAACTTATCAATTGACTCATGGTAAATTGCTAGAAGAAAGAGATGAAACAAAAGAGCGAGTGTTATTAAAAACACCTTTAAATCACGGCCTTTTATCAGGTGAATGGATGGGTGCAGGAGTACCGGGGGAAAGTCCGTCAGACCAACGATTGGATGATGGGATGGCGATGGTATTTGAAGGGGATGTCTTAGAAGACCCATTAGAAATAGTTGGTTATCCAAGATTTGAAGTACAAACGACAAGTGACAGACCAAAGGCAATGCTCTTCGCACAACTATCAGATGTGGCACCAGATGGAGCCGTTACCCGTGTTTCTTATGGAGTAATGAATTTAACCCATTTAAATGGACATGATCAAGTAGACTTGTTAACCCCTGGTGAAAAGATAAATGCATTTGTTAATTTAGACTGTTGCGGGCATAAATTTAAAGCCGGGCACCGGATACGTTTGTCTATTGCAACAACTTTTTGGCCAATGTTTTGGCCAATGCCTGAGGATGCAACACTTACTCTGAATCTTGAAACCGCAAAGTTTTCATTACCAATCTTTAAAGGTAGCCGGGTATCTGGACCGAATATGAGTCCTCAAAGCGCTCCATTAACTCCGACAACTATACTTTCAGAGGGAAGAGTCGATCGTTCCATTACATACGATATTTTAACGGATACATGGACTTGCATAACCGATGGTGTTGGAGGGGTATTTGGTGAAGGGGTCTATCGCTTTGATGACATCGATGTTACGGTTGAACACAATTTGAGACGAGAGTTGACATTAAGTAATGCTAATCCTCTTTCCGCGAAATATACAATTTATCAAAAAATGAGGATTGGCCGTGAGGGTTGGTGGATTGACGCTGACATTACCGTTACCCAAACTTCTGATGCAGAAAACTTTATGATTGTTGGGGAAATGGATGTTAAAGAAAACGGCCGACCGGCATTTCATAAGAATTGGGATCAAAAGATTGAGCGTTCAGGACTTTAAAAAGCCAGGGATTGGAGGGAAAAGAGATGAAAGGGAAATTAAGAAAAAATATACCTACTCTAGTCATTTTAATCATTGCAGGTGAAATGATTTATACATTGCCTTATTTTCGAAACTATTATTATGATGTATTCTTAAATGCCTTTCACTTGACCAATACTCAAATGGGTACGCTTGGCAGTGCATATGGAGTTTGCTGTTTAATTTCCTATATCTTTGGAGGGTATGTGGCAGATCGATGGAGAACGAAGCACTTGTTATCCATATCCTTATTTGCGACAGGGATTCTAGGCTTTGCTTTACTATTGTATCCCCCTTACCCTGTGTTGCTGCTAATCTATGCAGCTTGGGGTATAACATCCATCATGACATTTTGGGTAGCGTTAATAAAAGCCGTCCGTTCGTTAGCATCTGAAAATGAACAAGGAAAAGCATTCGGCTTTTTTGAAGGCGGACGCGGTGCTGCCAAAGTTATCGAATCTGCTTTGGTATTAGGACTCTTCGCCTTTTTAGCAAAGCAACTGAGTGACAAGCTGGCATTGTCTTCTGTGATTATTTTCTATTCCGTGATGTGTATTCTTTTAGGGTTTATGATTATGTTACTTTATAAGGAACCGGATGGTAACAACAGTAGTGACGAAATAAAAGAAAAGGCAGATAAAAAATTTGATTGGGCAATACTTTTGAGGATTCTCAAAATGCCAACAACCTGGTTGGCAGCCATTCTTATTTTAACGTCTTATGCAATGATTAATAGTTTCTATTATATTACGCCTTATGCAACGGCCGCCTTTGGTGCTTCAACAATAATTGCCGCTGCTTTGGGTTACTTTTCACAATATTGTCGCCCAATCGGAAGTTTTGGCTCTGGCATTATCGGGGATCGAATTGGTATTTCGAATATGGTCATAATTGGCTATTGTGTTCTGGCAATCGGTTTAGCTGCTCTCATCGTATTACCTGGAAAGCCTTCTTTCATCTTATTACTGTTAGTTTTCATAGCGATTATTTATATATCAATGTATGCATTACAGGCAACGCACTTCGCTATTTTGGTGGAAGGAGACTATCCTGTCGAAACAACAGGAACAGTTGCCATGCCCTTGATGATTATTGGGTATAGCGGAGAAATCTTTATGCCAATTGTTGCAGGTGCTTGTTTGGACCACTGGAGTGGTACTGAAGGTTATAAGGTATTATTTACGATTTTATTGGGCTTGACGATTGTTGGGTTGATTACGGCTATAATTTGGCAAAGAGTAACGAAAGAAAAACGAAAAGAGATTGCGCATCTGAAGAGAGAAATGAAAGCAAGTTAGCAAAAACAAGAGGATTAAAAGGTTGCCAAGTGATAGAATAATGAGGTTTTCTTATAGATCCCCAAAAATGTAAAGAGGCTGGCGATAAACGTTTTGTTTTTTGCCAGCTTTTTATTTTTATACGTTTCTATAGTGGGCTAATGTTCTTTCGGCTTCCATGCCATAGTTTGGTATAATTTATCCATCAGCACTTTATTGATTAGCATGCCGCTATAATATATAGATAAGAATACAGAAAGCTTTGTTTTATAGGGTTCAGTGATTGAAATGGACCTATATCCTTTTAAAAATGTGAGGGGAATAGATATGAAAAAAAAAGAAATACAAATGGGCCGCATGTGGAAATACTTTGTGGACGCAACAGCTGAAATTATCGAAGAAGAAGGTTTAGAGAATGTAACAATAAGGAAAGTTGCGGATAAAGCGGGCTATAATAGCGCAACCATTTATAACTATTTTTCTGAGGTCTCCCATTTGATTTTTTTCGCTTCAATGAAATTCTTGAAATGCTACACAGATGAGGTAGCTGTTTATATTGAAAAAGGAAAAGATCCAATTGAAAAGTACTTATTAGCATGGGAATGTTTTTGTAATCACTCTTTTCAGCAACCACAAATTTTCCATGCGGTTTTTATTATGGACCTAGCCGATCAACCTGAAAAGCTGCTTGAAGACTATTATAAAATCTATCCGTCTGATTTGATTAACATTCCTGAAGAATTAAAGACTATCCTATTCGAACGTAATGTGTCAAAAAGAGGCCGATCCTTTTTAGAAATTGCATTAAGAGAGGGCTACATTAAAGAGGAAAACGTTGATGCGATTAATGAATTGACCATTTTAGTATGGCAGGGAATGTTTACAAATGTTTTAAATAATCGCAAAAGCTACGATTTTCAAACGGCTGCAAAAATCACCATGAACTATATAACAGAGATTGTACACAACGCAAATCTCTTTCATTTTAAAAAAGATCATGCCAATCAGCAGTAGTATTCTCTACCATTTGACAAATAAAATTTACTATAAATTTGTTTTCCTAGCGACATCGAAAAAGCCTTCCTCTATTGATTGAGAAGGCTTGGGATAAGTATATTAATTTTTATTATTTCTTGTTTACCTTCGATTATCTTCCTAATGCAAAGGCACCGGCTCTTAGAGCGCATTTCTTACCCCAGAACGCGCAATTTTTTTGAAAAACTTAGGTCGTTGAAACGGGACATACCTATAGGATATTAGCCATCCGTGAATGATATAAAACCTCAGTTAAAAATGACGTTACAAAACAATTCAAGTACATAATGCTTTGTTCAAGATTTAGATATTACTTGCAAGATAAATCGAATCTTTGCGCCAGAACCCATTTTTTTATAATTTTCATAATGACGATGAATTACGTATAATGAGATTATGGAATATGGAAGGGTATACATAACTTTAAATACATAGGGAAAATTTTTTTATCATTCTATTCTAAGCAAATAATCTATCAAAGGTGAAATGATTATGATGGCTGGTCTTATGAAGTCTTGGACAATATGGATGAAAATTGGCGTAATTTTATTCGGGGTATTCTTACTGTCGTGGTTGGGTCCTGACGAAATAGGTCTTACTGATTTGCTTATTTCATTAAGGGAAGGTGAAGAAACGGGAAATAAGCTAATGCTTGCCGTTTTTTTGTTAATTTCTTTAAATACAGTTTTAGCTTTGTTTCATTATATTGGTGCACTGCTGTTGGGGGACGAAATCGCTGTTCGTTTAAACCGTCCATGGTTAAAAATCGTCATTCCTCTTATTGTTATTCCCCTCGACTATATCGTGATAAATGCTTATTATTCTTTAACATATTCATTTAGCGCATATGCGTTGTTATTGTTGTTAGCCATCTTATTATTGCAAGCCTTTGAAAAGGATAGGCTAAAGCCCTTTATTAAAACGATTATTTGTTCTCAATTAATCTTTGGGATCGAATGGCTGAATGAGATTCCTTCTTTGTCTAAATATGGATTTGGACAAGGGTCGATTTCAAAGGAATTAAAGGATATAGCGGTTCAAATTGGATTTGAGCAATCTTTAACATTGTACAGTTTAACTTTGTGTTTAATTTTTGTTATTAATGCTGTTATTTTAGCTGTGTATTTTTCATTGGCTGAACAAAAGTGGCGGATAAAGCAAGAGCTTCATTATGCGCAGTTGGAAGCAATGCAGTCAAGATCAGGAAGGGAAGCATTATATCTGGTCCATGATTTAAAAACGCCTCTTACAGCAATTGAGGGGCTGAATTCTTTAATTAGTTTGAAAGTGGACGATTCTAAAATTAAGGAATATTGTCAAAGGATTTCATCATCGATTCAATCCGTTAGCGACATGATTTCCGAGATTTTATATGATGATAAAAAACATTGGTGCCGTATAAAAGATTTAGTTGAATATGTTGAAGCAAGCAGACTGAGCGGGACAAATCTTAATCTGAAGGTAGACTTTCAAACAGATCCTGAAATTAAAATTTTCATTAATAAAATCCGAATGACAAGGGCATTGGTGAATTTAATTGACAATGCCTACGATGCAGTGAATGGAGTGGAAGATGGAAAGATTCTGCTTAAGGTTAAAACCTATGAAAATGAACTTTGGTTGGGGGTATCAGATAACGGGAAAGGGATTTCACCTAAAGATCAGGAGAAAATATGGAAAGCTGGGTTCAGTACGAAATCTCATCCAGGGATGGGATTAGCTTTCGTACGACAAGTTGCTGAAGGACATGGTGCCTCTTTAGAAGTTGACAGCAAGCTTGGGCACGGGACAATAATTTGGATTAAACTTGCTGAGAGGAGTGTGTCAAGGTGAACATTTTAGTCATTGATGATGATGCATCAATTCAATATATGCTAAGTGAAATTTGTGAATTTGCCGGCTGGAATGTAAATACGGCTAACAACGGAAAAGAAGGGTTAAATGTATTTGCAGAAGAAGGGGCGGGTGTTGTTTTAGTTGATTATCATATGCCGGAAATGGACGGAATAAAAACAGTGGGTGAGCTTCGTAAACTTAATGCTGATGTTCCGATTCTTGTATTAACAGTCGATGAACGACAGGAAATCGCTGATCGCTTTCTTGAAGCAGGCGCAACGGATTTTGCCTTAAAGCCAGTAAAAGCACCTGATTTGATTTCAAGAATTCAACTGCATGCTCGCCTTGCAAAATTAACTCAATCAGCTCCGCAGCAAAAATCCAGTGAAGAAAAGGATGTTTTTGTAACAAAGGGAATTAGTAAGAGAACACTTAGTCACGTTAGTGATTTTCTACAATCTAATCGTGAACCTTTTTCTGTTGATACAATTTCTAAAGAAGTTGGTTTGGCTTATCCGACCGTCTATCGATATATTATGCACTTACTTGATGAAGGAAAAGTGGAAACCATTGTGAGTTATCAAAAAATAGGAAGACCGAAAAATTTATATCAATGGATTGTTGATTAATAAACTGCCTTAATACAAGGCAGTTTGAGTTTGTAAACAAAAGGGTTTCCAATTGATATTTCAACAAATTTATTGGAACGGAAGGTACGAGACTCCTGCGGGAAAAACGCGTCGAAGGGAGACCCCACAGGCGCCAAGAGCGCCGAGGAGGCTCCCGGACCCCCGCGGAAAGCGAGTGCCTGGAGTGAAAATCAACGTTCATATTTTTAATCTCTCAAAAAAATGTAGGCCATCTTAACTAAAATCGAGTTTGTCAACAGTCTGAAACTGCCTTAATACAAGGCAGTTTTTTTTTATTATGAAGGGGGGAGCGCCGTTGCTGCACAGACCGTTAATGCAACAAGACTTTTTCTCTTTTTTTTCTGTATTTTTATATATTCTGATAATATAAAATTATTTTACAACACTAAAGATTCTAATATAAATGCCTTCATTGAATGTCTTCAAGTTAAATGAATGAATTTATAAGTTAATGCTCATGTAGATTTTGATATCAGATTCTTTTTGCACCAGTGTAAAGTTTGAAAATGTAAACGCTTACCGATGGTGAGTTGGATGGCATGAGTGGCCATCATTGTACCAATCAATTGTCTATTAAATAAAGACCATGCAATTATTTTGTGAATGTAACGATTGGTGGTTAACCATATTGAGGAGGACTTTATTATGCAAGCACTATTAAAAGAAGAAGTTCAGCAGCCAAACCAGTCCAGGAAAAAGCATCCTCCAGGACTGTATATGCTGTTCGCTACTGAGGCATGGGAGCGCTTCAGCTACTACGGAATGAGGGCAATCCTTGTTCTTTACCTAACGGCAACGGTTGTAAACGGCGGGCTTGGAGTCGACAAATCTGCGGCAATGGGCATATACGGATTCTTTACTGGTGCCGTTTATATTACGCCAATGATTGGCGGATACTTGACTGACCGTTTCATAGGCAGAAGATTGGCGATCACGATTGGCGGTATTTTAATGGCGCTTGGTAACTTTTCGCTATTCGCAAGTCAGAGTTTGACAGCGCTTTACATTGGTCTTGGTTTATTGATTATCGGTAATGGTTTCTTCAAGCCAAACATCTCGACAATTGTTGGTGATCTTTATGAAGACAATGATCCGCGTCGTGATGGGGCTTTTACCATCTTCTATATGGGTATTAACGTTGGCGCTTTTTTCGCACCGTTAGTGGTCGGGCTTATGAGCTATAAATATGGGTTCTTGACAGCAGCAATTGGCATGATTGTAGGACAGTTGGTTTTCAATTTATTAGGCAATCGCTATTTAGGTGATATCGGTAAAGAACCTACTGGCAAACCGGATGTTACAGCTGGTAAAAAATCAGCTGCACCGTTAACGAAAAGAGAACAAAAACGTACAACGGCAATCGTGATTTTGGCAGTCTTCGTCATTGCGTTCTGGGCCGCTTTCGAGCAAGCAGGGAGTTCATTGACATTGTATGCTAATGACCAAATTGATCGGAATGTATTTGGCTTTGAGGTTCCAACTGCCTGGTTCCAATCATTGAACCCATTATTCATCGTGATTTTAGCGCCAATTATGTCTGCTTTATGGTACAAGCTTGGCAGCTCAAAACGTGGTGACTTAAAAACCCCAACGAAAATGGCTCTCGGTTTAGTCACTGTTGGTTTAGGTTTCTTAGTACTGCTTCCTGCCGTCATGTACACAGGAAACGATACAGCCCTGAAAGTGAACATCCTGTTCATGATTGTAACGTATTTCCTTCATACATTAGCCGAACTAATGATTTCACCAGTTGGTTTGTCAATGGTAAGTAAAATTGCTCCAATCAAGCTTGCCTCACTTCTGATGGGAGTATGGCTGGCAAGTTCCGCAGTGGCCAATATGGTAGCTGGACAATTAGCTGCATATACGCAGTCTTTAGGTTACCTGGAAATCTTCAGTGTGATTGGTTTTGTAACAATTGGTTTAGGTATTGTATTGTTGTTTCTTTCGAAGCCAGTTGCAAAGCTGATGAAATAATGAAAGAATGAGCTGACCCAAAGGCATATAATGTGCCATTTGGGTCGAGCTTTTTTTAGTGGGAAAATAATAGAATCGGTCCAAACTTAGTTATTCTAGAAAGCCTGCGATGATAGAATATCATGTATCTAGTGATGGAAATCATCGAACGTTACGGGCTATATTAGTAGTGGGCTGGCCAGTTTTTTAAAGGCAAGGGACCACGCGCCAGGCCCAACCAGATGTAACATCCACAATGGATAAGGGTAGATAGAGGCTATGCAAGAGAAGGAAGATAAGCGAATAGATGATCTAATCCTTTATGGAAACAGAAGAAAGGAAGAGGAAATCATATCGCTATCCCTAATGGCTTCTGGATGGGCTATACTTATCTAGACAGAAAATTTAAGGTCAGGTAGACTACACATACAACTAGTTATAGAAAAGAGGTCCGATATGCGACGTGATATTCAACTGAATGAACGAGCTTTCTCTTCCAAGGAAGTGGCAGAAGAAGTGGGGATTGCAACTCCAACTGTTCGAAAGTATGGTCAAATCTTAGAGCGGAATGGATATGAGTTTTTGAAAGATGGAGATCGACGTATCTTTGTTAAATCTGACATCGGAGCGCTTATAGCGCTACGCGATACGGACAAGCCCCTAGACGATACAGCGAAAGACCTGGTATATCAACAAAAAGAAAGATTAGAAGGATCCAATGAAACACAGGTAGCGCTACCCGATACATATGAAAATTTGTCCCGCGACCCCAATCAATTAAACGAGGCCCTAATGTTTTTAGCTAATGAACTCGCAGCCACACGTGAAATGAATGTCCAACTGACAAACGATATGTCAGAGCTTAAAACAAAGGTTTCCCGGCTCCAGCAGGATCATCATGTTATAAGTTCTAGTATTGGAAATTCAGCGCAAAGAACTAATGCTAAAATTGAACAATTAACTGAACAACAAAATGCCCATTACGAAAAATTGCTGGAACAAGAAAAACAAAAAAGTGAACTCTTACAAAAAGAAATACAAAATATGCGGGACGAACAGAAAAAAGAATGGAGTTCACAAAATGAATTTAATAGACGTTTAGAAGTGACTATACAAAAACGTTCCGAAAAATGGCGGGGGCTTTTCTCCATATTCAGAAAATAAGGTGCCTGTTAAGGTTTTTTGTCTAGCAGTGTATTGATTTATGGAAGCGAATTATTGATGTAGAAACATTTGATAAATATTTTTTTAATAAATAATGATGGATAAAGCATTGAGATGCGAATCCACAAATAAAAAATTCATAGTGACAAATATGATTTACGTAGCTGAAAAACAGAATGAAGAAAGAATATTTGATATGCATCTAAAATAAAATGCAAAATTTGACGCAAGCAAAAAAGGCAGTTTAATAAAATGAGAGTTGAGCCGGTTGAGAACTTGTATTCCAAAACAAGTGTCATCCTTACTATAGTCGCTCCAGACAGGAATTGATCGGCATTTTTTTGGTGTTTCATATCGCTGGGCGATATAACTTACAAATAAGTTCGAAACCTTTAGGTTTAATAGAAAAGTGGAATTCAATATACAAACATGATATACATCCGAATGAACGTGTATTCCTTTCTAAGGAAGTAGAAGAAGAATGTGATGCAATACCCACTGGCTATGTTTTTAAAGATGATGGTTGCCTATCTTTATTCAATCTGACATCGAAGCGCAGATAGCGTTAAGCGATACGGACAAGTTACTAGAGGGTACAGCTAAAGGCCATATCTACAAAAAGATAGATTAAATGAATCTAATGAAACAGAGATAGCGAAAACCGATATATATGACAACTTAACCCTTAATTCCAAACAAATAAAAGAGACTTTAATGTTTTAATCAATGAACTCAGGGCTACGCGTGAAATGAACGTTCACTGACAAACGATATATCTCAGCTAAAACAACGGTTTCCCAGCTCCGCAAGATTCATATCCTTAATAGTATTCCTCAATAAAAGGGCTTATCGGTTTTTACCATGTTACGTATCGCTGGGCGATATAACATGAAAATAAGTCCACAGAACCTTCATCTTTAAATAGAAAGGGAAGTCCGATATGCAACAGGATTTACATCGGTATAAATGAGCATCCTCTTCAAAAGAAGTGGCAAAGAAGTGGAAATGCAAAATCTATGTTCGAAAGTATGTTTAAAACTTAGAGCGAAATGTATAACCGTTGTTTAAATATGGAAGTTTTATACCTTCGTTCAATCCGACATCGAAACGCGTAATGCGCTACGCGATACGGGCTGCCCCTCTAAACGATAGAGCTAAAGACCTTTGTATCAAGAAAAGGAAAAATCAGAAGGAACCAGAAACAGAGATAGCGATACCCGATACATATGATATTTTAACCCATGTTTTCATTCAATTAAAAGAGAGCTAAATTTTTCAACCAATAAACTCGCAGCTACGCGTGAAATGAACAACTAACTGACAAACGATATGTCATAGCTTAAAACTGAACAACAAAAATCCATTAAGAAATATTACTTCAATAAGAAAAAGGTTTCATTACTTTTTTTTAGTCTCTTATACGATATTGTGGTGTTAATAACGATTTAAACCTAGGCAATCAAATCAATAGTAGAAATTCCTTTGTTCAACTATTCAGGATCACTATTTTCAAATTTCAACAATTTCCCGAGAAATAATTACAAATTCCGAGTAGTTATCGACAAAATTAGAAGGTTCTAAAAGATGTAGTAAAAACATTGGTGAAAATTATGACCAATTGAGTTTTTCAACAAGGAATTCAGATAGGAAGCCTGGTTGATTGAGTTAAAAACTTGATTGAAGACATTTATGGGGTATTGAGTATGGGGAAGTAGACGAACCATATCTCTTTTGAATGAAAGCGTATGTGTTGAGAAGAACATACCATTCAGAACTAAAGATATATAAAGGGGTGAATGAGGGACAACCTAGGATAGTACTGAAGGCAGCTAAAGTGCCTCGAGTAGCGACCTGTGATCACTCGAACATTACAACAAGACCTAGAAGCAGTCAAAGAGAACAAGGCTAAGGCCTAAGACAAAAGGAGGCCCCAAGGCAAGGGATACATATGTCTCGTAGGGTAGTCAAGACCAAGCAGGCTAAACACTGATAGCGTTTTTTATAGGTGAATGGGAGCCTTCTAAGTAAATTAAGGAAGGCAGCTAGATCCCCGCGAGTAGCAACCTACGCTAGTTGACAAATACTAAGCAATCTCTAATTGGTCTATAAAATCAAATTTATAAAACGTTATAAGCTTAGCACCTTAAACAGGTGCTTTTTTATGTGTTACCATACATATAAAAAGATTTTTCTACCTGATTTTTAAGATAAAAGTCCTTTTTTTTCTTTAGAAGTTTACGATTTAATAGTATCCAGTGTGGGTATTCATGTTCTTGCAAATTACAAAGATCATTTTAAAAAATGTAGAAGGAGACTGTTTATATTTTCGATTTTACATCCTTGTTTTTTTACTCCTGAAAGTGATTGGAAGAAAATAAGGGACGTAAAAAGGTGCATTGGAATGTAGATGTCTGTATGCCCTAAACCCGCTGAATCTCCATTACTCCTACACCCACTTATGGTAGGGATAGGCGTCTCCAAGTGTTCATGCTCCATAATAAACAATCTATTTATTTCACCAAAAAAGTCCAGCTCTAAAGGTGTTACCTAGCATAAAATATAGTAAAATTTATTGCTTTCAGGAGAGGGTAACATTGACAAATCATGAACGAATCCCGAGTGGGGTTATCGTAATGTGGAGCGGATCCATTAAGAATATTCCAACAGGATGGTTGTTATGTGATGGAACGAAAGGAACGCCGGATTTGAGGGAGCGCTTTGTTCTGGGAACAGCTGAAAATTCGGAAATTGGCGATAGGGGAGGGCATAAAAGAATAAAACTAGACAAATCCCAACTTGCTCCCCATAGTCATACCGGAAACACGGCTGAGGCTGGAGACCACACACATATGGGTACGACGGATGTGAATGGAAGCCACACGCATACGGGAACAACGAATGTAGCTGGAGACCACACACATATGGGTACGACAGATGTGGCTGGAGACCACACGCATACGGGAGCAACGAATGTAGCAGGAAATCATACGCATACGGGTATGACGGATGTGGGTGGAGACCACACGCATACGGGAACAACGAATGTAGCAGGAAACCATGTGCATACGGGAACAACGAATGTAGCTGGAGACCATACGCATACGGGAACAACGAATGTAGCTGGAAGCCACACGCATACGGGAACAACGAATGTAGCTGGAAGTCACACGCATACAGGGATGACAAATCCCTCTGGAATACATTCACACCAATACGTTGATCGTGGCGACACAACCACTAATAAACCGGCAGGCGGGAATCAAGCAGCAGCCAATAACACTTCCGGCATTTATACCACATCTCCAGCAGGGGAACATACCCACAACTTTACGACATCTGAGGCGGGAGCCCATAGCCACGACTTTACGACATCAGAAGCGGGAGCCCATAGCCACGACTTTACGACATCAGAAGCGGGAGC
>NZ_JAGGQV010000029.1:0-7851 GCF_018613135.1 Bacillus sp. ISL-57 | reverse complement strand
TCATCATAACACCTTATTGATTAGTTGTCAACTTCTACGAAGTTTTTAACTTATTTTAAATCGCTGTGTTTTCCAGCGACCATTTCATCTTATCATTTTCATAGTAAGAAGTCAATAGTTATTATTTCTTTCAGCAAACTGCCAAAAGCGATGAAGTTTTGCGTTTGTCTTAGTTGGTGCTTATTTATATTAATCCTTTCCCATCATTAAGTCAACCCATTTCATACATTTTCTTTTCAAATGAATTAATCACTTATATGAAGGAATTAATGTGCCTGTCACACCTTGTCTTCCTCTTAAAACATATAATCCAGGAAAATCATTTATCCCAACCATTTGAACTACCGCTTCCCCTTCAACTAAGTAATGCCTGTGGCAAAATCCATAAACCATTCAAGTGATAGGTTATGGCAATAACAACTTAAATAGATGAGGAACCGAATAATTAGTTGCTTCAATTGAATACTGAAAACTGATTGCTCCTTACGGGTAGACTTATTAAACATTAAACCGCTAAAACACAGGGTTCCATTATCCAAATATTAAAAAATTTTTTTACAATTTTACTTACTTATACTATAATAAATATATTTTAAAAATTTCAGGAGAGACTTTTAATCATCAAAAAATAGTTGGGAGAGGGTTTTATAAATGATTAATAAAAACACATCTTTGAGGATGCAAAGTATCGTTTTTATTGGCTTTATGGGGGTAGGAAAGACGACGATCGGACAGAAAGTAGCCAGGAAATTATATAGGGACTTTATTGATATAGATCAAGAAATTGAAAAGGAATTCAATATGCCCACTACCGAAATCTTCAAGAAGTTTGGGGAAAAAGCATTTCGCGAAAAAGAAAAAAGTGTGATTGAAAGCCTTAGCCAACAACAATTGAAAATCATCTCAGTTGGAGGCGGGGCATTTTTACAAGAGGATATCAGGAACATCTGTTTATCCAATTGCATTGTCTTTTACCTGGACTTATCTTGGGAATACTGGAAAGAGAGAATAGGCTTGCTTATTGATAGTAGACCAGTTTTACAAAGCCGGTCCCTTGAGGAAATTGAAGAACTCTTTTACACGAGACAGGAAATATACTCCTACCATCATTCAAAAGTGAATACCAATGAACTAGATGTTGATGAAGTGGCAGACTTTATAGTCGATTCATTGAAAGTGGCCTGGGATATATATGAACCGCTTAAGTAAAGCAAACCTTTTTGTTATGTAATCAATGTTCCCAATAAAAGAATAATAGAAAAGATGAAAAGGGCACAGCGGTACCTAACCTCCTGTGAACTAATCACCTTTTTATTTTTCTTTTTTAGGAAGACTCTCTTATAATCAGTTCTGGATTCAATATGATTCGCTGTTGTTCACGTTCTATTTTCTCCATTTGCTGATACAGGAGATTCGCTGCCTCTTTCCCAATACGTCTAGGGAATGAGGAAATGGTCGTTAACGGAGGGTGATAGATTTCCGCGACTGGAACGTTATCGAACCCAACGATATCCATATCTTTTCCAGGAGTAATTCCTTTCATCATTAATCCTTGCATAACACCAAAAGCAATTAAGTCGCTAAAGCAAAAGATCGCGGTAGGCGGATTAGGATTCTCAAGTACTTTCAAAACAGCCTCAAGCCCTCCCTCCCGTGTAGGGGCACTATCTATCACCAATGATTCATCCACTTCCAACCCCGCTCTTGAAAGAGCTTCACGGTATCCCTCCATTCTCTCGATCCAAGTAGAAGATTCCTTTATGCCACCAAGGAGCGCAATTCTTTTATGCCCCTTTCCAAGGAGATGATCAACAGCGATCCTGGCTCCTTCTGGATAGTCTATGCCTACATAGTCGCTATTCACTCCAGGCAGTTCCCTGACAGCAAGCACCATCGGCGTGTCAATTTCATTTAACCGTTCAATTGTATCTTGTGAGCTTTCAGAGACAGGACAAAGAATCAGGCCACCCACCCTGTGTTCCATCATGGTTGAAAGGAGATGATCTTGCTTGGCAACCGAGTCGAATGTAGTCCCCAGCAACACTGTATAACCGACCTCATCCAATGCATCGTGAACGCCTATCAGGAATTCAGAAAAAAAGGTATTTGATATGTCGGTAATAATGATTCCTACAGTATCAGAACTCTGCGACCTTAGGTTTGCTGCAATCCTATCGTAAACATAACCCAATTCATGCATGGATTTTAGTACCTTTTTTCGCGTCGCTTCCGATATTCGAGGGTTATTGCGAACGATAAGGGAAGCAGTGGATGTAGATACCCCAGCATGTTTTGCTACCTGTTGCAGCGTGACCCGCCCTTTTTTGGATTGTTTCATAGTTCAATCACCATCTTGAATGTATTTTTGATGTACTTATTATTATCATGTTCTTACTATAATAATAATATAGTTACTGTCATTATTACACCCTTGCTTTTGGAACATGGGAATCTCAACGATCATTAATCACGTCAAAACATCTTTATCAACTATTCATTAGTCCCCAAAAAAAAACACCATCCTAGTTCCGGAAGATGGAGTTTTAAGTAAATCCTTCAATATTTTTAGCCATGGTTAAATATGGTCTGGTGCTGTGTCAATTTCTTATACCGGTAATATACAAAAGCTGCAGCCAGGATTCCTATAGTAGCAATAAAGCAATCAAAAAGAAATATATGGGATATATCCCCACTCTTAGCGATCAAGCCCGTTGCAATTGGTAAAATGACGCTGGCCAAACTGGATGCCGTCGCAACGATCCCTGTTACAGTTCCTTTTTTTCTCCAGAAAAGTTCAGTCATTATTGCAATGGTTAATTGAAAGATACCAGCTGTCGAGGCTCCAAGGAAAAAGGAGCTAACACTTAAGACAATAGGCGAATGAATCGTTAATATGATGATTACCGTAAGTAAAGTAATCATTGGATAAATCAATATCACCGTCGCAGGCTTAATCCATTTGTTTAATAAGATGGATAATAGCAAGACGGAAATCAGTGATCCAACACTATAATAGCTCAATAATTTAATTGCACTTGAAGATGGCATCCCTGCAACTTCCTGGCCGAAACTCGGTAACCAGATTTGCGAAACTGTAAATAACGCAGTTGATGTAAACCCAATTATGATTAGCGCGACTCCTTCACTCCAAAATTTAGGTTCTGTTATGAACCTGTTACTATGCAAATCCCCCTCTTGACTGACAGCTTCGGATTTGCTTGGAAATGAAGCGGACAACACCAAAAACATATTCATGAAATAGATGACAGCCGGTACTAAAAAGGCAAACCCGTAAAATAATTGGTTCGCAGTAAGAAACAAGATGATGAATGGCAGGATTGTAGCACCAAGTGAGCCAAAAGCCTTAACCATAACACTCGCGGAACCCGCAGATTCTGGAAACATTTCAGTTAGCGCCGGATATGTACCGGCATCCATGGCTGAGTTGGAAATTCCCGCAAGTAAGGCAAATACAAAAGCCATTTCATATGTGGGGGAAAATGGAATCCCAATTAAAAAAACGCCCATTATAACCGAAGAAACCAAGATTAATGGTTTTCTTCCAAATTTATCTGATAATACTCCCGAGAGACCATACGTGAGTAATCTGCCTATTCCTATTGCTGCAATAAGATAACTAATGCCAGTAGAGTCCGTATCCCATTGTTCTGTTAAAGAGGGCATATTTGAGGCGAGAATTATATTAACCATCCCCAGCAGAAAATAGTTAATATACATGCCAGATGCCGCTTTAAAATACTGATTTTTCATTATTACACCCCTATAATAAATCGCGTAGTGTTTCTCCCATATAACACTTTAATTCACCATGTAATTACATTAAAGTCTCCCCTTTATATTATCCATTTACATGAAAACCACTTTTCAAAAAAAAACGCTAAGAAAAACAAGGGATTTCACTCCCTGCATTTCTTAGCTCCGAGGGTTTGGTGCACCCAATTTTTTTAATCATTTAACAAATGATGCACATCGAGTATGAAAAAAATACCTCTATTTGGAGAACAATTCCAAGAGTGAAATCATATTATTCTGCAAACAATTGCTCTTTGATGTAATCAACAGGCATCTGTTGGCCTGTCCATAATTCAAAGGCCAATGCACCTTGCCAAAGCATCATCCCAAGACCATTAATAGCTGTAGCACCAGCAGCCTCGGCTTGTTCCATTAGTTTAGATTTACGTGGGATGTAAACAACATCCGTTACGATTAAATCTGGACGCAGCATTGACTCGTCTTGAATGACACTTAAGCCTTCAAGTGGTTTCATGCCAACGCCGGTTCCATTTGCCAAAATATCACTAGTTGCGATTTCAGCCTTTAATTGTTCAACATTTTCAAGAGGGTATACTTTGGCTTTCACATTTAAGTGCTTCATATCTTCATTGATGATTCGTACATTCTCTTCTGCTTGCGGGAAGAAAGCATCATCACGAGCAAAAATGCTTATTTCAGCCACTCCTTCCAGCGCAGATTGAATGGCAATTGGAGTAGCAGCCCCACCAGAACCGATAAGAGTCATTTTCTTACCTTTAATATCTATGCCATGTTCTTTTAGGTTCCGAGTATATCCCATTCCATCGGTACTATGCCCTACGAACTTTCCATCGACATTGACAACTGTATTAACGGCCCCAGAAAATTTAGCACTGTCCGCCAAATCATCGAGATATGGAAGGATCTTCATTTTATTAGGCATGGATACGTTAAATCCTTTTACATTTAATGCGCGCATCCCTTTGACTGCATCTTCCAACTGTTCATTTCCAACCTCAAATGCTAAATAGGCGCAATTCAAGCCTAATTTATCGAAAGCTAAATTATGCATGGCAGGTGATAAAGAATGTCCGATAGGTGTTGCCAGCAATCCTACTAATTCTGTTTTTCCATTAATTCGTCCTAGATTTTCCATGTTATATTCCTCCTGATTTTTTAAACTTTATATAAATTCCTTCTTGGAAGAAATTATGAGTTAAATATGTTGATCAATGATCTCCAATACATCTCTTAATTGAGTAACAGGAATTTGTCCTGGGGCAGATGCTTCTTTTCCGGCACCGAATGTACAAGCAGATCCAAACACCGCACCTGATAATCGACTGACCAGGCCTGTGCCGGACATTGACATCGTAATGAAAGGACGATCGGCATACTTTGTTTTCATCGTGTAAGTTGCATCTAATAAAACGAGTAAGTCACCAACCGTTTGGGGCATTACAGCGATTTTTGGAATATGTGCGCCAAATTCCTGCATTTTACGCAAACGGTAAATGATTTCTTCTTTTGCTGGTGTCTTATCGAAGTCATGGTTACACATCACTACGCATACGCCATTTTCCTCAGCTATCTTTACAGTCTCCTTCACTGATGATTCCTCAAAAAACAACTCCACATCGACAAGATCAATATTCTTCGTTCCAATCGCAGCATGAAGAAGTTGGAAATAATAATCATCGCTGATTTCCTTGTTCCCACCTTCTTTATGGCTTCTAAAAGTGAAAAGCAGCAAAGTATTGGGTACAGCATTTCTAAGTTTAGAAATCATATCCGAAACGGCTTCTAAGCTTTCAACATGTTCATAGACATCTACTCGCCATTCAATGATATCCGGCTCTAGCGCATTTACCGTTTCAACTTCTTTAAGCAGTTCTTCTTCAGTTGTCCCCATAAGAGGAACGATGATCTTTGGAACCCCTTCTCCGATCGTTACGTCTTTGATCGTGATTGTTTGCATGGATTCTTCCCCCTTTTATCATTATCATCAGTGGAGATTCATGCCCCACTGATGTTCGGCTAGTCCGTTTAATTGGAAACCATAATTACCTTTTTATATCGATAGGCAACAAATACGGCCAATAAAATGCTAACTGCCGCAATTGCCACATCAAATAAGAAGACTGCAGTTAAGCCAGCGCTCTTGGAAATGATACCTGTAACGAAAGGTATGATGATAAAGGCTGAACTGGCTGCAATGTTTACATATGAAGTGATCGTCCCTTTATTGGCTGGGAAGAATTCTGTTATTATCGTCATGGCTAATTGGAACACCCCTGCAGTTGAAAGCCCAATGAAGAAAGCACTCAAAACAGTCATAAATGGTTGTTGGATATAAATGAGTGACAATAAAGATATTGCTGCAATGATCGGATAGATAATCATGACGGTAATGGGCTTAATCACTTTATTCAATATAACTGCTAGTAAAATGACAGAAACAAGGGAGCCAATGCTATAGTAACTAAGCAATTGAACAGCCTTAGCTTGGGTTAACCCCAATACATCTTGTCCGAAGTTCGGGAGCCAGACTTGAACCAGCATGAATAAAGCAGTTGATGTGAAGCCTAATAGTATAACGGCCAAACCTTCCTGAGCAAACTTCGGTTTTGAGAGGAATTGCTGTTGAACCGGCATAGCTTGTTCATCATTCTGAGTTTGGCTTTGAGCTTTATGATCCGGGAATGAAACCTTAAGCAGGAAAAACCCATTAACAAGATATACAGCAGCCATTAAGAAGAATGTATACCCGTAAAACATATCTCTAGCTATAAAGAACGCCATGATAAATGGAAGAAGTGCGGCACCGATTGAAACGAACGCTTTTACCAATACGGTAGCGGAACCAGCTTTCTTTTGAAAAGCCTCAATAAGTGCAGGATACGTACCTGCATCCAAAAATGAATTGGCAATACCAGCACATACAGCAAATATAAATGCCAATGTATAGTTAGGAGCCAAAGGTATGCCTATAAGGAAGATCAGGTAGATAAAAGATGCTGAAACGACAAATGGTTTCCTTCCTAATTTATCCGATAGTCTACCCGCGAAAAACAAGGAAACTAACTTACCGATTCCTATAGCAGAAACCAAGTAACTTATCCCTGAGGCACTTGTATTTAATTGATTTGACAAATTTTCCATATTTGATCCGATGATAATATTGATCATGCCTAAAATAAAATAGCTAATATATAAACCTGTGGCCATTTTTATAAATGGATTTTTCATGAAACACACCCCTATTTAAAAAGTTATCTAAATGCAATTTGATTCTTAAGCCTTTCAGATGTTGCCCCCTTGCCCATACCATAAATTCAAGAACATAATTACGTACTAAATAAAACAATAAGTAAACCAGCTTAATTAGTACATCGTTCTACTAACTTTTCATTCTAGTACATCGTTCTACCAAATTAGTATATCGTTCTACTAAAAACGATTGAATTAAACATTTATACTAGATAATTAGTTAAATTTATTTAGTATATCGTTCTACTGGATTATTATACTGCTCTAATTTAATTGTGTCAAACTCATGAAGCAGTCCTTAATGACCATAGAACAAATTCCTCATACTCATTATTTTAAAATTCAAAGGTCTCATTTTGGATTTCATTTACCTTAAAGGTTCAGCCATACCTTGGATTTGTTAGTGTTCATAGAAGATAAAGAATACCTTTTATTTGCAGAGACACCAATTATTTTAGCCTTTATAAGGGCTTCCTTCATTTTTAGTTACCAGTTTCTGAATAAATTTCTTTTTTGCTAAAATATATGTACTGCTGCTTATTTACATCCAATTATCCAGTTATTTGCAATCAATTTCAATAACCCAATGTCTAAGCAGGCAGTACAAATATATCGCTTTACATCCTAAGTTAAGATGGTCGAAACGGTTTAAATTTAAAAGGATGAACAATTTTCGATTTCAGCCTCTTTCAATGGTTATGTAACAGCTCTATATATAAATAAAAGGGCTCCATAATTTGTTCTTAACGCAAAAAAAGACCAGCCAGATGGCTGATCTTTTCAAAAGGCTTGGCGGCGTCCTACTCT
>NZ_JAGGQV010000002.1:541597-929013 GCF_018613135.1 Bacillus sp. ISL-57 | reverse complement strand
TTTTACAATACGGCTCGCTTTCAAGAGAAATTCAACGGCCTTTCCCCAATTGAATATCGAGAAAAGGCCGCAGCTTAAAAAATACTCTTTTTTTATTGTCTACTTGACAGGGTTATGTGCATTGCCGTCCCTTTTTTTGGAGTTTTAGAAAAGGCTGTTATTTTTTATTTCACACCTGGTTTATCGTCATACCCGGCAGTGAAGATAGCGGCTAAAAATGTTACAGCAACTCCAACGATAATAACTGTGCCCATGTTGTGACCTCCCTTTACCCATATTGTCCCACTTAAGTATAGGCTTAGTATACCCTAATTTTTAGCAGGAGTGCACACAAATTTTCTTGTCAGCATATTTGTCATCAATTCTCAATGATTAAGCCCTTTTCGCTACATGGAGAGTCAAGGGGATTCGAAACAATGCCCGTCCACTTTTTAAAGTCTGACATGTTTGTCAGACTTGGAGCATAGATTTAAGTATTCTCTGAAAGTGACAGGGGGAGGTTCCTTAATGGATATTTTAAAGAAAATCGAAAAATTTAGAGAAGATGAACAGAAGCTGAAGTGGGAAGGCACCTTCGCAGAGTACTTAGAAATATTGAAAGAAACGCCTTTAGTTGCTCAATCAGCTCATTCACGTGTATACAACATGATCAGAGATGCAGGGATAGAAGAAGTAAATGGGACAAAGAAATACAATTTTTTCAGCGGTCAGTTATTTGGCCTTGAAGATTCACTGGAAAGGCTCATCGAGGAATATTTCCATCCGGCAGCAAAGCGGCTGGATGTCCGTAAGCGGATATTGCTTCTCATGGGTCCGGTGTCAGGTGGGAAGTCCACACTCGTTTCTTTACTGAAGCGTGGACTTGAAAATTATTCGTTAAAAGACACTGGTGCGATTTATGCAATAAAAGGATGCCCGATGCATGAAGATCCACTGCATCTCATTCCGCAGTATTTACGGAATGATTTCTTTGAAGAATATGGCATCAGGATTGAAGGAAATCTTTCGCCGCTGAATGTAATGAGGTTAGAACAGGAGTATGGAAACAGGATTGAAGATGTCATGGTCGAACGTATTTTCCTTTCGGAGGATAAGCGTGTTGGAATTGGAACATTCAGTCCTTCTGATCCTAAGTCACAGGATATTGCTGATTTGACGGGCAGCATCGATTTTTCGACCATTGCCGAATACGGTTCTGAATCAGATCCGCGAGCCTATCGCTTTGATGGCGAGCTGAACAAGGCGAACCGCGGGATGATGGAGTTCCAGGAGATGCTGAAATGTGATGAGAAATTCTTATGGCATTTGCTATCATTGACACAAGAGGGGAATTTTAAAGCTGGCCGTTTTGCATTGATCAGTGCAGATGAACTCATTGTGGCTCATACGAATGAAACGGAGTATAAAGCGTTCATTTCCAACAAGAAAAATGAAGCATTGCATTCCCGTATCATTGTCATGCCTATTCCATATAATTTGAAGGTTACCGAGGAAGAGAAGATTTATGAAAAAATGATTCGTGAAAGTGATGTCTCGGATGTTCATATAGCCCCGCATACATTAAGGGTGGCGGCAATCTTCAGCATCATGACCCGCCTGAAAGATCCCAAAAAGGGCGATATCGATTTAGTGAAAAAGATGAGGCTTTATGATGGGGAAAATGTTGAAGGATTTAATTCCGCAGACATCAATGAATTGAAAAAAGAATATCAAGACGAAGGCATGAGCGGAATCGACCCGCGTTACGTAATTAACCGGATTTCCTCTACGATCATTCGTAAGGAGAATCCGTCCATTAATGCATTGGATGTACTTATGTCATTAAAAGCAGGTCTTGACCAGCATCCGTCCATTACGAATGAACTCCGGGAGCGGTATTTGAATTTCATTTCACTGGCACGTAAAGAATACGATGCCATTGCAAAAAATGAAGTGCAAAAAGCTTTTGTATATTCATATGAAGAGTCGGCGAAAATCCTCATGGATAATTATCTGGATAATGTCGAAGCATACTGCAATAAATCAAGGCTGCGCGATCCATTGACTGGAGAAGAAATCAACCCAGATGAAAAATTGATGCGCTCGATAGAAGAGCAAATTGGAATTTCCGAGAATGCAAAAAAAGCATTCCGCGAAGAAATATTGATTCGAATTTCAGCATATGCCCGTAAAGGGAAGCGATTTGATTATAATTCCCATGATCGTTTACGGGAAGCGATCCAGAAAAAACTATTCGCTGATTTGAAGGATGTCGTTAAGATCACTACTTCAACGAAGACACCAGACGAAAGGCAACTGAAGAAAGTGAACGAGGTCATCACGAGACTTATAGACGAGCACGGATATAATTCGACTTCAGCCAATGATTTGCTGCGCTATGTGGGCAGCTTGTTAAATCGGTAAACCATAGTTTTTTGCTCCTGCCCCCAATCGGGCAGGGGTTTATTACCGTTTACGGAAGGTTGGATGAATGAAAGGTGGATTAAGGAAATCCAGAATTTCTATTGAAATCATGAATCTTTTTAAAACGGTGATTATAGTGGGCATGGGAGATTATAACTCAACAAAGCACCGGGCCCTTCTAAATGAAGGAAACTCGGTGCTATTGATTTCTATTTAGTTACATTCAAGCCATACTGTTCAATAAGTGTAATAAGTTGATTCGGTGATAGTTTTTCTTCGCTATGGTCAATCTTAATTTCCCCATCATCAACATCGATGATCGCACGTTCCACACCTTCCGTTTTCAAAAGTATGGACTCCAGATTTAAAATAGGGCCTTCTGACGTTGCTTCCTTTACATAAAGGGTAGTTGTTTGCATAGATCTTGCACCTCCTTACATTTGCTCATAATGTTTTATCTATACCCCATATTTCCATTAGATATGTTACGTTTCGGATTTGGTAATATTGGGTATCAATAAGTAGAGGTGATGGCAAATGAGCAAAGAGGAACTGAAAAAAGAACATGTACCGGAAAATAGCTCCATGGCTAAGGATTATGAAGAGATGAAAGAACTTGGAAAGCAGATGGAAAATCAAAGGACGAATGAAGAATTGAAAGAGTGGGATAAACGCCCAGGTACATTTCAACATGAAATAGAGGAAGAGAAGGATTGACGAATACCATAACCAGAATCATTCTATCTGTGTAAAAGGGGTGTCCAGAAAAACTGCTGGGACACCCTTTTTGTTTTGTTCCATTGCTTTTTTAAAATGTCCTTGGAAACTTTTTGCAGAGCTATTACTTCTGGCTTAAAGCGATCCTATATTCCAATGAATGACAAAACGTAAAGACCTGACAATCATCAGGTCTTTACGTTTTGTTATATTCCTTTTTTAGAAATAACCTTAAAGGACCTCTAACGCCCCTGTCAGGACTTGTCTAGTTCATGGGCAAACATCCATTATTAATTTTGTTGTAAATTATCCTGCGTCGCTGCATAAGATAGAGTAATACTTTTCTTTTCATCCGTTTTTTCGCACTGTATTTTTCAATGGAAAACCGGAATGATGTGGGCATTCCCACACTAACTTATTATATGAAGGAATGATGAAAAGCGTGCAAACATTTTTAAGGGGGGAAGAGAATGTCGGAAGAGAGTAATCAACAGTATGTAATCTCACAGGAAAATTGGACCCTCCATCGGAAAGGCTATGATGATCAACAACGTCATCAGGAAAAGGTGCAGGAAGCGATCAAGAATAATTTGCCTGATCTAATTTCAGAAGAAAGCATCGTAATGTCCAATGGCCGGGATGTCATCAAGATCCCCATTCGCTCCTTGGATGAATACAAAATTCGTTATAACTATGATAAGAACAAACATGTAGGGCAAGGCGATGGAGACAGTAAAGTGGGGGATGTAGTCGCAAGGGATGGCTCACCGTCCGATGCCGGAGCCGGTAAGGGTCAAGGTGCAGGTGACAAGGCCGGCGAGGATTATTATGAAGCCGAAGTGTCGATGATGGAATTGGAGGAAGCCCTGTTCAGTCAACTGGAACTCCCTAATCTTCAGAAGAAAGAACATGCGGAGCACACTCTTGAACATATTGAATTCAACGACATCCGCAAGACAGGCCTAATGGGAAATATCGATAAAAAGAAAACGATGATATCCGCTTTCAAACGGAACGCCTTAAGGGGGCACCCCGGTTTTCACCCTATTTATAAGGAAGATTTTAAATTCAAAACCTGGAATGAGGTTCAGAAACCTGATTCCAAAGCAGTTGTACTGGCAATGATGGATACTTCCGGAAGTATGGGGTTATGGGAAAAATATATGGCGCGAAGCTTTTTCTTTTGGATGAACCGTTTCTTGCGGACAAAATATGAAACCGTGGAAATCGAGTTCATTGCCCATCATACAGAAGCGAAAGTCGTTCCGGAAGAGGATTTCTTTTCAAAAGGGGAAAGCGGCGGTACGATTTGTTCGTCCGTATACCGAAAAGCATTAGAACTTATTGATCATAAATATGACCCTGCGAAGTTTAATATCTATCCGTTTCACTTTTCCGATGGTGATAACCTAACATCCGATAACGTCCGATGCGTTAAGCTTGTTGAAGAACTCATGAAGGTTTCCAATATGTTCGGATACGGGGAAGTCAATCAATACAATCGCCATTCGACATTGATGACAGCTTATAAGAACATCGATAATGAAAAATTCAGGTACTATATCCTTAAGCAAAAGGCTGATGTTTTCCATGCAATGAAGAGCTTTTTTAAAGATGAGGAAAGTAAGAAGTATGCTTAAAATAGGAAAAGTGGAAGGTGATTTTTTTTCAATTCAATATAGTTGAAGGTAAGAAGGCGTACAGTTTACATCTGTTTTTTCTGAATATTCAGTTTTATTTCTCGTTAAGGAAATACACAAATGCCATTGCTCAACATTAAGCAATGGCTTTTTCGCATGCACATCATTCGGATATTGAGCGAGGGTCCAAAGAATGTAAATGAGTTATCGGAATCACTTTGTACTACCCAATGATAATGAACCGTAATATGCAGCAAATAAACTTACCTCTTCTAAGCCTAGGTCATTTCTTTTTCTCCAATTGGAGAAGGTGAAACTTTCTTATCTGACTGAGTTTGAGGTTGATAATTATTACTAAAGATAAGGGAGCCGCGAAATGACCGAAGCGAGAAGCGTGAACGCCATATATTCCTTCTCTATTTAAACCAAAGACTTTAAACCGAAGACCACTCTCTACTTATTCGAAATTCTATCAGTGGCTGGTATGTAAATGGCCCCGGTACAATACCGGGGCCATTGCCGTTTAACCTTTTATACCTTTACTGGCTTTATTGAGTCGTTACATATTCATTATTTCCTGCACGCATTCCAACAATGAAAATAAGTGCCGATATAGCGGCCAACATCAGTAAGGGAAGAGTCCAGCTGTGTGTAATGTCATGAAGCAATCCGAATAATACCGGTCCAATGGCAGCTAAAAGGTACCCGAATGATTGTGCCATTCCTGATAATTCCGTCGCTTCATGGGTGCTTTGTGTTCGAAGACTAAAGAACATCATCGATAAACTGAATATGGTTCCGACCCCAATCCCAATCAATATCATGCATACTGGGATGAAGAGAGTGCTTCCGGATAATATTCCGAATATCCCTAATATAAGGAAGATGACAGGCGGGACCACTAACAGACGCTGACTTTGTAAGCGCCCAGCTAAAATTGGCACAAGGAATGTTATGGGAATGACTGCAAGCTGCATGATGGAAAGCATCCAGCCAGCTTCATCAGCATTCAGGCCTTTTTGCTCCAGGATTTCAGGCATCCAGGTAATTACTGTATAGAAAATAAACGATTGCAAACCCATGAAGAATGTAATCTGCCAGGCTAAACCAGAACGCCATAAGTTAATCTTTTTATCTTTTTGCGCCGTTTGTACATCCTTACCTGAGTTGAATGGCCGTTTTAATTGCGGCATCCATAAGAAAACTGTAATAAGTGATAAAATCCCCCAACATCCAAGGGCACCAGTCCATCCCAATCCGGATGAAGAAGCAAGGGGAATGCTGATCCCAGAACCTATTGCGCCGCATAAATTCATGGAAACAGCATAGGTTCCTGTCATCAAACCGATGTTCCTGGCAAAGTTATGTTTAATCAGACTGGGTAACAAAACATTGCCTATTGCAATGGCTAACCCGATTAAAATGGTTCCTATGAACAATGTCGGCACTCCGCCAACTGAGCGTATCCCAATTCCAATCGTTAATAATACCAAGGAAAGGAAAAGTGTGAGCTCCATTCCAAAACGCCGTGCTATCCTGGGTGCAAACGGTGATAATAAAGCGAAGGAAAGCAAAGGCAATGTCGTTAATGAACCTGATAATGTATTGGAAATCCCCAAGTTATCACGGATCGAAGTGACAAGGGGTCCAACCGATGTTAAGGGAGCCCGCAGATTTGCCCCAAGAAGAATGATTCCGATGATAAGCAGTCCTAATCTGGGTTTAATATCCATTTTTCTTTGTTCTAGTTGATTTGCCGCTTGATGAATGCCCATTTTCTCCTCCTTACTTACTCTAAAGATTTTTTGAATTGTGCAATGTATTCATTCACTGTTTCGATTGCCCGGTTCACATCTTGTTCGATGATGGCATCTACAAGTTTGCAATGAATGTTCAAATGAAAGTTCACATCAGAACTCATCTCGACTATCTGATGGATGGATTCATGCAGGGAGTGTTCCATATGTTCGTACAAATCAATCAATAAATCATTATGTGATGAAACCATAATCGATTTATGTAACTGTATATCCGCTTCTTCGTAGGCCTTGATATCCTTTGCTTCGGCAGCTCTACTGCAGGCTGATATATGAAACCGCAATTGTTCTATATCTTCTTGATTACGTCTTAATGCCGCCAACTGAGCTCCTTCTCTTTCAAGGGCATGACGGACCTCTAACGTTTCTAATATACTTGACTGCTGGATCCTTCTTTCAAATGCTGCCCCCAAGGCACTTGATGACCTTACGAATGTCCCCTTTCCTTGTTTCGTTACTAAAAGCCCTGCATAAACAAGTGATCGTACAGCTTCCCTTAATGTATTTCTGCTTACATCGAACTGTTGAATCAAATCCATTTCAGGGGGAATTTGATTTCCTATTTTCCATTCACCTGATTCGATTAACGATTCGATTTGGGAAACCACCTGCTCTACAAGTGATAAGCGATTTGTTTTGGATATGGTCAAGATATACACCTCAAATTTGTAGGATGATTGGTTCATTGGTTATTTTAACATATGTATGTTGAAAATGGGTATAAGGAGCATTTTAAATCCAAATTTGTTTCCCTTTTATTCTTCAGAAAAAATTGCAGTTGATTTCAGAAATCCGCTCCCTTTCCGCCGACTGTCTGCCAAGCCTCCTCGGCGCAAGCGCCTGCGGGGTCTCGGCTAGCCAGTTATTCGGCAGGAGTGTCGCAAATTTCTTCAATCCAATAAGGATTACAGGAAAAAGCATGGAGGATAAACCAATCTTAAACATGCTTCGGGATGAGACCAATTCTTAGTTTTTCTTTGAAAAAATTGCAGTTGATTTCAGAAATCCGTTCCCTTTTCATCGTCGGTGTTAGAGTATTCCAATTCTCCTTTATTATTAGTTTGTAGACAAAAGGTGTTATTTCTTTTAAAACAAAGTTGATTGGAGCGGGTGTTCGAGACTCCTGCGGGAAAAGCGAGTCCGGGGAGACCCCACAGGCGCAAAAGCCCCGAGGAGGCTTCCGGACCGCCTGGAAAGCGAGTTTCTTGAGTGGAAATCGACGTCCAATGGCACTAAAAAGACTGAAGGCAAACCCGACTTTCATCGAGTTTGCTTTCAGTCTGAAATCCCTAATAAATTTTAGGGGGGATAATATTTCTATTTTTTTTGTTTAACAATAAATGAGAGAAGGATGAATATCACTAACGTTACAAGACATACTGTAGTCCCGATGAAGTTTTGCTTGTTAAAGAGAAATGCCAAAAAGATAATGCTTAAAGCCGTGATGGCTAATATAGTTGTATATGGGTACCATTTTACCCGGAATCCTGGTTTGCCAGTGTATTGCTTACGCAGTTTCAATTGCGCGGAACAAATACTGATCCACAATAATAAAACCGTGAATCCAGGAATGGCCATAAGATAGCTTAAAATCAGGTCGGGATACAAATAGGATAAAAACACACCAGCCAATATGCATAATGTAGTTAAAAATATACCATTTAGCGGGATACCCTTTTTCGTTGTTTTTAAAAATGCCTTGGGCGCTTCCCCGTTCTGGGAAAGAGTGAACAGTGTCCTTGAGGTAGCGTATATACCTGAATTTGCAGCTGATAAGACAGCGGTTAAAAGAACGAAATTCATGATATCGGCGGCTCCGGGAAGACCAGATAAGCTGAAAACCTGAACGAAAGGACTTACTTCAGTGCTTACTTGGTTCCAAGGTATTACTCCGCAAATGATAAGTATCGGCAAGACATAGAAAAGAATCACCCGCCATACTGTTCCTTTTATGATTTTTGGTATGACTCGCTGACTATCTTTTGTTTCCGTGACGGCTACACCAATTAATTCTGCACCCCCATATGAAAACATTACCACTAAAAGTGCACTTAACATTCCGTCAATTCCTTGGGGGAAAAAACCACCATGTTCCGTGTAATTAGAAAATGAAGCCGAACTAGGAAAGAGTCCTAGCATGATCAAAGCTCCTAAAATGATAAAAGCAATTAAGGTTATTATTTTAATTCCTGCGAACCAAAATTCGAGTTCTCCATAGTATTTTACTTGAAACAAATTAATTCCTATTATTACTGAAGCGCAAAGTATGCTTAACAGCCATAATGGTACTGTAGGAAACCAATATTGTAGAAAACTGCCGGCTGCGACTATTTCTACAATGATTACGATAATCCAATTGAACCAATAGAGCCATCCGACAATGAAGGATAGTTGAAGCCCAAAAGCTTTATTAATGAGATGTTGGACGTTCATATTAGGAAAAGCGGTTGCCATCTCCCCTAATGCGGCCATTACTATGAATAACAATAGCCCCCCTATTAAATAGGCTATTACAACACTTGGGCCTGCCATATTTAGTGTATCGGAACTCCCCTTAAAAATCCCCGTTCCTATCATTCCGGCTAAAGCAATGAACTGGACATGCCTCGGCAATAGGCCTTTTTTTAGATCTTGATGAGTCTTCTCCATTATATTCATGCCTTTCTTTCACAATTTTAAAAAAATAGTCTATCAGTAAAAATTAAAAGTCTTCTATTATTGAACGCTTTCACGCACTAAAGTACTATATTAATATATCATGAATCGGAAAAAAGTCAATTTAGGCCGGTGAAAGTGATTGGATTTCCAACCGGCGAAGAAGGCTATCTAAAAATATTGGAATATGTTTCGCAGTAAATAAGTTGATGGAATCCGTTTCAGTCCTTAATAGTCGTAGTCGCTTAGTTTATCCTATCAGGATTGTTGGGGCTGCGGGGCCAGGGGTATGGAACATACCGCAGAATAACAAAGAACCGACCTTTCAAGGTCGGTTTTTCTTTAATATAAGGTACGAAGCGGGAAACTATCCGTTCCCATATGAAATGGGGGGCGGCGCCTGTAGGTATTCGGTTTCATGTTTCGGTTCAATTTCGCTTAAAAATTGCAGATAACCGGTATATACCTGTGAGGCCATTCCTAAATAGTGCAATTCAGTGTGGATGATTCCCTTTCGTGGTGAATGGAGCAAATACATTTTTACATCCCTCCTTTCTAAAAGGATAGGCCAGTTATTACAACGATATTTATTGAAAAAAAACCCCTACTACTAAAAATGGGATGCACCAGGTTCAAAGGCTTCTGAAGCTCTTTCTTCTAACACCATGCGCAGTCCATTCTTGGGTCTGAGTGTAAGGGAGGGAAGGGGAGTTACTTCATGATGGTCAGGTGCAAGTTTTATCCTATATCGCTTTGCAATGCAGGCCAGGACAAACACCGCTTCCATCATGGCAAAGTGATTGCCAATACAAACCCGCGGTCCCCCGCCAAATGGAAAGTAAGCGAACGCAGGCAGGCTTTTCATAAAGCTACTTTCAAATCTCTCAGGGATAAATGATTCCGGTTGATCAAAATACTCTGGATTATGCTGCATCACATAAGAACTTATTAGTATCATATCGCCTTTTTTAAAGCGATATCCTCCGATTGTGACATCCTCCGTCACATCACGGGATAAGATATACAGTGGCGGGTAAAAGCGAAGTGTTTCTTGAATGATATTTTGAGTGTATTGTAATTTCATGAAATCTTCAGGCTTGGGTGTCCGTTGACCGATTATGCTATTGACTTCATTGAAAAGCTTAGCTTGAATTTCCGGATGCTTCGAAATTTCATACAGTGCCCAGGAAAGAGCATTTGCTGTCGTTTCATGACCGGCAAGAAAAATAGTCATTAATTCATCACGGACCTGATGGCTTGTCATGCCTAACCCGTCTTCGGCATCACGGGCGTCCATCAAGATCCCTAGCATGTCTTCATATATTACTGTGTCGTTCTTCCGTTTTTCAATAATGCCGTAAATCACTTTATCAAGCCTTTGTATCGCCTTTTTATATTCACGGTTAATTTTAGTCGGTACCCATAATGGCATACGGAAAATCTTTCTCATCCTTTTGACTGTTATTCTCAATGCAGTTTCCAGAGGTTTCCCAACGATCTCATATCCATCCTTGAATTCCATGCTGAACATGGTCTTGCTGATTATCCCGAGAGTGATGTCCATCATATCCTTCGTTATAATCCGTTCATCATCATGTTGCCAAGTTGATATATAGTCCATTGTGATATCAATCATATCCTTGGCGTATTGGCTAATATGAGTCTTTTTGAAAGAGGGTTGGATAAGCCTTCTCTGTCGCATATGAAAGTCTTTTTCGCTTGTAAGCAGACCTTCACCGATAAGCGGTTTTAAAAGATTGAAGTCCTTGGATTTGACGAAAGATTGTTGTTTTGTTACGAGTATTTGTTTGATTAAATCAGGATTTAAAACATGATAAACATTTTGGAACGGTCCTAAACGGAATTTAGCGACTTCCCCATATTCCTTGGACAATCGGGTCAGAAACCCAATCGGATCTGTTTGAAACTCTTTTGTATGTCCGGAAACCAGCCTTCCATTTGGAACCATTTGAGAAGTGCGGAAGACATCATCAGCATGGCTCAATGAAGTTTTTTCCCCTTTCTTTAAAATACTTACATGTAATCATTGTATGAGGATAAGCTAAATCGGTTTGGACAAGTCGTTAAATAAAGGGCGGATAATTCTATTGAGGAAATAAAGTTACAGCGAAAAAACTCTGGATGGATATAGCCAGAGTTTTTCATGAGAGCTTTAGATTAATGAATGTGATTCATTTCAACTTCTTTCATCATCGCCCCTATGTTGAAAACGATCATTTTTTTCATTGATGGGCCCGCCAAATTGTGCATTGATTTCCTTAACCACTTGATCTAAAAATTCATCAGATATTATTTGATTATTGGTTTTATTGTGCATGTGTTTCTCTACAATCCTTTCTTGATATCGTGTTTTGGAACATTCATGAAGGATACGTTATCAACATAACCTCACTTATAGAAAACTATTCTTGCTCTGTTCAACTTTTTCTGCTGTAACATTTTTACGGAAGCATAAAAAGGGGTCAATCCGATGTGGAAATAGCCCAATCACCTCTTTTTGGTAATTGGGCATGGCCATATAACTTCATTAAGGAAACAACTGCCTTAAATATTTTATTAGCTGATCACGAAGTTCAGGTCGTTTCATGGCGAAATCTATTGATGCTTGGAGGAAGCCGAATTTATCGCCTACGTCATAACGATTTCCCTCGATGATATACGAATATAATGGTTCCTTTTCTAACAAAAGGTCTAAAGCTTCGGTAAGCTGGATCTCCCCCTTACGATCAGGCTGTACGTTTTCAAGGATTTCAAAAATCGCAGGTGATAAAATATATCGGCCAATAATCGCCTGTGTTGATGGTGCATCCTCCACTTTTGGTTTTTCCACTAAGTTTCTTACCAGAAATAAATCCTCATATCGTTCTTGGAAGTTTACGATCCCATACTTGGAGACATCGGCTGGTGACACTTCCTTACATCCGATAATGCTCGCTCGAACCTTGTTATGCCGTTCCATTAACTGCTTCAAAGCTGGAACCTGGCTATCCACGATATCATCCCCTAACAGGACGGCAAAAGGTTCGTCACCGATAAAAGTTTTGGCACATAAAACTGCATGACCCAAACCTAAAGGTTCCTTTTGCCTTACATAGTGGATATCCACCATGTTGGAAATGTTCTCCACGATCTTAAGCAGATCATTTTGACCTTTCATTTGCAGAAGCATTTCAAGCTCAATCGATTTATCGAAATGATCTTCGATGGCACGTTTGTTTTTACCCGTAACGATGATAATATCCGTAATCCCTGATTGTACCGCTTCTTCGATAATATATTGAATGGTCGGCTTATCGACAATCGGCAGCATTTCCTTTGGTTGAGCTTTCGTAGCAGGCAAAAATCGTGTTCCTAAACCGGCTGCTGGAATCACCGCTTTCCTTATCATAGCCCAGCCCCTTTTTAAGGTTCTTTTATATGCTTATTGCATTTTATGTGGTCATTGGTTGACCTATATCAAAATAGGTTAAAATAAATCCCTTAAAAAGAATAGATTTACCTTCGAAGCCAAATATTATGGATATATGAATTTAATCAAGAGGTGGATATTTTGCCAATTGAAAATCAAGAGAGAAAACAAATCCTTTTTGCCTTACTCGTCATTGTTTTATATCTTTCCCCCTTAATCATCCTTGGAGAAAATGCGCATATTCGCGTACATGATAATTTGGATTCCAACCTTGCCTGGTATAAAGTCCTTTCAGAAAGCGGTGAGTTATTTGGTGCAATTGACGCCAGAATTCCACAGATTATGAATGGGCTGCCCCGGAATGCTTTTGGCAGTGAGTTCAGTATTATCGTGTGGCTTCATGCTCTTTTTCCGACAATGGTTGCTTATGCAATAAGCCAGGCATTAACAAGGTTTATTGCATTCTTTGGTATGTATATCTTATTAAGCAAACATTTGGTTACAGGAAGACGATCATCATGGATTAGGGTTGGAACATCCTTAGCCTTTGCCCTTACCCCGTTTTGGCCATCGGGAATGCTCAGTACACTTGGGATGCCTTTAGCCCTTTGGGCTTTTTTGAATATCCGCAGCAAGGATCATTCTTGGAAGAATTATTTGGTCCTTACACTTTTACCACTTTATTCAAGCATCGTGCTTGGCTTTTTCTTTTTCCTTGTTGCAATGGGCTTTCTTTGGCTAACGGATGTAATCAGGGGAAAAGGGTGGAATATAACGTTTCTTCTTTCGATCGTTTATATGACCGCCATTTTTGGTTTGGTGGAGTATCGTTTGGTGGCTTCATTCATTTTTGATTCGGAACCAAACAGCAGGGATGAATATTTTCACGCAAGGCTGCCGCTCGATTGGGTCGTTAAGCTTACTTTCAAAAATTTCGTTCTTGGACATACGCATGTCATGACTGTACATGCGCTTATCATCCTGCCGATTACAGTCTTTGCCCTTTATATTATTCTGTCAAAAAAACTGTGGAGACAGGAGAAGGTATATGTTTTTTTATTCGGCTTGAATTTTATACTCTCAGCGTGGTACGCATTTTGGTTTTATAAAGGCTGGCTGCCTTTAACGGAAAGGTTCCATACTCTGGATACCTTTAATTTTGCCAGATTTCACTTTTTAAGGCCGATGGTAATATACTTGGGGTTTGCCCTCGCGATAAAAATCATTTGGGAACACAGCGACTATGCTAAGAAAACCCTTTCTATTTTCATCGCCATTCAAATTCTGATTTTAATCGGTTTCAATGAAGAGATCACTCACAATAAAAAACCCTCTTTTAAAGAGTTCTATTCAGAAAGCCTTTTTCAGGAAATAAAAGATCATATAGACCGTCCACAAGAAGAGTATCGTGTTGCCAGCATTGGGCTGCATCCCGCAATCGCTCAATATAATGGATTTTACACGCTCGATAGCTATAACAATTTTTATCCGCTTTCTTACAAACATCAATTTCGTCAAATAATTGAAAACGAATTGGCTAAGAATAAAAACATAAGAATCTACTTTGATGAATGGGGAGGACGTTGTTACCTGTTTACCGATGAGCTTGGGAAGCATTATATGTTCAAGAAAGGCTCGAAGAAAGAGCTGGATAATTTGGACCTGAACATCGATGCGTTTAAAGGATTAGGCGGCACGTATATATTTTCTACCATCCCAATCAACAACGCGAAGGAAAACGGATTGGTGCTGGATAGGGTTTTCACAAAAAAAGGAAGCTTATGGAAAATTCATTTATACAGAGTCATGTGAAAAGGGGGGGAATCGAATGAATTCACCGATTGTAACGATTGTTGTACCTTGTTATAACGAAGAAAGCGTTTTGCAGGAAACCATTTCCCAACTTTGTGGATTGATGAGGGGGTTGGTCGATGAAAACGTTGTTTCCGGTCAAAGTAAAATTTTGTTTGTCGATGATGGGAGCAAGGATCAAACTTGGAAGATCATTTATAAAGAAACGATTAATAATGAATATGTTCGCGGGCTAAAGCTTTCCAGGAATGCTGGACATCAAAATGCACTTCTGGCAGGTTTGTTTACAGCCAAGGAAGCCTCGGATTGTGTGATTTCCATTGATGCAGATTTACAGGATGATATTGAAGTCATCCCGGAATTCATTCGGAAATTCAATGAAGGATGTGAAATCGTATATGGTGTCCGCCAGAAAAGGGACCTTGATTCATTCTTTAAACGAACATCTGCAACAGGTTTTTATAAATTGATGAACAAGATGGGGGTTAACCTTGTCTATAATCATGCCGATTTCCGGTTAATGAGCAAAAGGGCGATCATGGAGTTGGAACGCTTTGATGAAACGAATCTTTTTTTACGGGGGATTGTACCGCTCATTGGGTTTAAGACGGACTCTGTTTATTATGACCGTAAAGAAAGATTGGCCGGGGAAACGAAATATCCATTTAAGAAGATGGTTGCTTTTGCCCTTGATGGCATTACTTCCTTTTCAGTTACACCGATCCGGCTTGTATTATGGCTAGGATGTCTTTCCTTTTTCATTAGCTTACTCTTTGGGTCTTACTTTTTATGGTTGAAATTTTATGGGCAGACCGAAACTGGCTGGACCTCATTGATCACCTCCATATGGTTGATCGGTGGACTACAGTTGATTGCTGTCGGCTTGATTGGGGAGTATATCGGAAAAATCTATAATGAATCCAAACGCCGGCCTAAATATATTGTTGATCTTGATCTATTTAATCCGCTCGATTTAAAAAAACGGGAGCAACTAGACAATGAACGGAACAGTATTGAAAAACTATCTAAAACAAACTAACTCCTTTATCCGCTTTTTATTGGTTGGAATAGTCAATACAGCGGTTGGACTTTCCATCATGCTTTTTCTATTGAATGTTCTTGAATTATCTTACTGGATCTCCACTTTTATCGGCAATGGTACGGGAGCTGTAACGAGTTTTCTTTTGAACAGGACTTTTACCTTTAAAAGCGATATAGAATGGCGGCGAGGAGTTGCCCGTTTCTTTTGCGTCATCCTGATTTGTTATTCCGCCGCTTATTCTATAGGCCAAGCCATTGCAGAATCACTGGAAGGAACCGTTCATTTATCCATACAACAAAATTTGGCTGTTCTGATAGGAACAATCTTTTATACAGTGCTTAATTATCTTGGCCAGAAATACTTTGTCTTTAAAAAGAGCAATTTGAGGCCAATTCAAGAAGGAAGGAACTAAGTGGAATAATGCCCCCGATTGGACGGGAATTAAAAATGGAAACAGAAAGCGCAATTCTGATTTAATGACTATCCAAGCTGGGGCATCTGTTTTACTTGATTCTTCAAGTTTTCAAAGTGGTGATCATTTTTCCTTTTGGGGTATCTATCTTTTGTTCATTGTTTTCTTGAATATCTTCCTTTTAGACGGTTAATTTCCTCTTTCCTACCTTCGAATCATGTGTTTGCATGACTTTTGTTATATAAGTCAAGAATAAAACCTCGTTTATAAATAATAATTCTATTTCGATGCAAAATTTTCATTTACTTTTCCATTTCACGGGAGTATGATAATCAACAGTTTCATATTTCTAAATCGCTTAAACCTTATGGTGCGGGGGACCCGTTATTGGGATTATCTTTACAATCCAAGGGGTGAATCCTTTAAAAGGTAGGGCTACTCTTAGGTCCGAATCCGACAGCTAACCTCGTAAGCGTTATATGAGAAGGAAGGTGGAGCTTGTTAGACAAAAAATTGATGTCTGCAGGTCTATTTAGCTATGACTTGTAGGCATTTTTTTGTTCTGTCTCGTTTTTTGCTACAGCTGGGAAACATAAACTTATAAAATAAATTGGTGGTGAATTCTTGATGTTATCTTCTATAAAGAGGTTCTTGATCGGGAGACCTTTAAAATCAAATGCACTTGGTGAACAAAAGCTTAATAAAACAAAGGCGTTGGCGATATTATCTTCCGATGCTTTGTCTTCGGTTGCATATGGACCGGAGCAAATATTGATTGTCCTGATCACGGTCGGTGCTGCGGCATTCTGGTATTCAATCCCCATCGCAATTGGAGTATTGATCCTGTTAACCGCTTTGATTTTGTCCTACAGACAAATCATTTTCGCTTATCCACATGGCGGGGGAGCCTATGTGGTTTCAAAAAACAATTTAGGTGTCAATCCAGGGTTGATAGCTGGAGGATCCTTATTGGTCGATTATATATTAACTGTCGCGGTAAGTGTTTCTGCTGGTACGGATGCCATCACGTCCGCTTTTCCCGGCCTGCATGATTATAATGTCCTCATAGCCATTATTTTCGTCATCCTACTTACTATCTTGAACCTTAGGGGGGTAACGGAATCGGCATCTGTCTTGGCCTATCCGGTGTACCTATTCGTTTTAGCCTTGTTCATCTTGATCGGTGTTGGAATATACAAGATTCTGACGGGAGGGGTCTCACCGGAATTGCATACGTCAATCGGGACTCCGGTAGCCGGCATCAGTTTATTTATACTGCTAAGAGCATTTGCATCAGGAAGCTCCGCATTGACAGGAGTCGAAGCGATTTCCAATGCAATCCCGAACTTTAAAGATCCAGCACCGAATAATGCTGCAAAAACATTAATAGCTATGGGTTCCTTACTGGCAGTATTATTTACGGGAATCGTATTCTTAGCCTACTATTTAAGCATTGTTCCTAGCGCAGAGGTAACGGTCGTCTCGCAGATTGCTGAAGAGATCTTTGGCCGGAATTTTATGTATTTCTTCATTCAAGGTACGACTGCATTGATCTTGATACTTGCGGCAAATACTGGATATTCGGCTTTCCCTTTGCTTGCGGTAAATCTGGCGAAGGATAAATTCATACCAAGGGCGTTTACAATTAGAGGGGACCGATTAGGATATTCCAATGGAATAATCATACTGGGACTTGCATCCATCATCTTAATAGTCTCATTTGAAGGACATACAGAAAATCTCATTCCGCTTTATGCCGTAGGGGTATTCATTCCATTTACTCTGTCCCAGACCGGGATGATTGTTAAATGGATTCGCGAAAAGCCAAAAGGCTGGATGATGAAATTAACCATTAATTCAATTGGTGCCATTATTAGCTTTATCGTCACGATGATATTCTTCTTGACCAAGTTTACTCAGGTTTGGCCTGTTTTGATTTTTATACCTATTATCCTGTTAATTTTTCATCGAATCAGAAAGCATTATGAAGCAGTTGGTGACCAATTAAGGATTACAACTTGTGAGCCGATCTTGCCAATTGAAGGAAATATCATTATCGTACCTGTGGCCGGTATAACTCATGTGGTTGAGAACTCTTTAAATTATGCAAAATCTCTATCTGCACATCAGGTCATTGCCGTTTATGTCGCTTTTGAAAGAGAAGATGAAAAGAAATTCGAAGAAAAATGGAAGAAGTGGCAACCAGATGTTAGACTTGTGACTCTAAACTCTTATTACAGGAGTATCATACAGCCATTAACTAAATTTGTGGATACAGTTGAACATAAAGCGAGGGAATCCAACTATAAAGTTACGGTAATAATCCCCCAATTTATTCCGAAGAAAGGCTGGCACAATATTCTTCATAACCAATCAAGTTTACTGATTAAGGCCTACTTGCTTTATAGAAGAAATGTGGTTGTTACGACAGTGCCATATCATTTAAAGAAGTAAGTTCCATATCTAAGAAATGAAGCAGAATGTAGACAAATTTGAACTGCCCCGTAAATGTTAGACACCAAACTAACATTTACGGGGTGTTTTTTATGGCCTGTATATTAGGACGTTGATTCGCTCCAGGCACTCGCTTTCCGCGGGCGGTCCGCGAGCCTCCTCGGCTTGCGCCTGCGGGGTCTCCCAAGACGCGCTTTTCCCGCAGGAGTCTCGCACCTTCCGCTCCAATCAGCTGTGTTATGGCATCTAGTTAGACACCATACTTGAGGAGTTGAAGGTGTTAACCTGGGAACATCATTTGATGAAAGATAAGTTTTCCGCCTGCAAACTGTGGGTCCCGGTTTACATGATTGGGCCTACATTTTTAATGGCTTGTACAATTAGGACGTGGATTTCCGCTCAAGAAGCTCGCTATCCGCGGGCGGTCGGAGAGCCTCCTAGGCTTGCGCCCGCGGGGTCTCCCAAGACGCGCTTTTCCGCAGTGTTTCGTACACCCGCTCCACTCAACCTTGTTATAGTATGTAGTAAGGAACTATACTTGAGGAGTTGAAGTTGTGTTGGTTTGGGACCATCATTTGATGAAAGATAAGTTTTCCGTCTACAAATGTGGGTCCCGGTTTACATGATTGGGCCTACGTTTTTTTTTATGGCTTATACAATTGGACGCTGATTTCCACTACAGGCACTCGCTTTCCGCGGGCGGTCCGCGAGCCTCCTCGTCTTACGCCTGCGGGGTCTCCCAAGACGCGCTTTTCCCGCATGAGTCTCGTACCTTCCGCTCCAATCAGCTTTGTTATAGGATTTAGTTAGAAACCATACTTGAGGATTTTGGGAGCATCATTTGATGAGAGCTGCGTTTACCGAAACCCTTTTGTCTCAAGCTGGAGGAGCAAGCCTTCATAAGGTTTGCTTTTTAATAATCTTAGAATTAAAAAGACATCGGTCTTTCAACAAGCGTCCCTGATGGTTGAAGAAGAACATTTATTAAAAACTCATTAAATTCGCAAAAACTATCATTGCTGAAGAAGCCCATACAAGAAAAAGGATTGCAGTAAGATGTGGGATACTTCTTCTTTTATAGCTTTAATTAAGGTAAATATAAAACTATAGCCAAAAATGAAAAATAAAATTACATATAAGTAAACCAATATATACATTCCTTTCGTAACATAGAGGCTAAAAACTGGATTTCACTTGAATATTTTACCATATTTTTCGGTGTACTGACCAATATATAAAAAGAGAACCCAAGTGTTCTGTAAGTTGTATATTGTTTTAAATCTTTCAGTCAAAAGGGATTTGGAAATACTTGTCGAAAATTATAAAAACAACTCTCATATTGATAATGGCCAGGGGGGGGAAAATGATGAGCGGCTCTCCTGACCCGTGTAGTGATGCGCATGACCACTCAGCCCAAACGATTACTGTAGTAATTAGGGCAATACAAGCTTATTGCAGTGGTAAAAAGGATTTGGTGACAGTGTAATATAAAAGGAGCGTGATGGTAGCTGAGCACCATTCAGAGTTTCAATAACTACGACTATTTTCCATTTCAACCGGAATTCGAGATTCTATCAGATTATTATATAGAATATAAACAAAGAAATTCTGACCATTCCACTACATTGTTTTATCAATTTAAAATCAATCGGGATTTAATGAATCCAATGTCCGTCATTCCGGATGGGTGCATCGACATATTATTTTATTGCGATCCCGAAAGACCCACTGCAGATGTGTACGGGACTGTCCTCAAGTACAAAACGATAAACTTTCAGGCTAATTGTGAATATTTCGGTGTGAGGTTTATGCCTAAGCAGGAAACCCAGCATTTTAAATATTCCATGAAGGAGGTAATCGATCGCCAAATCCCTTTAGCTGATATGTTAAAAATTGAACCTACCGTTATGGAAAGGTTAATAACTGAACGGGATTTTCATAGAAGAATAAAGCTGTTCAAAGAAGAAATAGGGATTAATATTTTTACGTGTAACGGTTTGCCGGCAATTATAGAATATTCCTTGAACAAAATATATTCTTCTAAAGGAAATGTAAACATGAATCAATTAGCTGCCGAGACCGGATACTCAACAAGATACTTGCGAAAGCAATTCGATGCCCATGTAGGGATGCCGCCCAAATTATTCAGCCAAATAGTGAGGTTCCAAAACTCCCTGCATATGTTATTGAATAAAAAGGCCTTTACAGTTTGGGATGTGATTAATGAGAATGGGTATTTTGATCAATCACATTTGATTAATGAATTTAAGAAATTTGGTTATCTGACTCCTACTGAATTCATCGATGCCGTTTCAAAGAAATTTTAAAACCCCATATAATGTTCTTATTATATAGTGATAACATTTGAAGGATCCCGTTCATTGACGAGGATCTTTTTTGTATGGTTTTAATGCATATAAAAATATTCTGAATGTTCCGTTTTTTACAATAAAAAAATGGTGTGCGGCCTTATTGTGTTAATAGATATGTGATTGTTGTTTTTGAATGTCCAAGAGAAAGGGGAAACGATGATGGGGAAAAACTATCGATTGTTCATTGATGGGAGATGGGTTGATTCAATATCTGGAAGGACATTTGAATCACTTAATCCTGCAACTGATGAAGTGAACGCTGTAGTTGCCGAGGCAGGTCCGGAAGATGTTGATTTAGCGGTAAAAGCTGCACGAAGGGCGTTTGAATCTGGCCCGTGGGCTGAAATGGCACCGGGGGATAGAGGGAGGTTACTGAATAAAGTGGCACAGGCACTGTGGGAGAAAGCCGATATGCTTGCCGAAGTCGAATCACAAGATAACGGGCTGCCAATCAATGAAACAAAATTCATTGCGATGCCAGCCATGATAGATGTACTCGAATTTTATGCGGGATTAGCCAATAAAGTCCAGGGAAGTACCCTTGCCTCTCCCAATAACCGGTTCAATTATACCTTGAAGGAGCCAATCGGTGTCATAGGGGCCATAGTGCCTTGGAACTTTCCGCTTATGCTGACAATGTGGAAGCTTGCCCCTGCTTTGGCGGCAGGCAATACGATTGTGGTAAAACCAGCTGAGCAAACTCCTGTAAGCATTCTCGAATTGGTTAAAATCTTTCAAGAAGTCGGAATTCCAGATGGAGTCATCAATGTTATTCCTGGATACGGGAAGATAGCGGGTGATGCCCTCTCCTCACATCCTGACGTCGATAAAATCGCTTTTACGGGTTCAACGAATACTGGACGCCTAATCATGCAGGCAGCAAGTAAGAACTTAAAACCAATTAGCCTTGAATTAGGGGGGAAATCACCAAATATAGTTTTTGATGATGCTTCCATTGAGAATGCAGTGAATGGATCCATGTTTGGTATCTTCTTTGCACAAGGGCAAGTATGCGCTTCGGGTACAAGACTTTTTGTGCAGGAAAGCATATATGATCGATTCATGGAATCATTCGTGAAGAAAGCACGATCCATCCGTGTAGGGAATCCTTTAGACCATAAGACCCAAATGGGACCACAGGTTTCCTTGCAGCAACTTGACAAAATTCAACAATACGTAGCGGCCGGTCTGGAACAGGGAGCTAATCTTGTCATTGGAGGAGAAAGAAATACGGAGGCTGGAAATGGCTATTTCTTCACGCCCACTGTTTTTGAGAACGTTACCAATGAAATGACAATTGCCCGTGAAGAAATTTTTGGGCCGGTTTTGTCGGTTATCAAGTTCAAAGATGAAGAGGATGCATTGAACAAGGCAAATGATAGCTTGTATGGATTGGCTTCAGGTTTATGGACCAATGATTTAAAACGGGCGCACCGGATGGTAAGGGGGTTAAAAGCGGGGACGGTGTATGTGAATACGTTTAGCATGCTTGATAGTGCAGCACCTTTTGGCGGCAGGAAGCAAAGCGGTTTCGGAAGGGAACTGGGTATCCAAGCGATGGATATGTACACAGAAACAAAAAATGTGTGGATCGATTTGAATGAGCAGGGCTTGAACTGGTATGGAGTTTAAGGGCAGGGACGCGTCCTCATGGGCCGCTTGATTGAGTTGGATTTCCAGCTATCCGCTTGATAAATCGGTATGAGTGGGATGTGTTTTCTGATATTGGCTATCTTTATCATATTGAATATTGTTGGGTAGGTAGGCAAATAAAATTTTGCACTTTATGCACGAGGCACTTCTAGGAGAAGTTTACTTAATGGATAGAATGATATATTACCTATAAGGGAGAGGTTAAGATGGAAAAAACATCAAGTGTGAAAGTAACGAGGGAAAAGCACCCGCTTGATCCATTAACGGCAGAAGAACTTAAACTTACGGTCCAGATTTTAAAACGTGATAAAGGATTGGATGACCATTACCGCTTCGCTAACATCAGCTTACTGGAACCTGCAAAATCCATTGTTCTGGATTATCGTGATGAAGTGCAAATCAATAGAGAAGCATTCTGTATCATTCTTCATAATAAAGAGGGAAAAACATATGAGGCTGTTGTTTCCTTAACGGAAGGAAGCATAACGTCATGGAAACTGATTCCTGGAGTGCAGCCATCCATAATGGCTGATGAATTCATGGAGTGTCAGGAAGTCGTGAAAAGCCACCCTGAGATGATAAAAGCCTTTGCCAAAAGAGGGCTTACGAATATGGATAATATCATGGTCGATCCATGGTCGGCAGGGAATTTTGGAATTGAAGAGGAAGTGGATGTACGAATCGTCAGGGCTTTATGTTATTACCGTACATCATTATATGATAATGGGTATGCACGTCCCATTTCAGGATTATATGTCCTTGTCGATTTAAATAAGATGGAAGTCATCAAGATTGTGGATAAAGGTGTCATACCATTACCGCCGCTTGATGGAAATTATACACCCGATCAAGTAGGTAACATGAGGCAGGATGTTAGGCCTTTGGAAATAGTTCAGCCAAAAGGACCAAGTTTCACGACGGAAGGACATGTGATCGATTGGCAAAAATGGAATATCCGCTTTGGTTTCAACTCCCGTGAGGGCCTTGTCCTTCATACGGTCCGTTACAATGAAGATGGAGTGGAGCGGCCAATCCTGTATAGAGCTTCTTTATCCGAGATGGTGGTGCCTTATGGTGATCCGACTGATCCGGTTAACAGGAACAATGCTTTTGATGCAGGGGAATACGGCATTGGCATGTTGGCGAATTCACTTGAACTTGGGTGTGACTGCCTAGGTGAGATCAAGTACTTTGACGCGAACCTAGTGGATAGTAAAGGGAATGTAATTCAAATTAAAAATGCAATATGTCTGCATGAGGAGGATTTTGGAATTGGGTGGAAACATACGGATTGGAGGACAGGTCATGTTGAAGTCCGCCGTTCAAGAAGATTGGTCTTATCGAGCATTTCGACAGTTGGAAATTACGAATACGGATTTTATTGGTATTTCTTTCAGGATGGGACGATACAATTTGAAGTGAAATTGACAGGCATATTGCATACACAAGCCATCGAACCTGACCGGAAGCACCCGCATGGCAATCTCGTCGCACCTCAATTAATTGCTGCACATCATCAGCATTTCTTTAATATGAGGCTTGATATGATGGTTGATGGAATGAATAATTCAGTTTATGAAGTCAATACAAAAAGCATGGAAAGGGGACCGGACAACCCATATGGAAATGGTTTCTATCCGGTTTCGACTTTGCTTAAAAAGGAATCCGAGGCTGTCCGGGACCTTGATTTGCGTACTGCGCGCTTCTGGAAGATCGTCAATCACTCAAAAACGAATATATTGGGGGAACCGGTTGGTTATAAATTGTTTGCTGGGGAGAATTGTTTCCCGTTCGCCCATGATGATTCGCCTTTATTAAAACGGGCTGGTTTCTTAAAACACCATTTTTGGGTGACGCCTTTCGATCCTGAAGAACAGTTTGCTTCAGGGCGATACCCAAACCAACATGCAGGGGGAGAAGGGTTGGAAGATTGGGTTAAAGCCGATCGCTCGATTGAAAATGAAGATGTTGTGGTCTGGTATAACATGGGACACCATCATATAACACGACCTGAAGATTGGCCAGTCATGCCGACCGCCTATATTAGCTTCATTTTAAAACCGACGGGATTTTTCAATCGGAATCCAGCTCTTGACGTGCCTCCATCAAAATCAAAGAATTCAGCTTGCCAGATGGACGGTCATTCTTCCTGTCATTAAAATCAGTCGTTTCACTAACTATTGATCGAAAAGGGGGAAACGAATCGAATGCTGCTGCTGACCAGTTTTATGATAGTCGTGGCTTATACAATTTACTTTTCTAAAAAAGCCCATCTGAAAAAAGATCATATTGGTGTTGGCCTTGGTAAATGCATGGTAATGATGTTAAGCATGACGACAAGTATAGCCTTAAGTTTAATGCTGTCATTCCTGATGCCCGGCAAGCTGGCGGTTTTAACCGTTCTAGCCGTCACAATATGCGCAGTGGCAGGTTTCATCATCGGAAGGCCATTCGGTTTAACAGCGGTTATGGAGTCTCTGTCAACAACTCTGATGGGGGCAATGATGGGAGCCATGCTTGGGGTCATGCTGCCTCTTGATTCACAAACTTTCATGCTCGTTTCTATGGATCTGATTTACCTTGCCAGTATATTCTTTGTGACTTTTTATATAAAAAGAGAGGAAGTAAAAGAGACAAAAAGTGGGAGGGGGTTTGCTCCTTTCTTTCTGACCCTCTTGTTCTCCATCATCATTATCGGAACGTCGGCCGTTTGGGAACGTGATTATTTCAAGGTTGGTGTAGATTCGAAAATGGATATGCAACATCATCAACATGGCGGGTAGCTGTTGCAATAATATCAATATCATCCACAAAGGCTGCAGCAGCAGCCCTTTTTGTGTTGAACAATTTTTTTGGGAATCACTTCATAAAATTACCAAGGGTCATTTCAAATAATGCGAACATATTAAAGAATACAAAATGAAATATCCAGCTTAGTTTTGTACTTACATATATGGGGGTTGAAAATGGATATATTATTAGCTCTCTTGCCGGCATTATTCTGGGGAAGCATCGTTTTATTTAATGTGAAACTTGGGGGTGGACCCTATAGTCAAACACTAGGTACAACGATTGGCGCCTTGATTTTTTCAATTGGTGTTTATATTTTTGCCGATATTAAGCTTTCACTTCTTGTGTTTGGAGTCGGAGTCGTATCTGGATTGTTTTGGGCCGTTGGACAAGCTAATCAGCTTAAGAGCATTGATTTAATGGGAGTTTCTAAAACAATGCCGATATCAACTGGATTGCAGCTCATTTCAACCACATTGTTCGGGGTCATAGTTTTTAACGAATGGTCTACAATGAAAGCGATTATTTTAGGCGTTTTGGCATTGATCTTCATTATTATAGGAATCGTCTTGACCTCCTTGGAAGATAAAGAATCGAAAGAGGGCAAGTCGGGAAACTTGAAGAAAGGAATTGTTATTCTCCTCATCTCGACATTCGGTTATTTGGTTTATGTGGTCGTGGCCCGTCTTTTTGATGTTGATGGATGGTCAGCGTTGTTCCCTCAAGCGATCGGGATGGTGATAGGCGGTCTGTTATTGACATTTAAGCATAAACCGTTTAACAAATATACGATTCGCAATATCATTCCGGGATTGATATGGGCTGCAGGGAACATGTTTTTATTCATTTCCCAGCCACGTGTGGGAGTGGCCACTAGTTTTTCACTTTCGCAGATGGGCATAGTCATCTCAACTCTTGGCGGAATCTTCATTTTACGTGAAAAGAAAACGAAGCGCCAACTAATTGGAATCATAATTGGAATTATCTTGATCATCATAGCTGGGATTATGCTGGGATTGGCAAAAAGTTAATTGGAGGGTGATTACATGTATACAGATTTAGAAGGTAAGGTCGTGGTCATAACTGGATCATCCACTGGTTTAGGAAAAGCGATGGCCATTCGCTTTGCTAAGGAAAAGGCAAAGGTCGTGGTCAATTATCGCACTAAATCAGAGGAAGCGGATAGTGTAATGGAAGAAATCAAAACAAATGGCGGGGAAGCCGTTGCAGTAAAAGGCGATGTCACCGTTGAAGAAGATGTTATTAACCTTGTTCAATCAGCGATAAAGAATTTCGGGAAACTCGATATATTCATCAATAATGCAGGGATTGAAAATCCGGTTCCATCTCACGAGATGCCGTTAAGCGACTGGAATAGGGTAATCGATACTAATTTAACGGGGAATTTCTTAGGTTGCCGCGAAGCTATCAAGTATTTTGTCGAGAACGATATTAAAGGGAATGTAATTAACATGTCCAGTGTACATGAGATGATTCCCTGGCCTTTATTCGTTCACTATGCAGCTAGCAAGGGCGGGGTGAAGCTGCTTACGGAAACCCTGGCTCTTGAATATGCACCAAAAGGGATCCGCGTGAACAGCATTGGTCCCGGAGCCATCGCCACCCCAATAAATGCCGACAAGCTTGAAGATCCCGAAAAGAAAAAGGATCTTGAAAGAATGATTCCGATGGGGTATATCGGAAAGCCTGAAGAAATTGCCGCGGTTGCTGCATGGCTGGCATCTTCAGAGTCCAGTTATGTAACGGGCATCACTCTATTCGCTGACGGAGGAATGACAAAATACCCTTCATTCCAAGCGGGTAGAGGATGAGTTTGATTAGTTCCTCTATTTTGATGTAACCAAGAATCCCAGCAGGATCAAAGCCTGCTGGGATTCTTGTGTAAAGCATTAACGAGTATGATGATTATACCAGCTAATGAAATTATCGACGACCGTATCGATAAACTGGACAGTCGACTCATGAATAAGGCTGCCTTCGTTATCGATTTTGTCATGCACTGCACCGACATATACTTCATTCCCAGGAAGGAGTGGGGAGGAGATGCCTATTGCAAATAAGATTTCACGCAAATGCAATTGAGCTTTTACCGTCCCTAATTGCCCCATTGACGCACCCATGATCCATGATGGTTTGCCGATCAAGACTTTATCGACACGTGATAACCAATCAATTGCATTGCCCAATACACCTGGAATCGTCCCGTTGTATTCAGGTGTTACCCACAAGACTGCATCTGCTTCGTCCACTTTGCTTTTAAATTCTTTTACAACCAATGGAGGATCATTTTCAATATCTTGATCATAAAAAGGTAAATCCCGAATGTTCAATATTTCGAGATCAAAACGATCTTGATATCTAGTTTGAATATATTTGGCAAGCTTAAGGTTGTATGACTCTTTACGGATACTTCCCACTATGGCAACAACTTTCATCTCCAATACCCCCAATGATTTTATTATGGATAATCATGTAAATGTGTTCACTTACCTATTATAATTGGAATGTAATTGAAAGGGAAAAAGGATGCTTGGGAAATAATCATTCGATGGATGGCCCTTCAATCAAACCACGACGAAAATGCTTATCCAAGACATAGCCAAAAAACGAGGCAAGCATTTGTTGAAACAGCATGCCAAGTACGACGGGTACCGCAACGGCAGCAGGGAAATAGGTCGTTGCTAGAACGGCTCCTGCACTGATGTTTCGCATACCTCCTGTAAATGTCAAGGTGATGATATCCGCCTTTTCCCATCGTAAATATGCACCGACCATCCAAGAAAGGGCATAACCTGAAGCGGCTATGAACAAAACCAAGAAGGCCATGATCATTATTTTCTTATCGAAATGGGTTAAGTAAGGCGCAATTTTTGAACTGTTCAATATGACTACGATTCCAACGCTTATTTTGGAGAATGGAGCTAATCGGGGAGATAGTGTATTTTGTATCTTTCCTTTAGTAGCCTGATTCAAGAACATGGCAAGCATGGAGGGAAGAACGACCATTCCGATTAATCCTTTCACTATCGACCATAAATCCATTTCGATCGAACCGCCTCCAAAAAGGGAAACACTGTAAGGAACGATGAATGGCGAAAGTAGGGTGTCGATTAAGATGATGGTTAGGGCAAGTATGGAATTACCATTATAAATGGATACCCAGATCATACTGGTGACACCGGTTGGAATCACTACAGCGAGGACTAGGCCGGTAATTGTGAAAGCATCACCATGAAACACTAAATGGCCGAGACCAAAAGCCCAAATAGGCATAAGCATATGAAGGATGATCAATACGATGAAAACAGGGAAAGGGTGAGTGACTGCCTGTTGCAGGGATTTAAAGTTAGAGCCTAAACTTCCGGAAAATGTAATGAAGGCAAATATCCATGGAACAAGAAAGGTGTAAGCCGTTATATGTTCGGACAATAATACCCCAATAACCACGCTTATCGGCGTGATGAGAGGCATGACTTTATCGAGTTGTTCATTTATTGTTTTCAGCATCATTCATCCACTTCCTCATCCATTCTATTAAGTAAGTTTACCATATTCCAAAACAAATAATTTGTAAGACAATAACTTTGTCAATTTATTTTTTGGGAAATGGTGAAATGCATTTAATGTAAGACTATATAAAATAGGCCAAGTGGGTTGGTAATATATCCATTCTTTTTGGTGTTCCCCATTACTTTCACTGCTTTGAAACAAAAAGGGCTGCAAGCTTCCCTGATTGATTGTATTAGGAGGTTTTTAGGCAGGATTGTTCGATGCAGCGGTGTATATTCAATGAAAAATAGTTTAAAGTAGAGGAGAGAGGTGAAAGAAATGTCAGAAAAGGTTTCCAGTATAATGTGGTTTAGTCTTGCGGTACAAGCCCTGCTTGTTCTTGCTGATCATGATGGATTATGCAATAGTAATAAATTGGCCGTTAAGCTTGATTCGGAGTCAGGTTTTCTTAGAAAAATATTAAGTAATTTAGTGAAGGCAGGGCTGATTCAAGCAAAGGAAGGAAGAGATGGGGGATATTCACTTGCCAAAAATCCCGAACAAATCATTCTTGCAGATATATACTCTGCAATTAAATCCGAACCTTTTTCAAAAGGCTTTCTTGATGTGAATGATAAAAAATGCTTTCAACCATCTTCCCGCGAAGCTTTATGCGGCTTGAAAAACGAGATGGAGAGCTGGATTATACAAGGCTTGGAGCAGAAGACGATTGCTGATTTACTATCAAAATCTTGATGTGAAAAACGAAACTGTCAGGGTTTCGTTTTTCTTAAACTGTATTTGACACAGGAACAGTATGCGTTATATACTGTTCCTGTAATAATTACAGTTAAATGGAGGTCATTATCAATGACAAAAAATATAATGAATAAAGAAGAGTACCTGAATAAAGCGAAAGAATTGAATGTACCGCTTGAAAAGCCGAAAGTCCTTAATGATACGGATTTCATTACGGTAGCAAAAGAACGGAGATCTGTTCGCCAGTACGATGCTGAATACGTGATGACTGAAGAGGAAATTCGTGAAATCCTGGAGATTGCGACTCAAGCGCCGTCTTCTTCCAACTTACAGCCGTGGAGATTCCTTGTGATTCAAGATAAACAAACCCAACAAGAATTGCTACCCATCGCAAATAACCAACAACAAATCGTCGATGCATCTGCTGTCATTGCCGTTTTAGCCGATATAGAAGGTTACAAAAATGCAGAACGGATTTATGGTGAATTAGTCAATAAAGGGATCATGAAGAATGAAATCAAAGAGCCATATGTCGCCTCTATTCTGCATAATTACGGCAACTTTTCCGCTGAGAAGGCTTTAAGCGTAGCCATGATTGACGGTGGCTTGGTTTCCATGCAAATCATGTTGGCTGCAAAAGCAAAAGGATACGATACAGTCCCAATGGGAGGGTTCGATGAAGCCAAATTTGTGGAAGCGTTCAATGTACCGGGAAACTTCAAACCTGTCATGTTGATTTCCCTTGGAAAAGGAACTAAAGCAGGATTTGAAAAAGTCCGTTTGCCACTCGATACTATATTGACTTGGAATAAATTCTGAGGAACAAACTAAGAAAAAGGATAGCTAAAATCGCTATCCTTTTTCTCATTGGTTTGAGATTGGCTCTGAAAAATCATTTATTCTCGCGAGCGATAAATGAATGTGTTACAATTTTTCCATATATTTCTTTGAAATGTCTCCTCTAAAAATCACCGACCGGCAAATTAAGCTAATGAATTTTTTGGCCTGCTAGCCAAAATACAGCAATTATCGTGGGTTTAGCCGTTGACAATGGATGGGAGGGAGTCCGTATGAAGAATATGAAAAGTGAAGTGTTCTCGTGGTTGAAAGCTATCTTATTCGCTTTAATGATCGTGTTCATTTGCCAACAGTTTTTATTTACGCCAGTCACGGTAAAAGGTGAATCAATGGAGCCGACTTATGAAAATGATGACCGGATCGTGGTTGCTAAAATCGGAAAGCCGGAGCGCTTCGATATGGTCGTATTTTATGCTCCGGACGCGGAAGAGAATTATATAAAAAGGGTGATCGGTTTACCAGGGGACAGCGTCGAAATGAAAGATGATGTCTTATATATCAATGGGAAAAAGTATACAGAACCATATTTGAATACGAAAAAAGGAGAAATTCCACCTGAAGAGAATCTGACGGAGAATTTCACCCTAAGTGATTTACTCGGGAAATCCAAGGTGCCTGTCGGTCATTTATTTGTCATGGGGGATAATCGAAGGAATAGTTGGGATGGAAGAAGATTTGGTTTTATTTCTGAAAAATCACTTGTGGGCAAAGTGAAATTTCGTATCTACCCTTTAAATGAAATGGGAGTGCCGAAGTAAAAGGACCCCGGTGAATTCTAGTGAAAGCCTAGATGATAATGATATGGACTAAGTTATATTTATAGCAGATGATGGATAAGAACCTTTTCCTATGGTTAAGGTTTTTATTTAGGATTGTGGGGGATTAATATGAATAATGGTTTATCTGCCGTTTCCATTCCGATGCTGGATGAAGAAATGGGACGTCAGGTTAAAGGACATGTCGATTCGCTGACGGTGCCTCAGGGAAGCTTAGGACGGCTTGAAGAATGGATAATTGAACTGGCCAAGATGACAGGGGAGGCATTTCCGGACATTTCGAAACCGGGGGTGATCGTCTTTGCAGCCGACCATGGAATTACGGAAGAAGGGGTTTCTGCCTATCCAAAAGAAGTGACGGAACAAATGGCACTTAATTTCCTGAATGACGGTGCTGCCATCAATGTATTAAGCCGTGCGATAGATGCTTACTTGGACATTGTCGATATAGGGATCGATGCAGATATCGAAGCATCGGGGTTAACTTCCAGAAAAGTCCGTAATGGAACTAGAAACTTTTATAAGGAAGAGGCTATGACAAAGGAAGAAGTAAATCAAGCGCTTGACATTGGATATGATCGTGCAGAGAAAATGATTGCCCGTGGTGTGAACTGCCTGATTCTTGGTGAAATGGGAATCGGAAATACGACTTCCAGTACCGCCATCATCTCCATCATAAGCGGGAAAAGCGTCGAATCACTAGTGGGGCAGGGAACAGGATTGAAGTCGGAAGGCATTTTACATAAGCGAAGAATAATTGAAGAAGCGATTTCATTAAGAAATCCTAATCCTGATGATCCAATCAACATTTTGATGAATATCGGTGGATTCGAAATTGCTGGTATGGCAGGGGCCATGCTTGCTGCAGCTAATAACCGTATTCCCATTCTAGTTGATGGTTTCATTACAACCACGGCTGCTGTTTTGGCAAACATGATTTCCGGAAGTGCAGCCGATTATATGTTTGTTGGACATCGATCAGCAGAACCTGGTCATGGAACGGCCATAGAACTGCTTGGCAAGGAACCGATCCTCGATCTGGGAATGAGAATCGGGGAAGGAACAGGGGCTGCCCTGTCATACCCCATCCTAAAGGCAGCGACATTGGTCATTAAAGAAATGGCAACATTTGAATCCGCTGGCGTGTCAAATAAGTAAGAAAAAGGAGACCTCGATACGCTGGTCTCCTTTTTATACAGGTAAAAAATGGATACTGTATTTAAACATTCTTCCATCCCCCCTGTTATTTAATGGGCAGATGATCTTTATATTTCTTCATTTTCCTGACGACGGAAGGCTGGCTGATACCTAAGAATTTAGCCATTTCATATGTGGACTTGCATTGTTTACTCGCTTTCATCAACATCCATTTTTCGACTTGTTCGAGGGCGGTATTGAGATCACTATCATCAACCATCATATTGTCGATCATTAGAGTATCATTTATTTTCTCCAAAGATTCTTGTCCATGGAAATGGGAGGGGAGAAAGCCTGGGAAAATGATGGAGTCTTCCGAGGTCAAAATAAGACGTTCAATCAGGTTTTCCAATTCACGTACGTTTCCTGACCATTTATGCTGAATCAGTATTTCGTAAGTGGAAGGGTGCAATTTCTTATCCGACTTGTATTTCTTATTGATGATTTCGAGATTATGATTGATTAAGATGGCAATGTCTTCTTTTCTTTCGCGTAACGGCGGTATTTGGATGGGAATCACATTTAAGCGATAATACAAATCGAGCCTGAATGTTCCCTTCTCCACCATTTCCTCAAGGTTTTGATTGGTTGCCGTCACAAGCCGGAAATCAATCTTATGCTCTTTTTTTCCTCCCACTCTTTTAAAGGTCTTCTCTTGCAGGACATTTAATAACTTCACTTGCATATCGAGGGGAAGCTCCCCGATTTCATCCAGAAATAAGGTTCCGTTATCTGCCTGTTCGATCAGCCCTTGCTTCCCCTGCTTCTGCGCTCCGGTGAAGGATCCCGCTTCATATCCAAACATTTCGGATTCAAAGAGACTTTCTGGGATGGTACTGCAGTTGACTTCGATGAATGGCTCTTTGCTGCGGTAACTCTGATTGTGCAGCCGGCGGGCGAATACGCTCTTTCCCACACCGGATTCCCCAAGAAGCATGACTGTCGCATCCGTTTTGGAAACACGGTTTATCGTCTTGGCGATTTGCCGCATTTCTTTGCTGCGATAGATCAAATCCTCCTGTTCCCTAAGTTCCTCGACCTCCGATTGGTATTCTTGAATCTTTTTCTCCAATTGACCGTACTGATCCTGGAGGTTCCTGATTTCAGTTTGATCTTGGGCATAGCTGACGACTCGAATCAATTCACCATCATCATCAAAGATGGGATAGGCAGTCGACATGACGATTTTTCCCGTCTTCGTTTGCTGCATGATCTGGATAGGCGTTTTCTCTTTCAATACCATGGCGGAAATCGATGGTGAAAGGATTCCTTCCGTTTCGAGCTGGTAAACGGATTTTCCAAGGTAATGTTCTGGTTCGATTCCATATATCCACCAATGGTTAGGATTCGTGAATAAAATGAATCCTTTTTCATCGGTCACGGTAATATTATTATTGGATGTGTTGATGATGCATTCCAAAACTCTTTTGACGTTGTTATCACTCATCATTTTCCCCCTTATCCACTGTGCCGGTGATTCAAATATAAATCAAAAACAGAAGTGAAATCAAGAATTTTCAGATATTTTGATTTGGAATTGAATCGTTTTTTATAAGAATCGTGCCTGGGATAGTCTCACTCACTTCATTCATCAAAGCTAAAACTAGAGTAATAGAGTCGCCACCCACATTAAAGTAGATGGATACTTATACGGTTAACCTACTTATGTTTGGGTATAAATAAAAAGAGAGTAATCTATTGAAGGAGTGATTGACTTGGCTGAAAACACAACCTTGGGACAATATTTATACGACTGCTTAAAAGCAGAAGGCATTACAGAGATTTTTGGTGTGCCCGGAGATTATAATTTCTCATTGCTAGATACTTTGGAAGATTACGATGGGATTGAGTTTATTAATGGACGAAATGAACTCAATGCTGGATACGCAGCGGACGCATATGCCCGGGTGAAGGGCATGTCGGCACTGATCACCACCTTTGGTGTCGGTGAAATGAGCGCATGTAATGCAATCGCTGGAGCGTACAGTGAAAATGTGCCGCTCATCCATATTGTCGGCTCGCCAAAGACCATGATGCAACAGGAAAAGGAGCTTGCCCACCATACGTTAATGAATGGAGATTTTGATGTTTTCCGTAAGGTTTATGAGCATATCACCGCTTATACAGCAATACTTACACCAGAAAACGCAGCTAGGGAGATACCGGCTGCAATCAAAATCGCGAAAGAAAAGAAAAAGCCCGTTTATTTGGTTGTGGCTATCGATCTCGTTGAAAAACCATTGCTTTCTCACAGTAAGACATCAGAAAACATGACAAAAACGAATGTCGATGCTTTGCAGTCAGCAGTGAAGCATATAAAAGGCATGTTAGAACATGTAAATAAAGCCGTTCTGCTGGTCGACGTGAAAACACTTCGTTATAACTTGCAGAAACCCGTACTGCAGCTCGCTGAGAGGTTAAATGTTCCAGTTGCTTCATTGATACAGGGGAAAAGCGGGTTTGATGAGAGTCATCCCCAGTATATTGGTGTATACGGCGGAGCTTTTGGAAGTAAGGATGTAACTGAGACTGTTGAAGAAGCGGATTTGATCATAGCCGTTGGTGCTGTTTGGTCAGACGTCAATACTTCCAAAAGTACAGCAAAGCTTAACCCGTTGAAAATGGTGGAAATTCAACCTGACACATTAAAAGTGGGGGAAGCCAGTTATATGAATGTCAAGGCGGAGGAAATACTAAATGCGCTCCAGGACATTGGCTACCGTCAGAACGAATCTGTCGGAAACATCTCGTTTCCGTATGACACAATGGTGGAAGACCCGACAGCACCACTGAAAGCGACTTCCTATTATCCTCGAATTCAGCAAATGTTGAAGGAAAATGACATTGTGGTCACGGAAACAGGAACTTTCTCTTATGGCATGTCACAGGTCAGATTGCCGAAAGGGGCGACCTACATAGCCCAGGGAGGCTGGCAAAGCATTGGTTATGCGACGCCTGCAGCTTTCGGTGCTTGTATAGCGGATAGAAACCGGCGTGTTCTTTTGTTTACCGGGGACGGATCGATACAGCTGACAGCACAGGAAATAAGCTCGATGCTGGAGAATGGCTGTAAGCCCATCGTGTTTATCCTCAACAATAACGGCTATACGATAGAAAAATTCTTAAACGTAAAAGTCGATATAGAAAAACAGAAATACAACGAGATACCAGAGTGGAATTATACAAAACTGGCTGAAGCATTTGGTCAGGAGGCATTCACAGCAAGAGTCGAGACGAATGGTGAACTGGATGAAGCCATTACAAATGCCCAAGATATGAACGCCGATAAACTTTGCCTTATAGAACTGGTCGTGAAAGATCAAATGGATGCACCGGATTATTTGAAAAAAATAAGGCAGTACCTTGAAGAGCAAGAGAAACTAAAGTAATTCCAGTTTCGAAATGCACTCACCCCTGATTAAACACTAGAATATACTTTAATGTTTTGTTTATGAAACCTCACTAGATTGAAGAATTATGAAATACTCCTGCCGAATAACTTGCTAGCCGAGGCGCCACAGGCGCTTGCCTTGAGGTGACTGGGCAGAAAATCGGCGGAAAAGGGAGCGGATTTCTGTAATCGACTGAAATCAAATTTAAGAAAAACCGTAGTCTAGGCTCATCCCGAACAAAGTTTAAGACGAGGTGATCCTTGAGTTTTTTACATTAATTCTTAAAGGATGGAAGAAATTTGCGACACTCCTGCCGAGTAACTGGCTAGTCGAGACCCGGAGACGTTTACGTCGAGGAGGCTTGGCAGACAGTCGGCGGAAAGGGAGCGGATTTCTGGAATCGACTGGAACGTTTTTGAAAGAAAAAAGCTCAGGCAAACTTACTCTTAGTATACTTTCTGAAAAGGTCTTCTGTGATGAAGGCCTTTTTTTGTTGGAAATGTAGATAATGTACTTACTTATATCTGCACGGCCCGATCAAGGACAAGAATGCAAGTTGAAAAAGTGAACAGGATATATCCAGAATGACAAAACCAATATTGGTAACGGTCATTTCAAAATTGAAACCAAGAATTTTTAAACTAAAAGTATTATGAAAATATCATGTAATAGGAAAAATATTTTTCCTTAGTAGAGAAAACCATTCTATTTCCGGCTAGCAATTTCTGTAGAGAAGGAGGTCCATGCGTAAAAATGTATCATTAGCCCGGTTAATAGAGTCTAATAAAGAAAAACTCAACAATAATCAGATGTTCATAGATCTTATAGAAGAAAAAGTCCATAGAAAGCAGGTTGAAATGCGGAAAAGACATCTAACAAAACAGGCAGGTGAGGGAAATGTTATTAAGAAAGGCTTGGTTATTACAACAAACGATAACCTATCAAAGAAAAAAGAAGGATGAAATGGGCCAAGGAAAGGAATTATCAAGCTTTGAAGAAGTACGTATCAGTAATCAACTGAATTATGCGATTGTGGAAATGCACTAGTGAAGGTTTAGTTTATTTTGTATGTTTTGCAATACTTTTAAGTGTTTTGAGTATTTTTGATCATAAAATCAATTATAAAAAAGACTTAATACATTAACAAATTAAAAATAAAAACATTTCCAGTTATAAATAAAAAACCACAATTGAATTATTACGCTTTTATGCGATTGGGGAGATGTAAAGATTAATGCGTAAGAAATGAGTCAAAAAGATAATGATGTGGGAACATTTGTAGGTAAAGGTGTAAAACGCTTTTTAATTTTTTGAGTATTATATCAATTTATTATTGAGAGAGTTTTGGAGCCATTAACCCTACCTCTCGTTTTGCCTCGGGAAAGGTTATTGCTCTGAAGTCACGCAAGTTAATATAAATGATAATTGTTGGATAGGAGCCAGGTTACTATTTTGTCAGGTGTGTAATTGTCAGAATAAATAGTCACTGAAAGTGTTTATGCTACAGAGGTAATGCAGCAAAAGTGATGAAAATGTTACTTACTAAAGAGACTAATAGACTTGAAAAAATATATATTTTTGATCCAAAATATGACCGATATCTGAAAATGGAAGGACTCCTTAGGAGGTAATCTGAAATGGAAGCTTGTTTTCCACCATTACAAAGGAAATTGTAATATGGAACCTGCTAGTGCATTTGTATCGCAACACCGGTTGGCGGATATTTCACATTATGATACGCAAAAAAGCGTGTATGAAATTTATCAAACCACGCTTTTTTGCTCTTTATAGTTTACTGTCATCATCATTTAGTTAAGAACTCGGACCGCCTTCACAAAGCTAGGTCCCCAGTAGGAATTGTTAATGTTAGCGTAGGAAACACCTTTAGATGTTGAAGCATTCAGCATTTGACCGTTACCGGCATAAATTCCTACATGATTGATTACTCCATCATTATTGGTATCGAAAAATACTAAATCCCCTTTTTGCAGGGCTTTCGAGGATACGGCTGTACCAACGTGTGATTGTGCCACTGAATTTCGAGGCAAGGAAATACCTGCACTTTGGAATGCCCTTAATGTGAAAGAAGAGCAATCAAATACGTCAGTGCGTGAAGTGCTCGCACCGTAAACATACTTGGCTCCCATGTATTTAGCGCCAGCTGCCAAAACTTGATCTGCTTTAATGGATTTGGACGGTTTATTACTTGCAGATCCCGAGGCCTTCCCTGAAACCCGGATGGTTTGGCCGATACGAATACGATCTGAATTAGAAATATTTGGGTTTATTTTAAGTAAGGCACTAAGGGAAAGGTTATATCTTTTAGCGATTGTTGATAAGGAATCCCCTAATTTAACGACATACACGTCTGTTGTATTTTTACTTTTATCCGGAATGCTGGTATTGGCATTAACCTTCAAGACCTGGCCGGGAAAAATGAGAGTGCTAGTCAAATGGTTTATAGACTTTAATTGTTGTAGAGTCATATTATTGACTCTGGCAATTTTGCCCAGTGTATCCCCGGATTTGACTTTATATGTAGCATTTGAACCGTTTTTAGCCGTAGAGCTCGATCCAGAGGCTTGTCCGGAAACCCGGATGGTTTGGCCAATATATATCCGGTCGGAATTAGAAATGTTAGGGTTTAATTTAAGCAGGGCACTAACGGATACATTATATTTTTTGGCAATTTTAGATAAAGAATCCCCAAGTTTAACCACATATTTTTCGGTTTTATCTTTATTTTTAACTGAACTGTTGTTTAGAGTATTAAATTTCAAGACTTGGCCGGGAAAAATGAGGTTACTAGTCAAATGGTTTTGAGATTTTAAGTGCTGGACAGTTGTATTATTGGCTTTAGAGATTTTATCTAGGGTGTCCCCTGATTTAACTTGATAAGAACCAGCATAAGCAGAAGTGCCGGCGATTAGGGTACCTATAATGGTCCCCGCAAGAATGAAAGAGTTTTTAGAATTGTTCATTTAGGAAAGTTCCTCCTGATGTGGTAAAAAAATATCTAGCATTTATATTATAAAGGTATGGAATATAAAAAACATGGCCCATATAAATAAAAATCAACTTTTTCGTCATTTTTCGGGTAATCTTGCTACAGGGAAATGGGGATTTATGGGATTTAGGTGGAGTGTAAGAGGGCCATACTGTAATTTCGCATAAATGGATAAAAAGAGATTTCATAAAAATGGAGGTTTTAGGTGATTAAAAAGAAAGGTAAGGATGGCATATCCTTACCTTTCCATGATTCATTTTTTAATATTGTCTATAAACATAGGGATCATCCGGTTCAGCGATTTTACTATGTGATGATACTTTGAGCAGGGGAATGGTTTTCTTGAATGGCTGATAATAAATGGATTCCAATTCACCTGTCACGGAATACCACTCATCATTTTTAGGATGCATTCCTTCAGGAAATTCGATTAACATACCGAATACCCCAGAGTCAGCGACACAGTGAATGACCCCAAAACGAAACAGGAATACCTGGTTTTTGGCTAGCTCATCTGAATTGTACGAAAATCCGGTTAACGTTATTTGCTTGCCAGTGAACTTTCCAGGAGAGTAATAGATGGCTTCTAAATCGTTTAGATAGTTTTCATCTGTTAATTGGAGACTATCACGATCAACTAAGCCTTTGAGAGAGTTATCCATTAAAGTTAAATAGTCATCCTTGCCATAATAAAGACTCGTATCCGGCTGCAGGAATTGATGCTGGCTATATTCATCCGAGTCTTCATATACAGGGAAATGAAAACCTTTTTTTTCTACAATATTGGAGTCCATAGTGGCAACAGGCAAAAAGAGACCGGTTAAAATGGGAATGAAGTATAGGAAGTAAGTAAGGTTCCTTTTCCATTTCTTATTTTCCCGGGAGTGATCATGTCCGCACTGACAATCAACACCTTCTTCTTGATTATCTTCCTTAAAATATAAGTAAGATCCCATTAACGTGAATATTGCCAGTATATAGATAGCAATCTGTGAAACATATGAATATTCCATATTAATGTATTTCGATATATTCCCTGAGGCGTGTAAGTGCATGAATAAAAAAGTAAGTCCAAGTAATATGAATAATCTTCCCATATAAAACACCCTCTTTAAGAAATAAACAATAAAGTTAGGCCTAAGACGGAAATAAATATATAGGCCATCAAACATAAAACGAATTTTGTTTTGAAGGTACCTAAAAGCATGATCGTATTTTTAATATCAAACATGGCCCCAAATACAAGAAAAGCAACTAGTGAAGAGGGAGAAAAGGTACTTCTAAAAGAACTTGCAACAAAGGCGTCCGCTTGGGAACACAAGGACATGACATAGGACAAAGCCATCATGACTGCATTCCCTGATAGTTTTCCTTGACCGATTTCAAGCAATAGGGATGTTTTCAAAAAGGTTTGAATGGCAGCCGCCAGCAATGCACCAATGATTAAGTATTTTCCAACAGAAAAGAACTCTTCAATCGAATGTTTGAACATCCCCGTTATTTTGTCTTTAAATGTAAGTTTATGGTGATGTATTTGTATATGTTCGATATGTTCCTGTTTAAGCTGATTTGTCTTAAATTGAAAAGACAGGATGAATGCAATGATCAAGACGACCGCGAATGCAATTCCGCCACGATAGAAAACCATGCTCCAGCTATTGCCAAACGCTATATAGGTGGAAAACAGGACGATCGGATTGAGAATGGGTGCAGAAAGCATAAAGGCAATGGCCGCTGAAAGAGGAACCCCTTTAGCGATCAAACGGCGGGTGATCGGGACGATCCCGCACTCGCAGGCAAGAAAAAAGACTCCTGCACCTATTGCGGATAGAACAGATAAGATCGGATTTTTCGGAATGATTTTTGCAATCATCTCTTCCGACACAAAAATTTGGATGATTCCAGATATAAGGACTCCCAGTAAAATGAAGGGAAGGGATTCAATTAGGATACTAATAAAAATTGTATTCATTTGCAAAAGGGCCTGAACGTTCATCATAAACCACCTTCCATATTGCTGACTTAACTATATTAGGTTCGTAATAGAAGGAAGTCAATTTATTATTACTGGGGAAATAGGCTGGAAGATGAATGGGTAAGGAAATTATGGAAATTGAATTATGGGATATTGAGGGGACTTGAATAATCTAATGTATAATTCTGGCAGAAATTAAACTACAATTAAAGTCTTGTTCCTTTTGAGGCTAGGGCTGTCATTAGCTATATTCATCATACGTTCATATACGATACTTGATATGTATTTCGGGATACTTACCGACAAAGCAAAATCCCCTCAAAGTTGTATAACCATCCAGAGTTTATACAGTTCACTTAGAGGGGATAACATCAGGAGACTATTTTGGTCCCCTTTTTTTAATTAAGTTCTTACGGGATATAAATGGATTGTCGGTAACCCAGAAACGCCAAGGGTAATCCTTTGCTTCCCCGGAGTTGTCGATTCCGACGCGGGGGCCGCTGGATATGTGGCCAGGCCTTTTTCCTGCAGCCAGATAAAGCGGGGGATCGGTAAAAGATCGGCCATAATCATCCATGGTGATGCCTAGTGCCTTTGTTAGCTTCCCTGGTCCATCGGTCCATTTACGAATATCGGCAATTCCGCGTCTTTCATGCATTAACTCGAGCCCTGAATACGGTTCAATCGCACGAATTAAAATGGCTTCCGGATTTTCAGGTCCGCCGCTTACGACATTGACCAGTGTATGTGTGTGCATGACGTATGTATAGATCAAACCGGAATTTCCGAACATCACTTCCGTCCGTTTTGTCCGTCTATTTCCAAAACTATGTGCGGCCCTGTCCCCAGGTCCCATGTAGGCCTCTGTTTCAACAATGAATCCAGAAGCGGTTCCTTCCGCTGTTTCTTTTACGATCAGGCAGCCAAGAAGGGATTTCGCCAGTTCAAGCGTGGGCTGCTGATAAAAATCTGCAGGCAAAATTGAATCGTTTATCTTGTCCATAGTATCACCCCATTTAGTCTCATATAGGTAAAATGCCCTTATCAAAGAAAAAGAAACATAGGATTGAAGGGATGAAAAAGGCCGGCTGATTATATCAGCCGGTCCCGAGCTTGTTTTAGCCTAATTCTTTTTCGGTTTCTTGATCTCTTTTGATTCGGCCCGAACCCACGGAAAGTGCCACTAATATCCCTGCGGAAACGAAAAAGATACCGGTGATGAAAACACTGGAGAATGCATCGATCCAAGCATTTTCTATCGTTTTAACAAGGACATTGCTGACTTCTGCGGGCATTTTTAGGTTTTCGGGATAAAGCATGATGTTGAATAACGTATCCGTTTTATCGGCTAATGCTTTCAGTGCCTCATGCAATATAGGGTCCTTTTGACTTACGACCGCATCATCCATATTTTGCTGGAGATTATGATTCATGACAGCATTCAAAATCGTGATGCCCATCGTTCCACCTATTGAGCGGAAGAAGGTTGAAGCCGCTGTAACCGACCCTAGCTGCGATTTTGGAAATTCGTTTTGAACGGCAATCATCAATGTCGGCATGACAAGCCCCATACCTATCCCAAGGATGGCCATGAATGAGTACGCAGTGATTATAGTCGTACTGCCGTCCATCATACTCATTAGGAAAAAGCCAAGCGTCGCAAAGGCCATTCCAAAGGTAAGCACGGTACGAAAACGGAATTTCAAAAGTAACCGCCCGCCAATGATGCTGGAAAGAATCATACCGATCATCATCGGAGTCATGGTCGATCCCGCTTTTGTTGGTGAAACTCCCAAAACGCCTTGCATGAACAGCGGGACGAACATGATTGCCCCAAACATGCCAAGGCCAAGCAGGAACCCTAAAATATTCGTGGTGGAAAAAACTCTATTTTTAAAAAGGGATAAATCAAGGATCGGTTCGACCGCTCTTCTTTCAAAAATGATGAATAGGACAATGAAGACAATGGTGCTGCCGAAAATCAAGATAGATTCCAGTGATAACCATTCGAATTTATCACCACCGAAAGTCAAACCAAGCAATAACAGGACAATACCAGGAATCAAAGTGAAGATCCCTAGATAATCAATATTCACTTTCACAGTTTTCCTAATCGCTTCATGTTTCAATCCTGCATAAATCAATATGGCCGATAGTAAGCCCGTCGGTACATTGATCAAAAAGATCCAATGCCAGCTGATATGGTCAACGATCAGGCCGCCCAGAAAAGGGCCGATGACAGAACTTAATCCAAAAAGGGCTCCGAATACACCCTGCCATTTGGCTCTTTGTTCCGCAGAGAATATATCGCCGATGATCGTTTGGGATAAAGGCATGATCATTCCGCCGCCAATTCCCTGCAGACCTCTGTAGATGATCAATTGCTCCATCGAAGTGGCTGTGGCACATAAAAACGAACCGATCGTAAATATGATTGTGCCAAGCAGATAAAGGGAACGCCTGCCATATAAATCAGATAGCTTTCCAACAATGGGTACAACAGTCGTTGAGGCTATTAAATAGGCAGTCGTTACCCATGCAAAGATGGTGAAACCATTCAATGCCCCGATAATTGTCGGCATGGCCGTACCGACGATCGTCTGTTCCAATGAACTGAAAAACATTCCTATGATCAATCCTGTTAAGACAAGCTTGGTATTGACCGCTTTTTTTTCCATTTGCATAGCATTTCTCCATTTCTATAACTGTATTTCTTAATCGTTTATGACTAATAGGTCAAAATTATAAATCTCTAATGACCAATTAGTCAACGTTTTTTTTTGCAAAAGAATTCAATTACTTGACTATAGTGGGTAAAGGTGAATATAAAGATTCATCCATATCACTTTAAGTAATTCGACCAGAAACCACCAAATCCTTCCTGATTAATATCTCCAACGTGTTTCCATTTATCATATCCGATATAATAAAGTGGAACATAGATGAACTTATGATTGGAAGTGTAAGATTTGAATAAAAAAATCGGGTTTATTGGATGCGGCAAAATGGGTGAGGCAATGCTTGAGGGCATGCTGCTTGCAGAGGTCATCTCACCTGAAGGAATCATGGTCAGTACCGCGAGTGCGGAGACCAAAACTAAAATCACCACGAAATATAACGTTAAAGGTACTTTGGATAATAAAGAGGTTGCCGGTTTTGCCGATTTTCTTTTTCTAGGAATCCAACCTGCCATGCATAAGCTAGTGCTTGAAGAAGTGAAGAATCACGTTAAAGAAGACGCCGTTATCATTACTATGGCAGCTGGAATCACTGTATCTCTAGTTGAGAACAGCTTCGAAAAAAGAGTGAAGGTTGTCCGGACGATGCCAAACACTCCTTCGCTTGTCGGCGAGGGCATGACTGCCATGTGCATCAATGATGAAATTACCGAAGCTGATATTGAGAATGTGACTGCACTGCTGAATAGTTTCGGTAAAACGGAAATCCTGCATGAAGATTTGATGGACGCAGTACCGGCCATCAGCGGTTCGTCACCTGCTTATGTTTATATGTTCATCGAGGCGCTGGCTGATGGAGGGGTCCGTGATGGCATTCCACGAAAACAAGCATACCGAATGGCAGCACAAGCTGTAATGGGAGCTGCTAAAATGGTACTGGAAACGGAAAGACATCCTGCTGCTTTAAAGGATGATGTCTGCACCCCAGGCGGGTCAACGATATCTGCGGTTGCGGCTTTAGAAGAGAATCAGCTAAGATCCAGCATTCTGCAAGCAATGAAGGCCTGCACGGATAAAACGAAAGGTTTCAGTAAATGAAGAAAGGTGGATTGCCTATTAGGGCAATCTCATTCGTGGAATATTTTCGGAATGTTTGGAGAAAAGGGGGGGGGGCTGTAATAATGAAAGGTTATATAGAAGAATTAAGGAAGATACTTTCGGAAGAACAAGTAACGGTGAATGAAACTTTATTGGAACAGCACAGCCATGATGAATCATATCACACCCCGCATTTACCCGATATGATCATATATCCAAGGGATACAGCAGAAGTAAGTGCAGTCATGCGTTATGCGAATGAGCATGAAATACCAGTCATTCCTTTTGGGTTAGGATCAAGTTTGGAGGGGCATGTCGTTCCAGTCAAAGGTGGTATTTCCCTGGATTTGTCCTTGATGAATCAACTATTGGAAATCAGGGAAAATGATTTCCTTGTTAAGGTCCAGCCGGGTGTGACAAGGACGCAACTCAATAAAGAATTAAAAAAATACGGTTTGTTCTTTTCCGTCGATCCTGGCGCCGATGCTACATTGGGTGGGATGGCAGCTACGAATGCAAGTGGGACGACCTCGGTCAAATATGGGATAATGCGCGATCAAGTCAGGGATCTGGAAGTGGTTTTAGCAAACGGTGAAGTGATTCATACCGGAAGCCTAGCGACAAAATCATCTTCAGGCATTCATTTGAATGGCTTGTTTGTCGGCTCTGAAGGTACGCTGGGTGTATTTACTGAACTGACATTGAAGGTATATGGCATCCCTGAAGTCACAATGGCCGGAAGAGCCTCATTTCCAACCGTCGAACAGGCAGTATCTGCGGTTAATGGGATCATGCTTGCTGGAATCCCGATTGCACGAATTGAATTGGTGGATGCCGAGTCCATAAAAAAAGTTAATCAATTCATGGACAAATCCTATGATGTCCAACCAACTCTATTCCTCGAGTTTCATGGGAATTTTGCCGGACTGGAACAGGATGTCAAATTTGCCAAGGAAATCGTGAGTGATTTTGGCTGTGGAGATATCCAGTTTGAAACCGATTCAAAAGCACGGAACGCCTTATGGGAAGCGCGCCATAATCTCGCGTACGCATTCATTCACAGTGCACCTGGAAAAAAGCTGATGGTGACCGACGTAAGTGTGCCTCTACATGAATTATCGAATGCCATACTGGATACAAGGAAGAAAGTCGAACAATCCAATGTGGAGGGGGCGATTGTAGGACATGTAGGTGACGGGAATTATCACGTATTGTTCATGATTGATTTAAAAAATCCTGAAGAAGTTAAAGAAGCGAAGAGGTTAAATGAAGAAATCGTCGAATATGCATTAACAAAAGGCGGTACATGTACGGGTGAACATGGGGTAGGACTTGGAAAATCGAAGTATCAGCGAAGGGAGCACGGAGCTGCTTACGAAGTGATGAAAACGATCAAACAGGCTTTGGATCCGAAAGGAATAATGAATCCTGGAAAGATTTTCGTAGATTAAGAGGAATATACTATTTTTGTATGATTAGTAAGAACATCAACCGGGAAAGGGCAGACTTGATCAAGAAGTGGAATATTTTTTAACTATCCTGGAGAAACCGCCCATCCGAGCAGATAATCCAACCCATATGAGGATAATTCGACCCTTGTGCGGAATATCCCGGCCTGATCCAGATAACGTACGAAGAAGCTCAGCTTCATTGAGGCCCTCGTCCAAAAAAATAAGACTCCAGACAAGATACTGGAGTCTTATTTATATTAAGCGTTAATGTTATTCGGGTTTAAGGCGTTTTCAACACTTACGTAATTGTAGCCAAGGTCTGTGGCAACTGCTTCGAACGTGATTTCACCGTTCGCCACATTGACGCCTTTTGCAAGAGCGTCATTTTCAAGGATCGCTTTGATGGCACCTTTATTTGCAATTTGAAGTGCAAATGGGACTGTTACGTTAGTTAAAGCTACTGTAGAAGTTTGAGGCACTGCCCCTGGCATATTCGCCACTGCATAATGAACTACTCCATGTTTAACATAAGTAGGGTTATCATGTGTTGTTATGTGGTCGACCGTTTCAAAGATACCGCCTTGGTCGATTGCAACATCGACAATGACTGAACCTGGAGACATCGATTTAACCATTTCTTCAGTAACGAGCTTAGGAGCTTTAGCACCTGGTATCAATACGGCACCGATTACTAAATCGGCATCTTTGACTGCTTCTGCAATATTATAAGGGTTGGAAATGAGTGTAGTCAGTTCATTTCCGAAAATATCATCAAGCTGACGCAGGCGGTCAGGACTTAAGTCAAGAATGGTAACATCTGCGCCTAAACCAATAGCGATTTTAGCAGCATTCGTTCCAACCATTCCTCCGCCGATTACCGCGACTTTACCGCGTTTAACTCCAGGAACTCCGCTTAAGAGTATTCCTTTACCGCCGTTATTTTTTTCAAGGAACTGAGCACCGATTTGTGCAGCCATGCGGCCTGCAACTTCACTCATTGGTGTCAATAATGGAAGTGTGCGGTTTACTGCAACCGTTTCATAAGCAATGGCCAAGACACCGCTTTCTTTTAGTGCCTGAGCTAGTGCCGGTTCTGCCGCAAGATGTAAATATGTGAAAAGGATTAAATCTTTTCTGAAATATTTATATTCAGATGAGATAGGTTCTTTTACTTTCATGATCATTTCTGTACTTGCCCAAACGCTAGCAGCGTCCTCGACTATAACAGCACCAGCTTCTTGATATGCTTCATTTGTGAAACTGCTTCCTAGACCTGCGTTCATTTCGATTAATACTTCATGTCCTGCATTGACTAATGCCACGACCCCAGCTGGAGTGATAGCTACACGATTTTCATTGTTTTTAATCTCTTTTGGAATGCCTATTCTCATCTTAATCCCTCCAATAATATGTTTTACTATTTGTATCACAAGTATAGTTGGAAAAAGAAACAGTTAGTATGTGGAAATCAGAAAAATGAAAAAGGTGTATTTGTGGAATTCCACAAACGCAGTTTCAAAAACCATGGACTTGCGAGGATCAAGACCTTTGTATAGCTGAAATCAATTCTTTGCAATAGGTTCTTGAATGCGCTCTAAAATCCTTCTTTTCTTGTAAAGCATGATTCCCGTATCGGCGATATCGGCAATCATCGAACGATTTGTAATGGCGCCAAATATTATTCCGGCAACAGGAACCATTTGCAAAAGCTTTTTCCAGCCAAACTGATCGCGGTATGTATAAACGACTTCTTTCCATCCCTGGAGTTCGGATGCTATTTCCCTTTTTGATTGGGAATCAGTCTGGTTCATTTTCGACAATTCATTTAATAGAGCCTTTTTGCCGACAACATCCGATGTTGTAAATTGCAGACATTTGACGATGAATATACGTTCTTGGCGGTCCCTGGGATTGAAGCCATATGTAATGGCAATATCCTGAAGGGTTTTGATGGACATCCCGAGAAGAAGCGGGATGTCGATGGCCAAGGTGAAGATTCCGCCAATCCCGGTAGTGGCACCTTGAACCGTTGCCAATTTGCTGCCTGAAGTTTTAATATCCTGACTCACGCTATCCATGATTTGGAGGGGAATGCTTGAAACATCTTCCAAATCATTAATATTCAACTCGGGAACCTTGGCTTGCAGCTGACTTAGAATATGGGCTTCTTTCGTTAAATATTTTCCGCCATTCTGAATATAGCTGCCGATTTCATCAATCATGACACCCAATTTTTTTTGAATGAAGTCCGGTGTCAACTTATCCAATAGCTTGAAGGGGATGCGCCCAATCCGTTCCCAAAACCATAGTCCTTTCTGATCTTTCTCCCATTTTTCAATGATTGTTAATTCTTTTTCAAGTTCTTCTTTTGTTTCTAATTTCATATGATCAACCTTTCCACACTTCTTTTAGTATTCCATATCTGGGAATATATCATTAATTTTTTTTGGAAAATTCATCATATTGATTAAGTTTAATGTTAAGAAAGAGGGACATTTTTTGAATTGGGTCTTTTAATCGAATATTTCCCACTTCAGAGATTCTTTTTAATCGGTAATTCAATGTATTTACATGGATATGAAGATTTTTTGAAGCTTCATTTGGGTTGCAGTCTTTCTCTAGATAGACGGTGAGTGTTTGCAGCAATTCCGTCTGGTTCTTCATATCGTATGCTTTAAGTTTAAGGATGGAAGGATGAACACGGCGCTGTTTGTTGCTCGCGAGTGATTCAATCATTTGAAACATGCCAAGTTCTTCATAATGTAAAATGAGTGCCATGTCATCAGGGAATATATTCTTCATTTTTAGGGTGTATAGAGCTTCTTCGTAACTTGATTTAACATCCATTAAGTTCTTATACATATTGCCAGCCGTTCCAAGGATGTGCTCAACACCGAAACGCCGTTTCATCTCCAGAATGAAAAAAGGAATGAACTCATAAATCGATGAAGTGAAAGAAGGGCTGTTTTCCTGGTTGGCTCCCGCGAAAAGAATGAGCTTGTTATGGTCAATGGCAAATAAGGAACTGTTTATCTTTTGAGTGGTCGTTAACATGTATGAAATGTAGCGCTCCACTTCGCGATTGATCTCTTTAGGAAATTCGAATACCAATATGGAAAAAACCACTGGAACATGGATTGAGAATTTCTTGTAATTTTCAATTATTTCCGATTCTTCTTGGTAGTGCCCGGTCAACATGCGCCAAAGGAACTCTTGGTGACCTGCTTCTTTCCTTTTCTTTTTCAATTGCAATTGCTGTAACTGGTTCTTTGCCTCCTTGGCAGCGAATTGCAGAAATTTCATATCTTCTTCGGTGAAAGGGTCATTTACTTCCAAGGCCCAAATGAATCCAAGTACTTCATTATTTTTCCGGATGGAAACCGCAACCCTGTTACCCAGACCGACATCATTGATGGCCCCGATTTTAATGGGGACATCTTCTTTCAATAACGCAGGGATGAAGCCATCTTTCCATAAACTGTTAATGACCTTTTCAGGGACACGTCTTCCGATTATGGTCATGATACGGGCCTGATCCGTAGTATCATCGTGAGTGCTATAAGCAAGTAAGCGGTGGTTACCATCCTCGATTGTAATGGGGCAACCTAAAACAGAACTGATTCTATCGGCAAACTCCATCATATCTCCATAAAGGTCTTTAAAAATATCTCTATTTTTTTCGAATTCCTTCATTCTTATTTTGCCCCTCGCTAAAAAAATTCCTTCTCCTTGAATTTTAAACGATTTCCTATTGATAAGCATAGATAAATCCTTTATAAAACAGAAAATCCCTACCGATGGAAACCGGAAGGGATTTTATTTTAGAATAAGAAGTTAATTAAAAGATAAAGCAAACCAGCTAATGTTGCCGAGATGGGAATGGTAATGAACCAAGTGATGATCATTCTTTTTGCCGTTCCCCATTTTACGCCTTTAACACGATGCGCAGATCCAACACCAAGGATTGAAGACGAAATAACATGGGTTGTACTGACTGGCATGTGTATTACAGTCGCGCCGAAAATGATAAAGGCTCCGGTTAAATCGGCTGCAACACCATTGACCGGGCGGATTTTCATGATTTTGCCGCCAACTGTCTTAATGATTTTCCATCCGCCGACGGAAGTTCCAAGTCCCATTGCAAGCGCACAGGAGAACTGAACCCAGAAGGCGATATCGGTACTTGATGCATAACCATTTGCAATAAGGGCCATCGTGATGATACCCATCGCTTTTTGTGCGTCGTTCGTTCCGTGGGTATACGATTGAAGTGCAGCAGTAGCAATCTGTATAGTCCGGAATTTTTGGTTTGTTTTTGTCAGGTTATTGTTTTTAAAGACAACTTTAAAGATGCTGTATACGATAAACCCGATTACAAAAGCAATTAACGGGGAGAAGATCAAAGCTTGAAGAATTTTCATGAACCCTTCCCATTTAATTCCATCGAATCCCGCTGCAGCAATGGCTGCACCAGCAATCGAACCGATCAATGCATGGGAGGAACTGCTTGGTATTCCGTAATACCAGGTTAGAAGGTTCCATATGATAGCGGCAAGTAGAGCAGCCATAATTACATATGAACCATTCGGAAGCGTGAACGGATCCACGATATCCTTCGTTATGGTCTTCGCCACTCCAGTAAAAGTCATGGCACCGACGAAATTCATGACCGCTGCCATGATGATGGCATGCCTAGGCTTCAAGGCCTTTGTTGAAACGGCAGTCGCTATTGCATTGGCTGTATCATGAAAACCATTGATGAAGTCAAATGCTAAAGCAAAGAAAACGATTAATATTGTTATAATTAATAAAGTATCCATTTATTGGGGTACTCCTTAGGCGTTTTTCATTATGATTGTTTCAAGTGTATTGGCCACCGCTTGACAGTGATCGGCAATCTCTTCAAGGCTTTCGTAAATTTCTTTATATTGAATGATCCTGATTGGGTCTTTTTCAACTGTAAACAAGTTTTTGATTGATTGACGTTGGATTCCGTCACAAACTGATTCAAGATCTTTAATTTTGATTGCATGTTCACGTATCAATGGCAATTTTTTAGTGGATAGTGTATCGACGGCATTTTCAATCTCATACGTACACTGTTTGATTGCATCCACAAACTTAAGCATATACTCATCTGCATTGACAATTGAGTACATTTCGAATAATGCCGCACAGTGTTCCAAACCGTCTATGACATCATCCATTCTCATGGTTAATTCAAGGATATCCTCCCGTTCGATAGGAGTGATGAAAGCATTGTTCAGCTCTTTGATCACATTATGAACCATTGAATCGCCTTTATGCTCATAGTCTTTCATCGTATCTGAAAATACTTTTAGATCGGAGATGTTCTTGAGTTTATAATCCGCGAAATAGTCAGCACCTTCTTTAAGGTTTTGAGCGATGTTAAAAAGCATTACAGCGAATTTGTCTTTTTTTGATTTAAAAGCCATGTTAAAGCCTCCCAATTAGTCATGCAAATTTACGCACTTTAGTCGTACGCTTAGTATTAACAAATTGATTGTAACGAATTCATGTAGTATCCGGGAAGGTTTTTCGACGAAAATTTACAAAATCTTAATAAAACTTTACATAAAAAAACAAGGAAAATTAAAAAAAGGGAAAAACCTGCATTTATAAGGGGGTATTTGTAAAAAAAAGCCTTTCCGATATGGAAAGGCAAAAGGTTCTATAAAAATAAAGCAATCAAATAGTAAATGACACCAGCTAAGGAAGCGGAAATTGGCAATGTAATGAACCAAGTGACCAACATGTTTTTTGCCGTTCCCCATTTTACCCCTTTAATGCGGTGCGCAGAACCGACCCCAAGTATTGAAGAAGAAATGACATGAGTCGTGCTGACCGGCATATGCATGAAGGTTGCACCGAAAATGATCGCTGCTCCAGTCATATCGGCAGCCACACCATTAACCGGGCGGATTTTCATTATTTTACCGCCAACGGTTTTGATGATCTTCCAACCTCCGATCGATGTACCAAGCGCCATGGCTATTGCGCAAGATAATTGTACCCAGAAAGGAACTTCAGAGGTAGAGGCATATCCGTTAGCGATCAAAGCCATCGTGATGATACCCATGGATTTTTGAGCATCATTCGTTCCATGTGTATAAGACTGGATGGCCGCCGTGACAATTTGTATTCTCCTGAATCGTGTATTGGTTTTTCCTAAATTATTATTTTTGAATACTACCTTGAAGATACTATAAACAATGAATCCAAGCGTAAAGGCAAGGATGGGAGATAGGATCAATGCTTGTACAATTTTAGTGAATCCACTCCATTTAATAGCATCGAATCCACTGGCCACGATGGCCGCTCCAGCTATTGAACCAATGATCGCATGGGAGGAACTGCTTGGAATGCCAAAATACCAAGTGATTAAATTCCATATTATTGCCGAAATTAGTGCAGCAAGAATAACATAAGAACCATTATTCAATGTGAAAGGATCGACGATATCCTTTGTAATGGTATGCGCTACACCTGTAAAGGTCAGTGCTCCCAATAAATTCATGACCGCAGCCATGATGATTGCATGACGTGGTTTAAGTGCCTTGGTTGATACGGCTGTAGCGATGGCGTTAGCCGTATCATGGAAACCATTGATAAAGTCAAAGACCAAAGCAAAAATAATAATTAGCGCGGTTAAGATGAGAATGCTATTCATACATGGAGGACTCCCTTGATTTCAAGTATGTAAAGTGTATATAGATTTTGGCCGATGAATGGGCACAAGACAGCTTGCACTCCTCATTATATAGCATGGGAGTTTTAGTTTTGATTATTCTTAAAAGATGGCACCTTCTTTTTTACATGGTTTAAAGTCGAACTATACTATTGTAACGAATTACATACCTATTAGGATAGATATTTCGTCATTTTTTTACAAAATATTTAACTTAATGAATGATTAAAAAGAAAAATGTATCCTTTAATACATATAAATGGTATTTGAGTGTTGTTTTCGTTCAAGGGACTTTATAAATCCCGATGCTTATGGTTAGAAATAGAAGGTGGAGGGATGTATAATTGGTAAATAAAAGTAAGGGGGAATGATGGAATGATTTCGAATATTGGGGAAACGATCACCTTACATAATGGAGTTAAAATGCCACAGTTGGGTTTCGGTGTATTTAAAGTGAAAAACGGCAATGAAACGGTTGAGTCCGTCAAAAAAGCGGTCGAAGTCGGTTATCGTGCGATTGATACAGCGGCCATTTATGAAAATGAAGAAGGTGTAGGCCAAGCGATTCGGGAATGCGGAGTGCCACGTGAAGAATTGTTCATAACCTCCAAAGTGTGGAATACCGAGCAAGGATATGATACGACGCTCAAGGCATTTGAAGATAGTTTAAATCGACTTGGATTGGAATATTTGGATTTATACCTGATCCACTGGCCGGGAAAAGATAAATATCTGGAAACCTGGAGGGCCTTGGAGAAGCTTTATAAGGATGGAAAGGTGAAATCAATCGGTGTAAGTAATTTCCATGTTCATCATTTGGAAAATTTACTTGCAAACAGTGAAGTGAAGCCGGTCGTCAATCAAATTGAATTGCATCCACTTTTGACTCAAGTCGAAATTCGTGATTACTGTGCAAAACATGAAATAAAGGTAGAATCTTGGAGCCCGCTAGGCAGAGGGAACCTTTTGGAAGAGCCGACAATTAATCATATAGCAAAGAAGCACGGGAAAAGTCCCGCACAAGTGTTGATTAGATGGCATTTGCAACATGATCTAGTTGTAATACCTAAATCGATTACGCCGTCCCGTATCAAAGAAAATGCACAGGTATTTGATTTTTCATTGAGTTTAAATGAAATGAATCAAATAGATGCCTTGAACAAAAATGAACGTTTCGGCAGCAATCCCGATGAACTTATGTTCTAAAAAGAATACAGCAAATGAAAGGAGGGTGTCCCGATAATGGGGCACCCTTTTTCTTTTGTTTTATGAACATAATTGAGACGAATGCTGCTTATACTAACTATGTGACAAAGTTAAGCCTATGTTATACCCGTTTAAAATGTCCGATAATCCTGTTTTTGTTGCCAAATATTTTTAATGAAAATTAGGTTTTAGATTAATTAAACGGGGAAAATAATGAGTACAGCAGCAAACAAAAAGAAAAAATTCACTAACATGAGGATTGTTCAATCAGTTACTCAAGGGCTATAGCTAGCTAACACTACCCAATAACTAAAACATTCACATTCATTAGATATTGTGCGAATCGGCATCATACCATTTGAATGTAAAGGTTAAAAGTACTGAAAAAAGCATGGCAATATGGAAGTGATTTAATTTCTTGGAGTCTGCTGTAGAAAATGAAAAATAACTAATTTGAAGGAGGAAATAAATTATGGGATTTTTATGGTCATTAATTATCGGAGGTATCATCGGTTGGTTAGCAGGTATGATTGTTGGACGTGACGTACCATTTGGAATTATCGGTAACATTATCGCTGGTTTTGTTGGTGCATGGTTAGGTTCATTAATTCTTGGGAACTGGGGACCTTCAGTGGCAGATTTTGCTATAATTCCAGCGTTGATTGGTGCAATCGTATTTGTCTTCATCTTAAGCCTTATCTTAAAAGGCATGAGAAAAGCTTCATAAAAACAAAAATAAAGCTGGCCCAAGTGGCCAGCTATTTTTTATGCCAAAATGGATTTCGTCCTGAATTGCGAATAATCAATCCATTGAGGTGAAATATCCGACCAACATGCAGAAAATCCGTACGCTGAAAAAAATAAAAGCGACAATTTCGGATTAATATTAATGAGGAAATTAGAACACCGTCCGAAACGGAATGGTGTTTCAGACTGAATTCGAATTAATTGATTTTGCAAAAGAAATGTTAATTTCCTCTCCAGCCACTCGCTTTCCGCGGGCGGTCCGGGAAGCCTCCTCGGCGCTTTGCGCCTGCGGTGTCTCCCCTGGACACGTATTCCCGCAGGAGTCTCGTACCGTCCGTTCCAATCAACTTTGTTTTATCTTTTAGATAGAGCCCCATTTGTCTACACACAGGAACACCTTCCGAAATGGCACGGTGTTTTTTATTTCTGTTTAAATGTTGAGGTCGAATATTTCAGGTCTATCAATGAAAGGAGCTTCAACGATCATTTTTTCTTCTGAAATGGGATGGGTGAATTCGATTTTCCTTGCATGCAGGGCTTGACGTGGAAATGTCTTTTTTCCGCCATACAACGTGTCTCCGGCCAAGGGATGGTTCAAATGACTGAAATGCACCCTGATCTGGTGGGTTCGGCCGCTTTCCAGGGTGCAGCTGACGAGGGTCAAGTTTTTCTTGGAATCACGGTTGATCACCCGATAATGGGTGACTGCCGTCTGGCCAGTTGGGGAAACCCTTCGTCTAGTGGCATGGTGGCGGTCACGTCCAATTTTTTCTTTGATTTCGCCTTTATCCTTTTTAATGTTTCCTTCGACTAATGCTAGGTACGTCCGTTTGATTTCCCTTTCTTCCAACATTCTATCCAGCATGGACCCAATGAGGCGGTTTTTGGCAAAAAGGACCGCACCGGTGGTATCTTTATCAAGCCTATGAATATGCTTGATCATACAGTTCTGGCGGTTTTTTTGAAGATGGTGCGCTACCCCATTGAGGAGGGAGTGTGCATCACCCGGTTGAGAAGGGTGGGTTTCCATTCCAGCCGGCTTATTGGCTATCAACAACACATCATCTTCATATAAGATGGTAATTCCTAAGTCTGCGGCTTGAACTGTTTCATTTTCAGCGTGATCCAATAAGGGGATGCTGATCGTATCTCCTTCATTGAGGATAGTTGACCAGGTGACGTAATTCCCGTTCATTGTCACTTCTTTACTCATCCTCCATTCATGCACTAATTTTTTCGGGGCCTGCCAACGCTCCCTGAAAAGCTTTTCCAATGTTAATCCATTCCAACTTTGAAGAACATCAATTATTAAATGTTGGTTAGTTATTTTGAAATTTTCCAATTTAACTCCTACTTTCGACTCGTTTGGTTGTGCATAAATGAAAAAAATCTATAATAATTACGGATAAGGTGTAAAAAACTAACCTTGGGCCTATTGCTAAGATTTTCAGTGGTGGAAATTACCACATATTTTTTACAATATTTATGTTATTCTATGGGGAAAGAAATCCCTTGTCCTAGAATATACATATAATAGATAGGTCTAACGGATCTGAAAAAAGGTGGTTTTTTTAGTGAAGACGGTCTTTTCTTCAACGGAAGAACAAGAGCAAGAAATAGCGAGTCTCGTGTCTCGTTTCTACGAATCTGTATTTCCAAAGTACTTTACGGAAAGTGAAATCCTTCATTTTCGTGAGATTGGCGTTTTAGAGCCCAATCAAAGTTCTGTTACTTACTTGGCAACATTAAGAGACGCATTTCAAGTGATGACATGTCTTCAAGTCCTTATGTCGATATTAGACAACCAAAAGAGGGTGATGGAACCTAAGTCTGAAGAATTGTTCCAACATAACATCACTCTATTGAATGAATGCGGAATATTCTTCCCCTTTTATTATGACCATTTTTCAAGTATAAACCTCGAAGCGAATAATGATATGCAGATGATGGACATCCAGGTGGCGAATCAATATTTAGTATAAGGTAAAAAAAATGAGCCGGCTATAACGGGAGAAGCATTTCCGTTAGGGCCGGCTATTTTTTCATCCTTAATTAATATCGTGGTCCTCGAACCATTTCTCGAACGTTACTTCATCTTTAAATCCGACGATTCGTTCTTGTTCTTCCCCATTTTTATAGTGGACGATGGTCGGGGTCTTTTTGATGCCATAGTCGCTCCATCCTTGTTCAAACTCCAAAAGATTGAATTGAACAAGATCAATACCCAATTTCTCTGCCAAAGGTGCCACGACTGGTGTGGTTTTTTGACTGATTGAGTTCGTAGGACTATAGAAATAAACGGTCACGTCTTTACTATCTTGGAGGTCCTGCTCCAACTCTACAGGAAGAATCAAATTTTGATAATTGGGGTCATCCAGCTGATCGACAGTAGCGGGTTTAAGCTTATCCTTGCCGTATGGATTTCCTTTTGATTTTTCTTCTTTTTTCAAGTTTGTAAAAACGCCCAGCAGGACAAAAAGGGCGACGATTATCACTAAAAATATAGCCATTTTCTTCATTAAGCTGCAACCTCCTTGGATCTTGTCCATACGATGTAAAAATAATGACGAATGCAGTCAAGGCTAGAACGTGATGGTGATGAAACCAATACGTTTATATATTGTCCTGTACCTGGAACCCTTCTCATGCAAGGGTGTGGTCGGGAAAGAATGAATCCTTTTGTATCAAGTAATGGTACGTGGAAATGAATGCACCGATAGCGGATAATATCATGGTATAAGAACTGATCCAATAATCTTTTCGAATGATTGCAATTCCTGATATGATCGTAAAAGGATACATGATGATCCGCTGATACCAACAGAGTGCACAAGGTTCGTATTGCTTAATTTCAGAAAAATATAAGCTTCCAAACATCGCAATGATGGACGCAGCCCCGGCTGCAATTAATAAGTTTTCCACACTGCGTTTTGTATTGTTCATGGTTCCTCTTCCCCATCTCTTTTTACTCTCATGAAAAGTATAGTATGTAAGGACCGCGTCTGTAAAATATATATTCTTTTAACGGACATTCAGAATGTTATTATTTGAAATCAATGGGTAGGTTCGGTTGTTTTAATTTTTGAATAAGGGGTATAATTCTTATGGAAGAGATTAAAGGAGTCTGAGGAAAATGCCGAATTTGGACCTGCATAAATATGAAAAAATAATGGAAATACGTAATATGAGGCTAGAAGACATAGATGAAATAATTGCTTTGCAGTCGAGTTGCTTTCCGGGAATGGTTCCCTGGAAGCGAGAACAGCTTGAGAGCCATCTGGCAATTTTTCCAGAAGGGCAGTTTGTGGCTGAATATGATGGAAAAGTGATTGGCTCATGTTCCAGCCTCATTATTAATTTTGACGAATATGATGATCGTCATACATGGGATGATGTAACAGATAATGGATACATCACGAATCATAATCCGGACGGTTATAATTTATATGGAATCGAGGTCATGGTCCATCCTGAGTTCCGCAGGATGAAAATTGGTCAAAGACTATATGATTCAAGGAAAGAACTTGTTGCCCAATTAAATTTAAAAAGCATCATTATCGGGGGCAGGATCCCCAATTACCATAAACATGCGGAGGAACTGTTACCAAGGGATTATGTAAAAGAAGTTCAATTGCACAAAATATATGATCCGGTTCTTTCGTTCCAGCTTTTAAATGGGTTCACGCTTATGAGGATCAATCCGAATTATTTGCCGGACGATCTGCAATCCAATAAGTATGCTACTCTCATGGAGTGGAATAACGTTGACTATCAGCCGAAAACAAAACGTTATTATAAAACATCGGAACCGGTAAGGATTTGCGTCGTGCAATACATGCTGCGTAAAATCGATTCATTCGATGACTTCGCTAACCAAGTCGAATATTTCACCGACGTTGCTTCGGATGCCAATGCGGATTTCGCCGTGTTCCCGGAATTGTTCACAACCCAGCTTATGTCTTTCTTGAATGAAAGATCACCAAGCTTGGCTGTCAGGAAACTGTCGGATTTCACGGAGCAGTACATTGAATTGTTTACCACTTTAGCTGTAAGGTATAACGTCAATATAATCGGAGGTTCGCATTTCGTTAAAGAAGATGATGATAATATCTATAATATCGCTTATTTATTCCGTCGCGATGGAACGATTGAAAAGCAATATAAAATTCATATTACCCCGAATGAAAGAAAATGGTGGGGGATTAATGCAGGTGACCGCGTTCGTGTCTTTGATACGGATTGTGGAAAGATCGCCATACAAATTTGTTATGATATTGAGTTCCCGGAACTCGCCCGGATTGCGACCGACATGGGTGCCAAAATCATATTCACTCCATTTTGTACAGAAGACAGGCAAGGCTACCTGCGAGTTCGCTATTGTGCCCAGGCCCGTGCCGTGGAAAACCAAATTTATACCGTCATTTCCGGAACGGTCGGGAATCTCCCACAAACGGAAAATATGGATATCCAATATGCCCAATCGGGAATCTTTTCTCCTTCGGATTTCGAATTTGCACGTGACGGCATAGTCGGGGAAACCAGCCCGAACCTTGAGATGGTCCTGATTGGCGATGTCGACTTAGAGATCTTAAGGCGGGAGCGTCAGTCCGGTACTGTAAAGCAATTGAAAGATCGCCGTCATGATATTTACCATCTGCATTACAAAGATGGCGAGAAATAAATAGGAAGAAAACAGCTCGTGATGTGAAGAACACTGGATTAGGTTCTTTTCATTACGAGCCTTTACTTCATTTATTGGAATAAATATGATAATTTTGTATATGTAAGGCAGATACATAATAATTACAAATAAGGCGTTTGGGAGGAGATGTTGGAGATGGATTGGAAATCTTTATACACTACTTGGGCAGGGTACCAGAATTTAAATGGGGAATTACGTGTCCTCCTTGAGGAAATGCAGCGGGATGAAGCACAACTCGAAGATGCCTTTTATAAAAATTTAGAGTTTGGAACAGGCGGAATGCGTGGGGAAATCGGAGCGGGAACGAACCGGATGAATCTTTATACTGTAAGGAAGGCAACGGTTGGGTTGGCTCAATATGTCTCTTCGTTTGGGGAAGAAGCAAAAGGAAGAGGGGCTGTAATCGCTTATGATTCAAGACATAAGTCCCCGGAATTTGCACTCGAAGCAGCTAAGACACTAGCTACATTTGGGGTGAAGGCTTATTTATTCGATGAATTGCGTCCAACTCCAGAATTGTCATTTGCGGTTCGCGAGCTGAATGCTTTTGCTGGAATCGTCATCACGGCGAGCCACAATCCGCCTGAATATAATGGTTACAAGGTTTATGGGTCAGATGGAGCACAATTGCCGCCGGAAGCAGCGGATCAGGTGATCGGCTATGTGAATGCCATTGAAAGTGAGCTTGAAATTCAGGTTGAAGAAGCTGAAGTCCTTAAAGGGCAGGGCCTCATCGAAATGATTGGGGAGGAATTGGACACTGCCTATAATCGTGAGCTGCTGACGGTTCCTGAGAATCCGCAGCTTGCCGAGGAAATAGATGTGTCAATCGTCTTTACGCCGCTTCATGGAACGGCAAATAAATCCGTCAGGCGGGCACTACGAAGCTTAGGGTATCAAAATTTGCATATCGTTAAGGAGCAGGAATTGCCGGATCCGGATTTTTCGACAGTTCAGTCTCCAAATCCAGAGGAACCAGCTGCATTTGAAATGGCCATCGAGCTTGGAAACAAGGTGGAGGCGGACTTATTGATAGCGACGGACCCAGATGCCGATCGGCTTGGAATTGCCGTTAAAAACGAGATGGGTCAATATGTTGTCCTGACTGGAAATCAAACAGGTGCACTTTTCCTGGACTATTTACTGTCCCAGAAAAAAGAGAAAGGTAAGATTCCCCAAAATGGAGTCGTCTTAAAAACCATCGTCACTTCGGAAATCGGGCGGACGATTGCCGAGTCATATGGCTTGAAGACGGTTGATGTACTTACCGGTTTTAAATTCATCGCCGAGAAAATAAATCAGTATCATGAAAGCGGGGAAAGTAGCTTCTTGTTCGGATATGAAGAAAGCTACGGTTATCTGATTAAAGACTTTGCACGTGATAAGGATGCCATTCAAGCTGCAGTGCTTGCTGTCGAGGTCTGTGCCCATTATAAAAAGCAGGGATTGACACTATATGAAGGGTTGCTGAATGTGTTTGAAAAGTACGGCTTTTACTTGGAAGGTTTGCGTTCATTGACTTTAAAGGGCATTGAGGGAGCGAAACAGATTCAAGGCATATTGAATCAATTCCGTCAAAATCCTCCTTCCCGAATAGCTGGCATTCCGGTAGTCATTGAAGAAGATTACCAAAGCGGCAAGAAGCGTACATTACTTTCAAATCATGAAGAATTGATCGAGCTTCCGAAATCAAATGTATTGAAATATTTCCTTGAGGATGGTACATGGGTTTGCCTGCGTCCTTCAGGCACCGAACCGAAAATTAAATTCTATTTTGGTGTCCAAGGTAAATCAATGCAAGAAGCTGAGTCCAAATTATCGGGAGTCATGGAAGATTTCATGAGCAAGATTGAAGCATTGGTTTAAATGTATGAAAGCTAAACGAAAGACTTCTTCGGTCTTTCGTTTTTTTTATGATTTTTGTAGAATGAAAAATCAAAATTCTAGGAATTTCCGTTTCGGTTTTGGTATACTGTATTGGCGACTGATCTCGGAAAACACGGGAATAATGGAGGTTTAATTCATGAAATTAGTAATCATTAATGGTTCACCACGTAAACAAGGGCGTACGGGGATTGCCTCACGCTACATATCCAAGAAATACGGAGCGGAACTAATTGATTTAAGCAATAGCGAAATCCCTTTATATTCAGGTGAAGGTGAGCAATATCAATTGGAAGTGATTCAAGGTCTCCGGAAAAGCATCGAGGAAGCTGATGGCGTAATTCTGACCACTCCGGAATATCATGGTTCCATGAGCGGAGCCTTGAAAAATGCCTTGGATTTTTTAAGCAGTGAACAATTCACGCATAAACCTGTCGCTCTATTGGCTGTCTCCGGCGGAGGAAAAGGCGGAATCAATGCCTTGAATTCAATGAGGACAGTGGGTCGAAGCCTTTATGCAAATGTGATCGCAAAACAATTGGTTCTTGATCCGCATTGCTTCGATTACGAAAATGATGGTTTATTTGAAGAGTCTGCGGTACTTGTTGAAGGTATGATCGAAGAGCTTAAAATGTATGCAACTGCATATGCTACAATGAAAAAATGATGAAATGAGGGTCAGGTATTGAATACCTGACCCTTCCTTGTTTTTATAGGGTTTCACCAGCCAAAGTTATATCCCCGATAATTAATCCTCTTGTATAAATTTTCCCGATTTGCAAAAACTATAGTTGATTTTAGCTTGGAAGTTCACTTAAATAATCACTTGTTTTTTCTGCCGCATGATCCAGATAACGAAGCAGTGCATACAGCTGGGATTGAACGATTTGATAATCATGCTCAAACCTATAAGCGTGCAAAAAATGTTCTATTTTTTTCGAAAGAAAGTGATCTTTCGTTCGAACCATCAATACTAACAAGCTGTCCCAATCAGAACGGTGTGTGTGAAACAATGCTTGATCATAATCCGCAATCCTCATGTTCTTCTCCCCCTTAATAAGGAGCTATTTGTATTTTGTTCAGATCTGACAGAACATTTCCTTACAATAAGTGGCGATGTATTTGGACCGCGGTTGTTGCTTTTTACCTGAATAAAAATAAAAGGTGAGTACATGAGAAAAATAATGGTAATCGGAATATTGGTGCTTCTTTTTTTCCCTGAACCATCGCTGGCGGCAGAAGTGTATTCCCCTGAACAGATGGAAATGGATTTGCAAAGAATCCAAAAGCAGTATGAATTGGACGTTCAAATAATCGGACAAACTGAAAAGGGGAAAAATATAAAGGCAGTCAGGTTAGGGAAAGGAAAAAAAACGATTTTGCTGGTGGGATCACATCATGGACGGGAATGGCTCAGTTCCATACTTTTAATGCGCATGCTTGAAGAGTATGCAGCCGCTTATCGAGCGGGCAAACCTGTTGGAGAATTTCCGTCGGAATCTTTGGATGAAGTGAGCATCTGGTTCATCCCGATGCTGAACCCAGATGGCGTGAGCATCCAGCAAGGAGATTTATCCAATTTAAATGTTCTTGAAAAGGCTGCAGTATGGAAAATGAACCAATATAGCACGAATTGGTCCCGGTGGAAAGCCAATGCTAAAGGCATTGATTTGAATAGGCAATATCCGGCTGGATGGAAAGAAGTCATGAGTCATGAAACAAAACCGACGTATCAATTTTATAAAGGCGGACAACCGCTGGAAGCAGCCGAAGTAAAAGCACTTACGGATTTCACGAAGGAGATCGATCCCCTTATTGCTGTTTCCTATCATACCTCAGGAAGGGAAATCTTTTGGCATTACAAAAATAAACGGAAAAATATGGCGAGAGATTATGGGATTGCCAAAAGGACTGCCGAAATGACGGGGTATGAATTGACCTTTCCGGAGAAAGAAGCGGTAGGAAGCGGATTTACTGATTGGTTCATAACAGAATTCAGCCGCCCGGGAATGACGATCGAACTTAGTTATTTAGTGAATGAAACCAATCCGCCGTTGACTGTGTTTCCTGAGGAATGGAAGAGGAATCGATTAGTTGGAATCATGCTTGTAAAAGAAGCGAAGCATCTGCATAACAACTGAACATTTTTACATAATAAGACTAAGCGGAAAGTATGAGGAGGAAAAGATTTTGAAAAAAGTCATCGTAATGCTAATGGGGATTTTTTTGATCATACAAGCAGGATCCATTTCAGCACAGGCCCAAAAACCTGATTATGAGAAATACGGAAAGATTGCGATTACGGTAGTGCAGGCAGATTATCCTGAAGTTGAGATTACCGACTACGAATATAAGGGCAGAAAAACTGTAGCGAAAAATCTCGTCGAAGACGCTTTCAGATTTTTGGTCGAGGATAAAGGTCGGGAGTTCAATGTCATCGTGACCGTACAACATGATTTGAAAAATGAAAAATTGCTTAGTTTGAAGGTCACGGAGCAAAAAGGAAAGTGAGATCATGACAAACCGGAATTCCAGGTAGGCATCTTACCGAACATCTTCACCTCGAGAAGATGTTTTTTTCTGATTTCTTTTAAAAGTTGTCCGGAAAAGGGGTTATCGGATTCGTTGTTAAAGGAAAGTGATTTCAATACCATCAGCTGCCATGAAGTTTTCATTGCATTTATGAGCAGCTAACCAGTATAGTTAGTATCAGATTGAAACAATAAGCTTGATTGTAGGGGTAGTAGAAAATGAGAAAGTTTAAGAAAGTTTATGTGGAAATTACGAATATATGTAATTTGAAGTGTAATTTTTGCCCAAGTTCCAGCTTGCAAAGGACCCTGAAATTCATGGATCCCGAAGGGTTTACGGATGTTATCAAGAAAATTAAACCACACACCGATCATATTTATTTTCATCTGATGGGTGAACCGTTTTTAAATAAAAATTTGGGTACATTCCTGGACATCAGTGCTGAAAATGACCTGAAGGTTAATATTACAACGAACGGTACTTTGATTCAAAAGGTCAAAGACAAGTTGCTCTCCAAAAAAGCCCTCCGGCAGGTGAATATATCACTTCATAGCTTTGAGGCAAACGATACGACCAATAGTCTTGACTCTTATGTCAGTAATATTGCCGATTTCATAAATGAAGCAAATGAAAAAAGTGAAGTGATTTGTGCCATTCGTTTATGGAATATGGATACGGCTGAATTAAAAGCGAGTAATGGCCTGAACGATGATATTCTGAGCATGCTGGAGGAGAAGCTTTCATTGGACATTCGCTTAAGTGAAGCTCTTCAGCAAAAGAATAATATTAAGTTAAGGGACCGGGTTTATATAAACATGGCCGAAAAATTCGAGTGGCCGGAATTGGACCGTGACATTATCGATGAAAATATTTTCTGCTATGCTCTTAGAGATCAGTTAGGTATCTTGGTGGATGGTACAGTCGTACCTTGTTGTTTGGATAGTGAAGGGAAAATACCGCTTGGAAATATATTCGAAACATCACTTGAAGACATTTTAAATGGTGAACGCGCTAAAAATATGTATGATGGTTTCTCAAGAAGATGTGCAGTGGAAGAATTATGTAAAAGATGTGGCTACGCAAAGCGTCATAAAAAGTAAATGAAGGAAAACTACGGAGTTCATTTCTTGGTTTCAGACTGCAGACAAACTCGATGAATCAGTTTGTCTGCAGTTTTTTTATTAGAAAAATTCAGGTGTTTGCAGAAATCCGCTCCCTTTCCGCCGATTGTTTGCCAAGCCGCATCAAATCAAGCGTCTGTGGGGTCTCGGCTAGCCGGTAAATTCGGCAGGAGCGTCGCAAATTTCTTCAATCCAACGAGATTAGGCAGTAATAAAACATGAAAGATAATCAAGTTTATTTTTAAAAATCTTGAATCAGGGCGAGACAATCCGAAACTCCTTTTGTCGAAAAATTGATGGAACCCCCAGACTGTAGACGAGTTGGAGAAGAGCCAGTTTCCCTACAATATTTCTTTTAAAAAAGTTACAGTTGATTGGAACGGAAGGTAAGAGACTCCTGTGGGAAAGCGTGTCGAGGGAGACCCCACAGTCGCAAGGACCGCCCGCGGAAAGCGAGTGCCTGGAGTGGAAATCATTACACATACCCTCTTTCAGAAATCCGCTCCCTTTTAGCCTACTGAAAACCACCCTCGTACTCCGAACCCCATCTTATTTCGCCGAACTGAAACCATGGAGTCGATCTCTGGTTTTTTTGTGCTTGAAGCATTTCCTCCTTTTTATTAAAAATTCAGAATATTATTGTTTTATTTAAAGGGCCGTGATAAAATACTCACTATCATTAATGAAGTTAAAACTTCATATTGTCATATAAAAAGTATTGGATTCATATCTTGCTTCAGAGGGGATGTTTTATGGATTTACAGCAAAAAGTTAAAGAAGTATTCCCTGGTTTATCTACTGGTCAAAAAAAGGTAGCAAAATACTTGTTGGTCCATTCACATACATTTGCAGTCACTTCAGCTCAAAAGCTCGGAAAAGACATTGGGGTGAGTGAAACGACCATCATCCGCTTTTGCTATTCATTGGGGTTAAGCGGATATGCAGAGCTTCAAAACCTTATTCGAAATCAGTTGATATACGAGAGCAGCAGTTTGAATGAATATCATTCTTCAAAACTTGAAGCCGCGAATCAGCCAAACTTCATGGCTCAAGTGATGGGGCAGGATATCATCAGCATCGAAAAGACCATGAAAAATTTATCAAATGAAGATTTCGCCAAAACAGTCGATAAATTGGCGGCAGCTGACAATGTTTTGATTTCCGGACACCGTTTATCATTTTCGGCAGCACATTGGTTAACCTTTACGCTTAGGCTTGTTAGGGAAGAGGTTCATTTATATCGGCCTGATACTGATGATATATTTTTAATGTTGAATAAAATGACTGAAAATTCCGTTTTTGTCGCCATTTCATTTCACCGCTATGTTAAAGAGACTGTGAAAATAACTGAAATGGCCAAAAAAGCGGGTGCACTTGTAATTGGGATTACGGATTCAGAACTGGCTCCGATTGCGGAATACACGGACATTTTATTGCCCATTTCAACACCAAGGACTTCCACGATCGATACGGCACCAGTGTTATTCTCATTATTGAATAGTTTAGTAGCTGGTGTATCGATTAAGGATGAACAAGGATTCAAAGAAAGAAAAGCTATATATGATGCGTTCAATCAAGACGATTATTTCTTTTGAGATAAACTTCCATAGAAGCCGATTAAACCGGGAAAAAAGGGGGAGACAGAAATGGATATCACACAGACGATCGAAAAATTAAGGCCGCGTATACTCGATATTTTTGACCATTTACACGCAAATCCAGAAACGAGTTGGAATGAGGTGAATACGACAGCTTTCATTTCGAATATTTTAATGGGGAATCAGTGTACGGTGAAAACATTCGAGGACTGTACAGGTGTGGTTGGCGAAATCGGGGATGGGGATTTCACGGTCGGATTACGATCGGATATCGATGCGCTTTGGCAGGAGGTGCAAGGGACGTTTCAAGCCAATCATTCCTGTGGTCACGATGGTCACATGACCTTGGCACTTGGAGTATTCCTTGTATTGAAGGAAATGGGCTTTCGTCCAAGAGGCAAGCTGAAATTCATTTTCCAACCTGCTGAAGAAAAAGGTACGGGCGCCTTGAAGATGATTGAAGAAAAAGTATTGGATAATGTCGATTTCCTTTATGGAGTGCACTTAAGACCGGTTGAGGAAGTGAAGGATGGGCAAGCGGCGCCAGCCATTGTGCATGGAGCGGCTCAGTTCATTAAAGGTGAAATAGTGGGAACTGATGCGCATGGAGCCAGACCGCATCAAGGGCAGAATGCCATCGAGATAGGAGCGGCATTCATCACTTTGTTAAATGGAATCCATCTCAATCCGTCCATCCCTTATTCCGTGAAAATGACGCAGTTTTTTGCTGGCGGCGAAAGTTCCAATATCATCCCGGGGAGAGCCACTTTTTCATTGGATCTACGGGCACAGGATAATGCAGTGATGAAAGAGCTCACCAAAAAGGTGGAAAAGGTTGCAGAATCTTTGGCCATTGTCCATGGAGTCGAAGTGAAACTCGAACCGGGAACCTGTGTTGCTGCAGCAACCGTGAACGATCAAGCCCAGGAAATAATGTCTGAAGCGATAGCCGATACGCTTGGGGAAGAAAATTTGGTAGCGCCTGTCATTACAACAGGAGGAGAGGATTTTCATTTTTATACGTTGAAAAGACCTGAACTCAAAGCGACGATGCTTGGATTAGGCTGTGATTTGGCACCAGGGCTCCATCATCCGAACATGACATTCAACAAAGAAGCTTTGTTATCGGGAATTGAAATCCTGGCCAAAGCCATCATACTCACTTTCGAGAAGTATGGAGGGGAGGGTCACTTACATGACTGATGAATTCATCATTAAATCCCTAAACGCACTAGAGGATTTACAAGAAGTGCAGCGGTTGGAAGCCCTTGTATGGGGCATGGATTGCGTTCCCATCCATCAGACGATTACGGCGGTCAAAAACGGCGGGCTTGTATTAGGCGGCTATATCAATGGCCAGTTAGTCGGGTTTCAATACAGTTTCCCGGGATTCAAGGACGGAAGGGGATATCTTTGTTCACATATGTTAGCCATCCATCCGGCCCATCAAAAGAAGGGCTACGGCAGATTACTTAAACTTGCACAAAAAGAGGAAGCACTCAAAAAGGGCTACGACTTGATCACATGGACATATGATCCATTGGAAAGTGTGAATGCAAACTTGAATATCGGTAAGCTAAAAGCTGTATGTTCTACATATATGGAAGATTGTTATGGGAATATGAAGGATACCCTCAATGAAGGACTTTCGACTGATCGATTCATGGTGGAATGGAATATACGGCAGGAAGCAAAGGACGAGACTCCGCTTCCTGATAAGGCCATACACATCGTAACGACAGGAATGAATGACCAAGGCTTTCCTTACATCAAGGATTATCATTTCGAAACCAATGCCGAGGTGATCGCCATCCCCATACCGACGGATATTCAACAAATCAAAAAATCTGATCTTCGCCTTGCGATTGATTGGCGGTTTAAAACCGGTGAATTATTCAAAGTTCTTTTTGCCAAAGGATATGTTGCAGCCGGGATCGAACGGGAACAAGGTGAAAACATTCAAAACTATTTATTAAAAAAACAAGAATAAGAGGGGAATCGGGATGAAAATAACGGCAGTGCGCTTACGTCATTTAAATATGGATTTGGTAGCTCCCTTTACAACAAGCTTTGGAACGTTTGTGGATAAGGAGTTCATTCTTGTGGAGGTGAAAAATGGAGAGGGACTTTCAGGCTGGGCTGAATCTGTGGCATTTTCAGCACCTTGGTATAACGAAGAAACGATAAAAACCAATTGGACCATGCTGGAGGATTTCCTGATTCCGCTTGTATTGGATAAAGAAATAGAGCATCCTCGTGATGTATCGGATATGTTCTCGCATATTCGTAAAAATAATATGGCAAAATCGGCAATCGAGGGAGCCATCTGGGATTTATACGCAAAAGAAAAGAATATCCCTTTAAGTATGGCTTTAGGCGGGGAGCAAGAAAAGATTGATGTTGGGATCAGTATCGGCATCCAAAAAACGGTACCTGAATTACTGGCAAAGATAGAAGCTGGATTGAAGGATGGGTATAAAAGAATCAAAATGAAAATTCAACCAGGTTGGGATGTAGACGTAATCAGGGAAGTGCGCAATCGATATCCCGATATCCCGATCATGGCAGATGCAAACTCCGCTTACCGGCTGAAAGACATTGAATTGCTCAAACAACTTGATCAATTTGATTTAATGATGATCGAGCAACCTTTGTCATCGGATGATATTGTCGATCATGCCACACTACAAGCGGAAATCAAAACACCGATTTGCTTGGATGAAAGTATACATTCCGTCGAAGATGCTAGAAAAGCCCTTGAATTGGGAAGCTGTAAAATCATTAATATTAAGATTGGCAGGGTTGGCGGTTTAACGGAAGCAATGAAAATACATGAATTATGTAAAGAAAGGAATGTACCGGTTTGGTGCGGAGGAATGTTGGAATCTGGTGTGGGGCGTGCCCATAATATCGCATTGACAACACTTGATAACTTCACGATGCCTGGTGATACGGCAGCATCCGCGAATTATTGGCATAAAGACATCATCCAACCAGAGGTTACAGTGAATGATGGGGTCATAACCGTTCCAAAAGCGGCAGGCATTGGCTATGAAGTAGATTACACTGCGGTCGATGAATTCACCTCCTATAGTAAAAGATATACAAATAAATAAGTGCTGGAATTAAAGGACCTCCCGGCTTCATGGGCAATTGCCCGTTAACTTGAAGCTGGGAGGATAATGATGAAAGGAAAGATATTCTTTTACTTTAAATTGTCAGAATAATCATATAATTAGGGTGGTTTTTGATATGAAAAACAGTATAAATCTTGCAGGAGCCTATATTGGAATCATCATTGGAGCAGGTTTCGCTTCTGGACAAGAAGTGTTACAGTTCTTCACGAGTTTTGGAATCTACAGTGTATTGGGAATTGTGGTGGCGACAGTTTTATTCGCGTTTTTGGGCATGCAAGTTACCCAGTTGGGAAGCACCCTCCAGACACGTTCCCATAAAAGCATCATCGATCATATTTGCGGCCGCTTTATAGGCAGGGTGGTCGATATTATCATCACATTTTTCTTGTTTGGGGTTACAGGCATCATGATTGCCGGCTCCGGAACGATTTTTGAGGAACAATTCGGGATTCCAAGCATGGTCGGTGCAATCGTCATGACGGTGCTCACGATTGGTACGCTTTTACTTAATGTTAATAAAATAATGTCCATCATTAGTGCCGTCACACCGTTCTTATTCGTTGTCATGATCATTATTTCAGGTTATTCATTTTTTACATCCGATCTAAGTTTCAATCAAATCATTTCATCTTCAAGTAAAGGAGCGGCTGCTACTGGAAATTGGTTGATGGGTTCATTACTATATGTTTCATATAATATGACTGCCGGAATTGCCATGCTGGCCGTAATGGGCGGGACCTTCAAGAATAAGAAACAGGCTGGAATGGGAGGAATCCTTGGGGGGATCGGATTGGGGATCCTGTTATTTTTGATCAATTTGGGGATGATGTCCGACTTGAAGGGCATAGAAGGCTCTGGTATGCCTACCCTTCATTTAGCGAATCAGATTTCTCCGTGGTTGGGTTATATCCTATCAATCATCCTTTTAGGAATGATTTATAATACAGCTGTCGGGATGCTGTATGCATTCACCGCCAGGCTGGTGCCTGCGGAAACGAAACGATTTAAATTAACCGTGATTATAGTCGGGATTCTCGCATTCCTTGCAAGTTTCGTTGGCTTTATTAAATTGGTTGGGACGGTATACCCAATCACAGGATACTTAGGTTTTGTCATCATTGCAGCGCTCATCATTTCCTGGATCCGTTCAAAAATGAAAAAAGAGGCTGTGAATCCGGAATTAGCAAAATATTAATATCAAAGGGATTTAGTGCATAACTGCATGAAACATTTGACCTGACATCTTCTTCATGGAGGTGTTTTTTTTTCTGTTATCGAGGACCTTTACTCATGATCACGGCATTTTTCCTCCTTTTTTTCATACATTAGTTTAAAGGCGGAAGACAAGGGGGATATCGGATGAATGAAGCGGAGCAAAAGGCTCTGGAATATGCCATTAGTGAAATTACAGAAATAGCAACGGGGTTTGGGTTGGATTTTTACCCGATGCGATATGAAATTTGCCCTTCAGAAATCATTTATACATTTGGAGCCTATGGGATGCCGACCCGTTTTTCTCATTGGAGCTTTGGAAAGCAATTTCATAAAATGAAGCTGCAGTACGACTTTGGATTAAGTAAAATCTATGAACTGGTCATTAACTCTGATCCTTGTTACGCTTTTCTGCTGGACTCCAATTCACTTGTACAAAATAAATTGATTGTTGCCCACGTTTTGGCGCATTGTGACTTCTTTAAGAATAATATACGTTTCAATAATACCAAGAGGGATATGGTAGAAAGTATGTCGGCAACGGCAGAAAGAATCCGTGAATATGAAATCCTGCATGGCAAAAAGGAAGTGGAAACCTTCCTGGATGCACTTTTAGCCATTGAAGAACATATCGATCCGTCGCTGATGAGGCCGAAGCTTGCCTGGACGATGGAAGATGAGGAAGAAGAAGAGGAAATAAAACCGGCAGCCACACAATACGATGATTTGTGGAATCTTGATAATAAGGATAAACCGCAGAAATCCAACATTAAAAAAAGAAAAAAATTCCCGCCAAGACCAGAAAAGGATATTATGCTTTTCATAGAACAGTACAGCAGGGATTTAACTGATTGGCAACGGGATATCATGACGATGATCAGGGAAGAGATGCTTTATTTCTGGCCGCAGCTGGAAACGAAAATCATGAACGAAGGCTGGGCATCCTACTGGCATCAGCGCATTATCCGTGAATTGGATCTATCCTCAGGGGAAGCCATTGAATTCGCGAAACTGAACGCAGGTGTCGTGCAGCCATCACGGACCAGCATCAATCCTTATTATCTTGGATTGAAAGTGCTTGAAGATATTGAAGAACGCTATGATAATCCGACCGAAGAAATGATCAGGCTGGGCGTCAAGCCAGGATCTGGCCGGGAAAAGATGTTCGAAGTCAGGGAAATCGAATCGGATATTTCCTTTCTCCGAAATTATTTGACGAAGGATCTGGTCATGCGGGAGGATATGTACTTATTCCAAAAGCAGGGCAAGGATTATAAAATCGTCGATAAGGCATGGGAACATGTTCGTGATCAACTCGTGAGCATGAGGGTTAACGGAGGTTTCCCTTATATCACAGTTAATGATGGGGACTTCATGCGTAATGGGGAACTTTATCTAAAACATTGGTATGAAGATATTGAACTGGATCTGAAATATCTAGAAAAAGTCATGCCATATATCCATCAGCTTTGGGGCCGCTCCGTGCATATGGAATCAGTCATAGAAGGAAAAGAAGTCCTGTTTTCCTATGATGGAAAAGGCCTTCACCGGAAATATCTATAAAGCTGAAAAAACTGCCGGTCACTCGGCAGTTTTCTTGTTTTTGTCTCATGAAGATTTACGGAAGGGCTCCTTCATTCGTTCCGTTCCGTGGTGGCTTATCTGACAGGGGATGTCGAGGTGGCAAAAGAAGTGCGCTTGCAACTCCCTGAAACAGGAGTTTGCAGTGTGAATCCCGCATCCAGTTGCCGCGATTCTGATGCTCCAGCAACTAAATCAAAGGATGGTTCTTGCTGTGGCAGTCCTGTTCCAGTGAGGTTGGAAATAAAAAATAATTCCTGTTGTGAATGAAATAGAAAGACCAGTCTGAAACCAGGCTGGTCTATTATAATTTCTTTGAAGCGCCATTAAGAATATTAAAGTAAGGAAATATTATGCGGAATATTTAATGCTTGATTAAATAAGAATATGCTTATACAATGATGTTCAATAATCACATAAGCATATACTTATTTACTTTGTGCTAGGAGGGATGAAAAGCTATGAATGAGGTGTTGGATTTGGAAACCACGGCAAACATTCTTAAGTTACTAGGTGATAAAACCCGTTTGACCATGATTAAGATCATGGCTGAGCATGAGTGCTGTGTCTGTGAATTTGTGGATCTATTCGAGATGAGCCAGCCAGCTATCAGCCAGCATTTACGAAAGTTGAAAGATGGCGGGATCGTTAATGAAGCGAGGAGGGGACAATGGGTTATTTACTCGTTAAATCCGTCTTCTTCCCATTACACATTTATTCAGACGGTCATCAAGGATTTGCCAAGTCAAAACTTTAAATTAGAAAACTTAACAGCACAAGGAAAACGGATTTGTTGTGACTAACTAGGAGGGACTACTTCAGTGGGATCAGTTATTTTGGCAGTTATCATCTTTTTATTAACACTCATTCTCGTAATCTGGCAGCCAAAGGGATTGTCGATCGGATGGTCAGCCTGTGGCGGTGCGGTTTTGGCCTTACTTGTTGGAGTGGTGGACTTTACTGATGTCATGGACGTGACAGCGATAGTCTGGAACGCGACACTCGCCTTCGTCGCCATCATCATCATCTCGCTTATTTTGGATGAGATAGGTTTTTTTGAATGGGCAGCACTGCATATGGCGAGAGCCGCCAAGGGAAATGGAGTAAGGATGTTTGTCTATGTAAGTATCCTTGGGGCTCTAGTGGCAGCTTTTTTTGCGAATGACGGAGCGGCTCTTATCCTTACACCAATTGTATTAGCAATGGTTCGAGCCTTGAATTTTAGTGATAAAATGATTTTCCCGTTTATCATCGCAAGTGGGTTCATTGCTGATACAACCTCACTTCCATTAGTGGTAAGTAATCTTGTAAACATTGTATCCGCAGACTTTTTCAATATCAGTTTTGCCGAGTTTGCTTCAAGAATGATCGTACCTGACATCTTTGCACTTGGAGCAAGCATCTTGGTTTTATATTTATTTTTCCGAAAAAGCATACCGAAAAATTACGATGTATCACAGCTTAAAAAACCAACGGAAGCCATTAAAGACCAAAGGGTGTTTAGGCTGTCCTGGATCGTATTAGGAATATTGCTGGTTGGTTATTTTGCGAGTGAATTCATCGGGATTCCTGTATCGATCATTGCAGGCATTGTGGCCATCTTATTCCTCATGATGGCTAGAAGGAGCCCAGCGGTCAACACGAAAACCGTTATCAAAGGAGCACCATGGGCAATCGTCTTTTTCTCGATCGGGATGTATGTAGTGGTTTACAGCCTGCGAAATGTTGGATTGACGAATGTATTAACGGATTTAATCCAAGTTACCGCCGATCAAGGATTATTTGCCGCAACGATTGGGATGGGCTTCATCGCCGCCATTCTGTCTTCACTTATGAATAATCTGCCAACCGTTATGATAGACGCTCTTGCCATTTCCGACACCCATACGACTGGAGCAATCAGGGAGGCACTTATTTATGCAAATGTCATCGGTTCGGACTTGGGCCCAAAAATAACACCGATCGGTTCTTTGGCTACGTTATTGTGGCTGCATGTCCTATCATTAAAAGGCGTGAAAATCTCATGGGGAACTTACCTTAAAACGGGAATCATCTTAACCATCCCAACATTGTTCATCACATTGGCCGGCTTATATATATGGCTGCAAATTATTCATTAAACACTTACTTTACAAACAAAGGAGAGAAACCGCATGGCTAAGAAAACGCTATACTTTTTATGTACTGGTAATTCTTGCAGAAGCCAAATGGCAGAGGCATGGGGGAAGAAATATTTAGGAAATGAATGGCAAGTACTTAGCGCAGGAATCGAAGCACATGGGTTAAATCCCAAAGCTGTAAAAGCAATGAATGAAGTTGGATTGGACATCTCCAATCAAACATCGGATATCATTGACCCTGATATATTGAATAATGCCGATTTTGTCGTTACATTATGTGGCGATGCGGCTGACAAATGTCCAATGACGCCACCGCATGTTAAACGTGAACATTGGGGCTTTGATGACCCGGCAAAAGCGGTAGGAACAGATGAAGAGAAATGGGCAACTTTCCAACGCGTTCGTGATGAAATAGGTGAAAGAATTGCACGTTTCTCTAAAACCGGTGAATAAATGAAATTGAAAGCCATGGGTGTTAGCAGGCGGACCAAAGACCATGAAGAAAGAGCTGCCAAATTCGGCAGCTCTTTTCATCATTAAATCTTAATATCGACCTTAGCATTTTTCTGAAGTTCTTCGACATGCTTCACAAGCTTTTCTTGTTTCTTTTGCTGCTCTAGTTGTTCCTTGATCTGCGGCTTCATTTCTTCGAGTTTCTGTACCTTCTGTCCGCTTGTTTTAGCTTGCTCCGCAACCTGGTCGTAATACTTTTGGATTTCTTCATCAGTTGCTTCTTCCACTTTAATCTCTTTTTCAACGTATTTCGTATATGGGATGTTCTCTGCGATCTGGGCATTCAGCATTTCCGAATTCAGACCTGCTTGTTTCAATGCCGCCTTGAATTTCTCTTCACTCTCATATTGCTTCTTGATTTCGGCAAGTTGCTTTTCAATTTCAGCCTTGGAAGCGGTGTAGCCCTTTTTATCAGCTGCTTGAAGCAGCAATGTTTGCCCCACTAAAGAGTTGAGCGTTTGCTCTTTAATTTGTTTGGCGCCCTCCTTGGATGTTGGGTCTTGTCCGAATTGCTGCATCTGCATTTGTGTGGTGGACAACACGGTATTATATTCCGCACCTGAAATTTTTTCGTCATTGACGATGGCTACCGTTTTCTTTTCATCCACCTTCTGCTTGTCTAGTTTCTTTTGCATTTCTTCCATCTGTTTTTGCTGTTCCTCAGTTGCTTTAGCCGTTTCTTTCTCAGTTGTTTTAGTCTCTTTCTCGTCATTTTTCTTATCAGCTTCATCGTTCGAACCACAAGCCGTTAGAACAACCGCCAATAATCCAATGATGATTGGGTACAATAGTTTCTTCATATTTCCGTCTCCTCTCGTATTCAATGCTAAAAAATCATCTAATGCGCATTATAAAGGAATTTCCCATTAAAACACAATAAATTCATTCTTTTTTCCAGAAAACAGGAAGATAGTATAGGCATCATCTCATTATATAAGTGTAACATTCGCGGAAATGAACCCATTTACCCTTCGTCATGCAATATGCTTAAAAGGAACTGGTGCAATCAGAAACTTGTAATCAATCTCTTTATCACTAAAACGATGCTTAGTAACTATTGTATATAAAACTTGTAACGTCATCCGGATATAGTCCATTTAGCCTATCTTTTAAATCATGAATAGAGTGAGCTGTGACAATGAGAAAAATGTCAAAAGACAGAATTGGAAATCCAGCAGATTATGGAGAAGATTTTGAAAGGGAAATCAAGGCTGTCATGCGAATTGGCAGGGTATTCCAGGGACAGCATCATTGGGTTCAAAATGAAGCGCATTTATTGAGGGTTCAAAACCTGACCGAGCAGCTTGTTATCGTTCATAATCGAAGATGCCAGCTGGAACTATAAATGAATCATATGTTGTGCATGATATCGGGAAAGCGGAGATTCCTGAGTGGATTTTATACAAACCTGAACCGTTATCCCCATATGAACGAAAAATCATCGAGATGCATCCGTTAATGGGATCCGATATTTTGAATAAGATTTCAAGGGAAATAAACAATGATGTGATCAGCAGCCTGGAAGTGGCTGATCACATCACCTCCATCATCATGAAAATTGGGATGGAACGGGATATCCCCACCGTTTGAAAGGGGAGGAAATCCCATTGGAAGATCGAATCGTAGCCATTGTGGATGTGTTTGATGCATTGACCAGCAGAAGGCCGTATAAAGATTCCTGGTCAGTGGAGCAGGCATTATCTTTCATAAACGAACAAAAAGGAAAGCATTTCGACCCAGCCAGCGTGATGTCTTTCTTTTGCTGTTTTGATGAAAAGGCGGCGCAGAAAAAAGCTGCGATACGCTTCGCAGCACAAGGATATAGTAAAATGTGAACACGTCGCCTTCTGGATCTGGTCGTTAACCCTTGGAGATAAAGGGTTAACGATTCTTGAAAAAAATAAGGAGTTTGTAAAATGGTAAATGGATCGTTTCAATTTACAAAAAAAATAGTGAAGATTTTTACTCCCTTCCTTTTTTCGTATTTCTATTAAAATAATAAACGACTGAGATTACGAGAATCAACAGTATCAAAACAATCCTTATATCGTCCGATGCCTTCAAAACCTGTGTTACCGAATAGGCCTCGACAAGGAGGGCAGGCAGTTTTCCGATGGATGTCGCGAGGAAGAAAATCATCATTCCCGTCCTGCTTAATGCTGCTGTAAGGTTGATCACACCGGATGGTATAAAGGGAAGGAGCCTAAGCATCAGGATCATCCAAAATGCATGGAACCCTTGTGACTTTTGCAGTTTCTTGACCCACCGGTTCTTCATGAACTTGGGTTTGAATGTTTGAAAGCCCTTTCGATATAACCAAAAGCTGACCGCTGCACCGGCAATTTCCCCCATGTAAGAAAGGATCAATCCCTTTTCAAATCCAAATACGCTGATATTGGCGGCCGTGATGAATACACTTGGAATAAAACCAAGCACGCTGATCAATATATTGAATACTAAACTTACAGCAATGGAGAAAGGGCCGCTGGATAGTAATGCCTCAGAAATGAAATTCATATCAATCCACAGAACTCCATTTATACCCGATGCCCCAGACCGTTTTCAAATGTTGATCTGCTGGAAAACCGGCATGACGCAATTTCTCTCTAATATTTCGAATATGGGAATCGATTGTCCTATCTTCGGTATCCGTTTTAAATCCCCATATGGTCGAAAGCAGGTGGTCTCTGGAATACACTTGATCTGGGGATTTTAAAAACAGGCACAGCAGTGAGAACTCTTTCGGTGTTAGCGGGATTGTTTTGGTATCATAATGTGCTTCATAAGCGGATTCATTTAATTTTAGCCCCCTAAAGGTCAAAAAATCATTCTGATTGTGCACCCGCCGCGTCACTGCTTCGATTCTGGCAAGTAAAACATCTTCATGAAAGGGTTTCGTAATATAATCATCTGCACCCTTTTTCAACCCTTTCACCATTTCTTGTGCAGCATCCCGGGCGGTGAGCATGATTATGGGAATACTGGAAAACGCACGGATCCTTTCGCACGTTTCCCACCCATCCATCTCAGGCATCATTACATCAAGAAGAACTATGTCCGCATGTTCACGCGCTAAGAACTGTAAGGCTTCAAGTCCAGATTTCATCTTCAGGCATGTATATCCGTGAGGTTTAATGTATAGCTCTAATAGATCAAGCATTCTCTGTTCATCATCAACCAGAATTACTGTCTTCATTTGTTATCTCCTTAATTGTGATAGTGAAGCACGTTCCTTGTTCCAAGTTGCTTTTAACCGAAATGGTTCCGCCTTGTATCTCCACTAATTGCTTGACGATGGAGAGCCCCAATCCGAATCCGCCGGTAACTCTGGCGCGTGATTTCTCGACACGATATAAACGATCAAAGATATGGGGGACATCTTCAGGTGGAATGCCAACTCCTTGATCGATTATGGAGATGGAAATCCAGCCATTGCATTCAATGGCTTTGATGGTGGTGACTGTATATTCGTTCGAGTACTTCAGCGCATTATCCAACAGGTTAAGAATGACTTGCTCAAACCGTGAGGGATCTATATCTATAAATAATTCATCCTTGCATTCCAGATTCAATTGAATTCTTTCATTTGCAAAAGCCGGTAACACTTTTTCATGAATGTTTTGCAGGAATGAAGAGAGCTGGATGGTTTCTTTTGATATGGTGAATGTATTTACATCCATTCTAGCCATATTGAATAGTTCGTCCAATAATCTGTTTAATCGTTCGGATTCATCATGGATGATCTCTAAGTATCTTGTTCGTTCGGATGCATCCAAATCTTTCCGGAGGGTTATATCAGCATATCCCTTGATATAAGTTAGCGGCGTGCGCAGTTCATGGGAGATACTTGCCAAAAATTCATTGCGTTCCTTCTTTAAATAGTTCAATTCATTAGCCAAGCTTTGAATGGATTGGGCAAGCTCCCCGAGTTCATCATTTGATCGTACAGGCACAGCCACTGAAAAGTTCCCTTTGCTGAGTTTGGTTGTCGCTTCCTTCATCGAAATAAGCGGTCTAGTCAAAGCTTTTGATAGAAAATAAATGGTGATAAGCATGAATAAAAGGAGCAATGCAGTCGCAAAAAGGAAATGCCTATTCAATTGTGCGATTAAATCCTCAACATCTCTAGTATCTTTGAACATATAAACATAGCCTTTTTTTTCTTTATCGCTGATAAATGGCGTAACGGTGGCTATATATCTTTCATCCTTCCAACTCGATTGGAGGACAATGCCTTTTCGGGGTACTTGGGGGATGTTTTTTGCCAAGATTTTGTTCATTCCCCCATTTACCTTTGAGGAAGATATCAGAATATCTCCTCTTGTATTCGTAATCACGACATCTGTATCGGTATGGTATTCCATCAGGCCGATATGCTGAAGGGTAGAGTCGGAATACGTGATTTCCAACACATCACGATGACTATTGCCACGGGCCTTCAGTGATTCCAATTCTTGATTGATACGGGAATGGATCACTTTATTATGCAAGTAAATCATGGAGACGGTTTCCATCAAAAAAATGCAAATAAATATAGATAGTCCGAGTTTAAAGGAGATTTTCAGGAGTATTCACCTTCTTATAGGATAAAATCAGTTTAGCGAAAAAGTATGAAGAAACTATGCAGTTTTTTTCAATTTATTCGCATCTTTTAAACAACGATAATCTGAATGACGACTTGTTGCAAGAGAGACAATATGTTTAATGGGCCCAACCTGTCATTTTTTTTATTCCTGTGTAGGGCATGTGGGGGGAATCAGGTTGTTTTTTGATATTTCCTCCAAATATATAACATGAAAAGAACACTATTATATTGAAATTGCCGGGAAAATGGGCAGTTTTTTTATTTAGTTTACACAAAATATTTTGTATTAAGGAAACATTTTGTCTTGAATGAATACTATGTAAAAAAGGAGCTGATCCATATGAATTGTACAAACCGTACGCAGAAAAAAATTATGGCATATTCCGCATTATTCAAAAAAATGGGCATTCTCAATGATGAAGAATACAAAAATATCGCAAAGACCTTTCAATCAAAGGATTGAGGAAGTGTCCCTTGGATTTTCATAAACTCTTATCCTGCAGTAAACGGTCTGTAAAACCCCCGCCTTAATTTTAGAAGAGGAGGGGGACTGCAGACTATCGGGAAATAAAGGAAGTGTTGGCGATGTTTTTGGCGGCTGCATTCCGCTGGATGAAATGAAGCACCAAAACTACATAAACGATGGACATTTCTAGGCAAGTAGGAGGGAGTTCATTGAAAGGGATACCAAAAAAATTTCTTGCGTTATGAGAAGTGAAAAGGAAGATTGTTGTGATCCGATGATGTTCTCTGCGATAATGGAGTAAAGAAATTGAAAAGGAGTTACGTAGGATGGCAGAGGACTTTAACATTCCCAGCTTGAAAGTTGATGAGATCGATAAGAAAATCATATCGGTTTTACATGAAGATGCACGAATTTCGTATACCGACTTAGCGAAGAAAGTGGAGCTTTCCAGAGTTGCGGTTCAGGCGAGAATTAATCATCTTGTTGAAAACGGTGTGATCGAGAGGTTCACTGCAGTCATAAATCCAGCTAAGGTCGGCATCCATGTTTCGGCATTCTTTAACGTTGAGGTTGAGCCAAAATATCTGGAATCGGTCGCGCAGCAATTAGAAAGTGAACCGGCTGTTACGAGTTTATATCATATGACCGGTCCGAGTAAACTCCATATGCACGGAATCTTTACTGATAATCAAGAGATGGAACGCTTTCTCAATGAGAAACTGTATGCGGTCGTCGGTGTTGTCAGCGTTGATTGCCAAATTCTCATTAAACGTTATAAAAGCCGAATGGGCATGAAGCTTTAATAAAAAATCCCCCTAAATAGGCGGATTTTTTATTTATGTGAGCGGGATGATAAATCCGCCATACAAAAAGGCAAGAAGGATTACGAATGCAGGGTGGATCTTGAATTTTCCTAAAGCCAAGAAGGCCAATCCAGCGATGAAGATTGAATGGATGTAGCCGATGGACCCGACCGCGTCCGCGGCCATATTCCAGGTGAGCAATAACATCATGATCGCGATCACGGGCTGTACAAGTAGTGACATGCCTTTTACGATTGGCGATTGCTTGTATTTTCGCAGGATTTTTAATAGATATATCAAAGCCACGGCTGAAGGGATGATCGTGCCTGCCAATGCAGCTAGAAATCCTGGCCAGCCATATACATCATATCCGACATATGCGGCTATTTTCGTGGCGATGGGTCCAGGGAGTGAATTTCCTAACGCAAGCATTTGTGAGAACTCGATATTATCTAGCCAGCCATAACGGGTGACGATTTGGTCATACATAACCGGAATCGAAGCTGGACCTCCGCCATAACCAAGAATATTGGCAATGAAGAACGCTAGAAAAACAGCAACTCCCATTGGGATCATAATACCCATTAAGCGGATTCCTCCTTCCTATCAGTCTTTTTATTTTTCAGTCTATCCTTTAATTTATAATGAAACGCACCATATAAAAGAAACATCATAATGACGATACCCGGATGCAGGGAAATGACCTGCAGGAGCAAAAAGGAAATCGCAAAAAAGGTGATTCCGAGCACCTTTCCTAACCCTTTTACCGCCTTTTCGCCAAACTCATAAGCCATTTGACCAAGCATGACAGCGACAACCGGCATGACAGCAGCGATCATATTACTGATCATTGCCGAATTACTTAGAACATTAATGAACGCGATCAAGAAAACCATCGCAATGCATGAAGGTAACACGTGAGCGGCCACACTTACGGTGGCTCCCGGCCAGCCTTTTAATTTATAACCCAGATATGCGGCCATCTTTGTGGCAATCGGTCCTGGGAGTGTATTGGCAATCGCCAAAGTGTCCCCGAATTCATCATCGTCGAGCCAGTGATAGCGGGATACTGCTTCATGGCGGATGAGCGGGATGACAGATGGCCCGCCGCCGAATCCTAATATCCCCGTTCTCATCATTCCAATCGTCAATTCCGTATATGGATTTTTCAAAAACGATTCCTCCTTTGTTATAAAATTCAGCATTCATTTCCAAGATTATGAATTAATGATAACAAAAATTCTTTCAAAATGTAGATGAAATTATGATAATAATTACGTAATGAATGTATTTCTGGGGATTTTTGATATAATGGGTTGAAATAAACAAAAGAAAGTATCTTTTTGCCTTGAGGAAGGAAGTTTGGATTACATTAGACAAACAAGCAAGTAAACTGCTATTCCCTTATTGGATTCCGCCTTATTAAAGGTCGATAAGAAAGAGAAATTAAAAACAAAAAACAACTTTTCTCCAATTCCCTTTTCTAAACCAAAAAGTACCCTATAGGCAGCCTTTTTTTAAGTGACTGCTCTATAGGGTACTTTTTAATATATAACTCCAATACTTTTTAATGTGAGTTATTCTTCCCGAATGACTAATAGCACACCGATAAAAATTAAGATTGTACCGATCCAAAAGGACAAGCCGATTTGTTCACCTAGTATTAACCAACCTAAAAAAGTACCGACTATAGGCTGTAAAAAGAAAAATAGTCCGCCACTTGAAGCGGTAAGCATTTGCAGTCCACGATTCCAAAGTAAAAAGGCACATGCTGTTGAAATAACGCCCAAGTATAGAAGGCCGCCCCATATGGATGGATGCATGATGGCTTGAAAGTCAAGCTCATCCAATCGACTAATCGTAACAGGGGTTAAAAAGACAATTGCCACAAGCACGGCATAGGTCGTTATAACAATTTGTGAATATTGCCGTGGTACCCGTTTGATTAGAACGGACATAAGGGCCCAAGTTAACGCAGCAATAAGCAGTGATACGCCCCCAAGTTGGTGAGATGAGCCGATATGGGCATTTCCGACAATGATACCGACACCGAGTGTCGCTAAAATAACAGAAATGGATTTTTTTAAAGTGATCTTTTCTTTTAAAACGATACGTGCAAATATCACCATGAATGCAGGTGTTGTTGAAGTGATGATGGCCCCCATTTGTGCGGTGGATAGCAGCGTACCGACTTCCTGGGTTACGATGGAAATGGTGTTCCCAACAAGTCCTATAATGAAAACCAGAAGCCAGTCCCGTTTGTCAATCCGCCAAGATTGTTTTGTTATTAAACCAATTGTCAGCAAAGCTAAAATCGCAATTACATATCGTAAAAATACTAATTCAAGCGGCGGAACAACCTCTACCACAACTTTTACCACAACATACATCCCGCCCCAAATGCTGGCAGCGAGTGATAAATATAAAGAGCCTAATATAGTGTTTTTCATTTTTATACCCTCCGTTTTAACCAAACATTTCCAGTCCTTAACGGAGATGCAATTTTTCTGCCGTTAAGGAAGAAAAACTGCAGGTACATCATTTTCGAATAGTGGTGACCACAACATCAGCTTTCAGCTCACTTCCCAAAATATTTGTTTTCAATGATGTTAGCTAATTAAAAGGCTATTCGGAGTTGCTACTGATTATCGTTTCAAACGTCAGTAAGTTATTAACATACTCATTTAAATATACAAGATTTTAGATTAATAAAACAACAAATTATAGTATTTAACCTAGCGTACCATTAAGATTATTCGCATTATACTAAAACTTAAAACACAGGAAAAACCCAAACCTTAAAAACTGGTGGGGTTTCTATTTGGTGGATTCTAGTTGGAATAGAAAGAGGGATTTATAGGGAAGGGAAACAGATGGTACAGTAATAATGCTCGTCAAATTGCCGGTAGCGTAATGTATAATGCTGGAAACAAAAGGTGGATTAGGATTAATAGCCTCCCTTAAAGAGTTTAATCCTAATCCACCGTTAAAGTGAATTCAGTGCATGTCCTTTCCGGAAGCATCACTATCCGTTATATTTTCTTTCGATTTTCCTGAACTCATCTGATAGTTCAAATAACGTGTGTAAGACGGCTGTTTGAATATATAGATTCATATAATTATCATTGCTCTTCTTTTGAAAAGATAAATCATGTTTTTCATTGATTTTCCGAGTTATACATTCATTAATTTCGCTCCACATTTCTTTCGTTCCTTCTTTAAGTTTAATCTCCATAATCTCCCACTCCTTTTTTATTAGTTTATCCAATCTATTACATTCTTATACTTACTTTTTGGCCAAGCTGGTAACTTTTTTATCTAAAAAATTAATGTCTTCAGTTTTTTTGGGTATCCTTCTGTTTGAGTGCAAACACGAAAAATAGGAGAACTCATTACCCATTAGCGGTTATTTAATTGCTGAAAAAAACGCTTCGCTCAGTGTTTAGACAAAGGGGCTCTATCTAAAAGTTAAAAAAGTGGATTGGAACGGATGGCGGACCGCCCGCGGAAAACGAGTGCATGAAGGCAACGTTCAAATTGTACAATCCCTAAAAGGGGGCAGGGTGTCACTATCTCACTTCTTCTCTACAGTTACTTTAATTGAGCCATATTCTTGAGTGTTGTATTTGTACAAATGACAGGAGTTTGGAATAATTAGCATAATGATAGTAAAGAACATGTAAACATTTAGCGATTCAGTTCATGAATAGGAGATTATTATGTTTAAAATTATGATAGTTGAAGATGATGAAAAAATTAGAAAGATTGTGGCTGATACGCTAACAAAGTGGAAATACGACGTTGTGGGGATAATGGAATTTGACCACATTTTAGATGATTTTGAGAAATTCCAGCCTGATTTGGTACTATTGGATATAAACTTGCCAACCTTTGATGGCTTTTATTGGTGTCAGCAGATCCGTGCAATCTCAAGTGTGCCCATACTGTTCCTTTCCTCTAGAAATCAAAACATGGACATCATCATGGCCATTAATATGGGAGGGGATGATTTTATCCAGAAGCCATTTGATTTAGATGTTCTTGTAGCAAAAATCAGTGCATTGCTGCGCAGGAATTATACCTATCAAAATGGACATAACCTAAAACTAACGCACCGGGACTTGTCTTTGCATGTAACAAACTCAACTATCCAATTTGAGGAACAATCCATTGAGCTTTCACGTAATGAGTTCATCATTTTGCAGTTGATGATGCGCAGAATAGGGGAAATTGTACCCAGAGAGGACTTGATGCAAGCTCTTTGGAATGATGAACAGTTTGTCGACGATAATACACTGACTGTTAATGTAAATCGGGTAAGGCGTAAGATTACTGGAATTGGATTAGAAGACTTTATTGTGACACGTAAAGGAATGGGGTATCTGATCGAATGAGGTTTATCCAATTTTTAAAATACGAGAAGCCTTATATCGTTTTATTCGTTTTTATCTTTTGCATGGTTTCTGCCGTGTTTTACACGGACCCCAATATGACATGGAGCTGGAACACTTTTCTATATGCGGGGGCATTGACCCTATTCGTATTGATTATTTTCTTTTTGTATCGGTATCAGCAAAGTTTACGTGTAATCCGGGCAAGGGGTGACGAAGATCATGAGAACCTTTCTTTAGAGGCAGCCTCTTTACAGCATTTATTTGAAGAGAAGGAAAGGGAGCATATTAGGTCTCTCAATCAGATTCATGAGAAGCAGAACGAATATTATGATTTTATTGTATCGTGGTTTCATGAAATTAAAACACCCATCTCAGTGCTGCGATTGATGCAGCAAACAGAAATCGATGCCAAGATTTTTCATGATGAGGTATCAAGGATAGAGCATTATGTGGATCAGGCACTTTATTACGCAAAGTTGGATAACTTCAATCAGGATTATGACATCAAGAATTGTGATTTGGACCAATTGGTGAAAGAGGTTATAAAAACTCATTCCAAAACATTTATTTCCAAGAAAATCCGCCTTCGGCTACAGATTGAACCAATCACCATCCAAAGTGACCCCAAGTGGCTGCAATTCATCCTGAATCAGTTAATTTCAAATTGCTTGAAGTATACGCAAGAAGAAGGGGAAATAAAGATTGAGACAGGTTCTGATTTAAAAGAAAAGCAGCTGATTATCAGAGATAATGGAATTGGTATAGAAAAGACTGATTTACCTCGGATATTTAATAGGGGTTTTACAGGATCCAACGGGCGTACCTACACAAAATCCACAGGGATGGGGTTATATTTAGCACAGCAGTTATCCAATAAACTTGGTCACTATATCACTTGTACCTCTGAAACGGGTTTGTATACCGAGTTTGTCATGCACTTTCCCAAAAATGTCGATCCCTATTTCAATATGCAAAAAAACGCAATGAGACCTTGATGAAGGCCATTGCGTTTTTTTATTAATATTTCTGATTTACGATTTTGTAGTAGAGATTCGCGGAAGACAGATAAAACATTACATAGATCACAAAGTATATAGCAAAGATGAACCAGAGCATGGAGGTAAGCTGCGGGAAATCTTGTACAGAATCCAGGATATAGTATTTTAAAATGAGCCAGCTGTGTAAAATGCCTAAAACTAGCGGAGGGAAGAAAACAAAGAGAAGTTGTTTACGGATCACGCTTTTCAATTCACGGTCTGCGGTACCTATCTTCCGCAGAATGGAATACTGTCTCTGTTCTTCCGTTGCTTCCCGCAATTGTTTAAAGTAAATGACGCTGGCCAATGCAAACAAGGCAATGACAGCCAGGAAAGCAGCAGCAAATAACATTAAAGCTGAACCTTCTATTTGCTTTGAATACACATCAGCAAATGAAGAATAGTAAGTGTCGGGCTTCTTCGTAACAATGGCATGTATATCAGCTGATAAGGATTCAGCCTGCTTCTCATTTTCGATTTCATAAATTTCAAAAGGGACCGTTTTGGCTTTGCTTTTTAAGTTTTGATAAGCCTCATCTGAAATAATCAGGACTGCGGGCTTCAATATCATGGATCGAACAGGGTCGCTGGCCCAGCCTAATAATGCGTAATCTTTCTTCTCTATTAGTTTTAGAGTGATATCTTCATTTACATTCACCTTAAAACGTGGCAGCTGATCGGAGGGGAAGGATTTTGGGAAATCTGTTCCTTGTGACAGAGTTACAGCTTCCATATCTTCTAAATGGATTTCCTCCTGATTTCCACGCAATGAGATGATTTCGTTATATGCTTTTTCTGGAAAAAGAAAAACGTCCTTTGAAAAATACTCAGGGTTCTCAAAAGCAAGGTTCATGTTTGTATTAGGCTTTCCTACTAAGGCTTCCAAAGTTTTATGATATTCAATTGAGTGGTCGGAATTTTTTATCTTAGCATCAATTTTCTCGTTGGTTTCCTTATCCAATGACTGGAACGCTATATCATTCGGTAGATTCCTGCCGACAGCTTCAAACTGGACAGCATAATTGATCGAAACGAATCCAATCAAGAAAATGATGGTGGCACTGAACAAAGAGATGAAGGTAAGGTTTAACGTATTCGACCTTATTTGGAAGCGTAATGACGAGATCCACAATACCCGATTGCCTTCATGGAAGTTATGTTTCTGGCGGATCTTTTGCAGCAGCCAGCCGGAGAACTGACGGAAGAACAAATACGTGCCGCCAATCATGCCGACTGTGACGGCCATCATGGCAAAAGTTAAGTGTTCTTGCCATATGCTTGATTCTTTGCCCCGGCTTATCAGAAAGAATTCCATTGCTAATAACATTAACGATAAAGCTGCCATAATGAACGAAGAAGGTATCGGTTTTTCCATTTTTTCATTTGCATGAAACAACTCCACGAGTTGTACGCGATTGATCATGAAGAAACTTTGGATACTTGCAATGATGGCTAACAAGAGAAACAAGATGATTGTCGACCCGATCGCTTGATAAGGAAAATTCAGCGTAATGACATTGTCGTATTGCATTAAGTTCATTAATGCCATACCGAAAAACTTGGACAGCAGACCGCCAAGGAGTATTCCAATTACAAGTGAAAATGATCCAATGAGCAGATTTTCAACGAAAACCATTCGAGTGATCTGGCTTTCATTCATACCTAGCAGCAAATAGAGTTCAAATTCCTTTTTTCTTTGCTTCATAAAGAAAGAGTTAGCATAAAGAATAAAGAAAATGATAAAGAGGAAGATGACCACCGAGGCAATCGACACCCCCGTTTGAAAACTCTCCTTATTATTGAGTACATCCAATATATCCTCGTTATACATCAGTGATGAGAAGGTGAAATGGACCATAACACCTGTAATCATGGCAAACAGATAAATCGTATAAACACGGAAATTCCGCTGAACGTTCCGGAACGTCATATTCAGTAAGCTCACCTTTGATTCCCTCCCATGGCACTCTGGATGTGAAGGATCCGATCAAAGAAATCACTTTGACTTTGGTCACCTTTATAAAGCTCGTTTACGATTCCCCCATCACGCAGGAAGATGACTCGTTTACAGAAGCTTGCTGCATAGGAATCATGTGTAATCATAAGGATCGTCGTTTGAAATGTTTCATTCAAGCCTGATAACTGTTCCAATAATTGTGTGGCTGATCTCGAATCAAGAGCGCCTGTAGGTTCATCTGCAAAAACTATCGCAGGGTTTGTAATAATGGCGCGTGCCGATGAGGCCCGTTGTTTCTGGCCGCCAGAAACTTCTGTAGGGTATTTATCTTGAATTCCTTCAATATTCAATGCCTGAATGACTGGTTTCAGCCGTCTTTCCATCTCATCCGAAGAGAATTTCCTTAATGAAAGGGGCAGAAGAATGTTCTCCTTAATCGTTAAAGTATCAAGCAAGTTGTAATCTTGAAAGATGAACCCCATTCGTTCTTGGCGAAATGTGCGCAATGCTTTTTTGTTTAAATCCAACAGGGCCTGCTCTTCAAGCCAGACTTCCCCGCCAGAAAATTTATCAATTGTCGATAACACATTCATCAGTGTTGTTTTTCCAGAACCGGAAGGCCCCATAATAGCTGTAAATTCACCCGATGTTATGGTCAGGTCAATATTTTTTAAAACCTGTGACTTTCCATAGGATTTAGATAAGTTTTTAGTTTGTAATACTTTTTTCAACGTAAATCTCCTCCTCATGTTACATACTATAAAATTCATCCCTTTCCCCACCATAGATGTAACAGGAAGTAAGATTACAATTTTGTCACATTACAATTTGAAAATGAAAATAACAGCTTGAACATAAAATGAAATTACCTATATCAATTATGCATTTTCAACAACTTAGTGGCAACAAGTTGAAATAATGGGGTTTAAATGGATATCGATCATTTTCTAATGAACTAACCGGTTCTTTACTTCACTTTCGGAATTTAAGGGGACAGGTTAGTTGCAAGGGTGCTAGAGCAGAAGGAGATACTATTGAAAGATAAGGAATAAAATCAAATTTTCCACAAAGAATACTTCTATTAATTAAAAATTAGGAGTGTGGATATGGAACAAACACTTTATGAAAAAGTCGGCGGAGAAGAAGCGATAGCAAAAGTGGTGGACTATTTTTACTCCGAATTGGTTCTTAAAGATGAGACAGTTAATCATTTTTTTGAAAAAACGGATATGGAAAAGCAACGAAGTCATCAGACAAAATTTATTAGCTTTGCATTAGGCGGCCCAAAACAATATTCTGGACAATCCATGGCAAAAGCGCACCAAGGATTGAATCTGCAACCTGCCCACTTTAATGCCATTGTAAAGCATCTTAACGATGCACTTGCTCATTTTGGAGTGAATGAAGCTGACATAGATACAGCTTTAACTAAAGTTGGTTCATTAAAAGATGATATTTTGTATAAATGATATAATGAGTTAACAGATGCATTACCAGGAGTTGCTCTGGCAGCTCCTTTTCTTATTGTATGTATAGGGAGTTCAACAAGGATTTCGTTTTTACGTTAAATTTTATACAGTTAACGGATTTAGGAGGTGAAAAAGATGAAACGTGCGATAGGAATATTTCTTACCCTTTCATCTTTACTAACATTCTTAATTGTCGACATGCTTTATGATCCTGTTAAGAATAAAATAACAACAACAGATATGAATTCAGTAGTTACAACAACAACAGTACTATATCAATATCCTTTGATGTATTGGGAAATTTGTGTCATTTTAATAATTACTTTTATTCTTGGGGTTTACTTTATCCTAGCAAAGGAAAAGAAATATCAAGAAGATCACCCCAGAATATACTAGAAATAAATGAATCGAACTAATGGGTGCTTTACTTCAATAAGGAAGGTTGCTGAGGCAGCCTTTTTCTTATGGCAATTTCGGGGCAGGATAGGGAAGGAAACAATTAGCTTTAGGGAGAATAATATTTTTGAGGTGACTTTAGATTGAAAAAATATGGTGTAGCAATTCTTTATATATAAGGAGGAGAAAGTCTCTCCCTCAGATTATTTGCCTTTCTTTCTGAAACCCTTCCTTGCGAACCGGTGGCTTCAATGTTTTCCTATGCTCTCCCTTCTAGGGCCACGATGAGTTTTAATTTCACTTAATCATTGCCTTAATTTATTTTGGAATCTATGTATATAACTCTTAACAATATCAAAACCTATGACTAGCAACACATTACATTCATAGGAGCTGACAACATGGCTAGAAATAACAACAATAATCAATTAGTAGTTAATGGTGCAGAGCAAGCTCTAGAACAAATGAAATACGAAATCGCTAGTGAATTCGGTGTTACACTAGGCGCTGATACAACATCTCGTGCAAACGGATCTGTTGGTGGAGAAATTACAAAACGTTTAGTGCAAATGGCTGAACAACAATTAGGCGGAAGAACTCGTTAATCGAAATCATATGTATTGTTAGGGATAGTGATTGTACTATCCCTATTTATAATTCTCCAAATCAAAAAAGGAACAGAAACATCAGTTGCTGTTATTTTGCTATGTCGCAGTACGAATAAACTACGTGGAAACAAAAGCTTAATCATTTTCATTAGCTTGTAGAACTAAAGGGGCAGTTGGTTGTAGAAGGACTATCTATATTTAGAACATAATGAGGGTAAAAGAGGTGTTATATGAAACGATTTGTTTTGGGTATATTTATTATCTCAACTTTTGTTATTTCTCCTTTACAAACAAGTGCAACAACTATGCCTTGTAGTATGGTATTGGAACCAATTGATAAAAAGCTTACAAATGCAAAGGGAACAGCCTTGGTTTATAAAGTGCAGTTACGCCCGCAAAGTTTTGTACGAACTAATGTAAGTATTCTGGGGGTACACCTGCCAGAACCATCTTCTTATGGGAATTATGATAGCTATGAAGGTTTTGCTTTTATACCAGACGAAATTAGTTGGCGTTTCAGGCTTTATCCTTCTCCAGAAAAAGATAGTCCAACTTGGGCTGGGAAATTTGATGAAATTACAGCAAAAATGGAAAATGTAGAAGTGCAGGTGCGTCTTTCTAATTTAAAGACTGAAAAATTGGGACCCAGTATATTAAGAAGCAATATAAAATACTGTAAGTAGCTATAGAACTAACGGGTGCGTTAGCTGAAGATCGGAGCTGTCTTTAAGGCAGCTTTTTCTTTATGGAACTAAGGGGCAGGTTAGTTCAATAATTCATTTGATTTTTTGGTAATATCTATAAAGGGATGGCGAGAATTATGATGAATAAAAATACTGTTTCATTGTTATGCTTATCTACTGCTTCTATTGCAGCCGGTATGGCACTAAGATATTTTTAATTATTATATGATTATTGGATTTGGTTTAGATGGTATCCTTATTAGCTACTAGGTTTTCGCTTGGGAAAAATAATTCAGATAATTAAATCGTTTGTTAAGCTAACGGATGCATTAATAAAAAATTGAAGGGTGATCAATAATTGAGAAATCCAGTAAAGATTCAGGCCATTATTGAAGAATTGGAAATGCAGTTTGATGAGTCTCGGACATTTTTAAATGTAAAAACTGGTGAAATCATTTCAGTAACTTTGGATGACTTGAGAGCAGCTGAAGATGAAGAAGAATTTGGGCATTTACCTGAGTGGGAACAAGAAGATAGAAAAGTTGCTCGTGATGTATTTGAAAACTTTGAGAATTACAAGGAACTCCCAACAAAATATGAAGTAAATGAATATGAGATTATAGAAGACTTTTGCTTTACTGTTAGTGATGAAAGAAAGCAAGATAAATTATTAAGTTCAATTAAGGGGAAGGGTGCCTTTAGAAGGTTTAAGGACAAAATTATTGACTTTGAAATGGAGGACCAATGGTATTCTTATCGTGACGAACGATATAAACAAATTGCGATTAAATGGTGTCTAGACAATAACATAAACTTTATTGATAATTAGCATTTAAAAATGTATGGCACGAGACATATGGCTGAACAAAGAGCTGTCTTTAAGGCAGCTTTTTCGTGCGCCCGGCATGGGTGCAATCTATAGGGTGAAAGTCCCGAACCATGAAGGCAGTAGTAGTGGTTAGCTTAATGCAAGGGTGTCCTCGGTGACGTGGAATCTGAAGGAAGCAAGCGGCAAACCTCCGGTCTGAGGAACACGAACTTCATATAAGGCTAGGTATCATTGGAAGAGTTTGCGAAACAAAACAAAGTCCTTACTGCCGAAGGTTGTACAGAGTAAATGAAGCAGATAGATGGAGGGAAAGATTCCTCTCTTACCCGGGGAGGTCTGATGACAGCCAAGTACACTTGGTAACCTGTCCAGTGATGGACAGCTGAATCATCAGAAGTCAGCAGAGGTCATAGGACTTGTCTACTCGAGAAGATAAGGAAGGACCGAACAGATTAAAGAGGATGAATACTAGGCGTTCGTTATCTGCGAAGAAGCAAGCAATCCCTAACGGAACTTATTTGAAGGAAGAAGTGGTGAATACACGGGGAACTTCAAAAGGGCGGAGCAGATAAAGGCACAAATAGCTAGGCTCCTCCTCCTACTTGATTTTATTAAAACTATCGGAGCAAATTAGAACAATAAGTCCTATGGTATAATTCTGCTAATAGTGAGTTTTCGGGGGTAAGTCAATGAATAATCATGATTATTTTAATGATGAAAACTATACTGGTAATCACCTTCATGTAGATAAATGGAAATATGAGTTCACTCCATAAATAGAAGCAATTGCTTGGGTAAGAAAAGACAGTTCAATGGACTTGTTTTTTAATGATTTCGCAGATGATAAGGAGTTTCAAGCGTTATTTAGTGATAAAGAATAATATTATAATGAACTTATGGGTGTATTCCTTGGTAATGTTAAAACGAATCAGGAAGTATACGAAATGATTCAATTGGGTTGATGGAGTGCTATACCCATTTAGGAAGAGAGCTAAATAGAAAAGAAAGGGTTTTTTCTCTCTTAATGGTTAGTTCTATTTATCATTATATAAATGTACCCTCTTTACTAATTTCCATATTTTACACATCCTGCTTGGAGGTGAATGTGTTTACATTTAAATTTGCAATGATAACGTTGTAAAATTTCCTGTTTAAATTCAACTATATTCACCGCTTAATTTACTGAACATATTGGTGTATAATAAATAAATCCATATAAAGACGGAGATGAATGCTTTGGTTACAATTACTGATATCGCGAAGCTTGCCGGAGTTGCTAAGAGTACAGTTTCACGTTATCTAAATAATGGTTCTGTTAGTGAGGCAACGAAAAATAAAATCGAACGTGTGATAAATGAAACCAGCTATGCTCCTAATGCCTTCGCTCAAAGTTTAAAAGCAAAGAAAACTAATATAATCGGTACCATCGTACCGAGACTTGATTCGTATGCTTCTTCTCATACGTTAATTGGCATTGATGAACAATTAAGAGAACTAAATTATCAAATGCTGATCTCAAATACCGGTCAGGATTTAGATCGGGAAATTGAAAATATTTACACACTGGCTAAGCAAAAGGTTGCGGGAATGATTTTGCTTCCATCCCAAGTTACAGACGCCCATTTAGAGGCCTTCAAAGAGCTGCACTTGCCCGTTTTACTGGTTGGTCAGCAGCATGAAACTATTCACAGCATCATACACAATGATTATGAAGCAGCATATGATCTCGGAAAACATGTGCTGGAAAAAGGTCACCGTAAGATTGCTTATTTGGGCGTAACAGGAAAAGATATTGCTGTAGGAGTCATGCGAAAAAAAGGATTTCAGCGGGCGATAGATGAAAAATCAGACTGTGAAGTAAGGTATTATGAAACAAGCTTCAGCATAACAGATGCATTAATCAATGTCCCCTCTATTATTGAGGAATTCACTCCCTCTATTATCGTATGTGCAACTGATAATATAGCGATTGGTGCTTTGAAAGCAGCTTATTTAAGAGGTTTAAAAGTTCCAGAAGACTTGTCGATCACTGGATTTGGAGGTTATGAAGTAACAGAGATGATACACCCAGGCATAACTACAGCGAAATTTTACTACAAAGAAGCAGGACAAATGGCAGCTAAAAGTATCGTAAAGCTTGTTAACGGGGAAGAATTACCAAAATTATCTCTATCAAAATATAAAATTATTGAAAGAGAAAGCGTTGACAATCGTTTACTACACCGATTATAATCAAAATGAAATCGGTTACCAAATATTTCTCTCTAAAATGTAACCGGTTTCTGTGAATCAACTTGTTGATATTATATTTTTTTGGTTTACGTTGGAACCGGTTCCACTGCTTGATATATTCATATGTTTTTTTGGATTCAAACGGAACCGGTTCCAAGCCAGCGTTTATAAACGTTTAAAAGGAGGATCATTATGAATTATAAAGAAGTATCCCAGGAAATATTGGAGGCAATCGGCGGGAAAGAAAATGTGGCAGCTGCAGCACACTGTGCGACTCGGCTCCGCTTAGCTTTACATGATGAAGATAAAGTCGATCAAGCAAAACTAGATGAGATGGATGCAGTAAAGGGAACATATTCAACTGGAGGACAATACCAGATTATTATCGGTGCGGGAACTGTTAATGAAGTATACAAAGAGTTTTCAAAGCTAACTGGACTTACTGAAATGTCGACGAAAGATGTAAAAGATGCTGGTTCGAAGAAAATGAATCCGCTTCAGCGCTTTGTAAAAATGCTTTCTGATATTTTTGTTCCTATTATTCCTGCAATTGTTGCCGGCGGTCTATTGATGGGGATTAACAACTTGCTCACAGCACCTGACTTATTTATCGCAGGGCAATCCATTGTCGAAGCTAACCCGGGATTCGCAGATTTAGCAGCTCTGATTAATACATTTGCCAACGCAGCATTTGTATTCCTTCCCATCTTAATCGGTTTCTCTGCCACACAGCGGTTTGGCGGAAATCCTTATCTGGGTGCTACACTTGGAATGCTAATGGTTCACCCTGACTTATTGAATGGTTGGGGATACGGAGGAGCCTTAGTAAGCGGTGAGATTCAGGTCTGGAATATTCTCGGATTTCAAATTGAAAAAATCGGATATCAAGGCACTGTGTTGCCGGTACTTGTTGCTTCCTTTATTTTAGCAAAAATAGAAACGTATTTGCGAAAAGTAATTCCTTCCGCACTAGACAATATTCTAACACCATTATTGACAATTTTTATTACTGGTATCTTAACGTTCACAGTAGTAGGACCGATTACTCGTGCTACAGGGAACTTATTAACAGACGGTCTCATTTTCTTATATGATGGAACTGGTTTTATCGGAGGAGCTATATTTGGACTTCTTTACGCACCAATCGTTATCACAGGTATGCATCATAGCTTTATTGCTGTAGAAACACAATTACTTTCTGATATTTCAAAAACTGGGGGCTCTTTTATTTTCGCAATTGCAGCAATGTCCAATATTGCTCAAGGTGCAGCAACCCTTGCAGTTACTTTCATTACGAAAGATAAAAAAACAAAAGGTACGGCATCTGCAGCGGGTATTTCGGCTCTTTTAGGGATTTCAGAACCTGCAATGTTCGGTGTTAACTTAAAACTGAAGTATCCATTTATTGGAGCAATTATAGGTTCAGGAGTGGCTTCTGCTTTCGTCACCTTCTTCAAAGTAAAGGCGATTGCACTTGGCGCTGCAGGTTTACCAGGGATTATTTCAATCAAAACAGATACAATTATCTTTTATATAATTGGTATGGCCATTTCATTTGCTGTTGCCTTTATCGCAACATTCAGTTTAGCAAAACGGACAGATAAAAAAGTTGCTGCACTTTCTCGAAAAGCAGCCTAATTTATTAATATGAAAAGGGCTGTCCGAAACAAGGAACAGCCCTCTGATTTTTTAAAGGAGTCTGATCACATGGGATGGACAAAAGAACAGCGTTATCGACGCGTTGAAGATGTTAATCAGGTAGAGCTACAAAATTTGCAAACAAGAGTAAATGAATGCACATGGCGACAAACCTTTCATATACAGCCTTTATCCGGCCTACTTAATGACCCTAATGGCTTCTCTTTTTATCATGGAGAGTACCATTTATTCTACCAATGGTTTCCACTTGGTCCTGTACATGGGTTGAAGTATTGGTATCATACGAAATCAAAAGATCTTGTTTCTTGGGAAAATGCCGGCATCGGGATCGCACCGGATGATTATTATGACAGCCATGGAGCCTATTCGGGAAGTGCTATTGAATATGAAGGAAAACTATATTTATTTTATACCGGCAACACCCGTGATGAGAATTGGCAAAGACATCCCTATCAATGTATCGCCATCATGGAGAAAACGGGACAAATTGAAAAATTGACCCATCCATTCATTCGGGACGTACCAGAAGGATATACTAATCATTTCCGCGACCCGAAAGTTTGGAGAGAAAATGATACCTTTTATGCAGTAATCGGTGCACAGCGGAAAGACAAAACAGGATGTGTCGTCCTTTATCGTTCCTCCAATCTAGTAAACTGGACCTTTGAAGGAGAGTTACAAACTGACCTTGGAACTTTTGGATATATGTGGGAATGTCCGGATTATTTTGAACTGCAAAACTATGGTGTACTGATGTTTTCTCCACAAGGTTTGGAGCCCAAGGGAGACCTTTACCACAATATTTATCAATCCGGTTATGTTATTGGCAGCAAGCTAGATACAATAACCCACTCACTATCACATGGCTCTTTTCAGGAGCTTGACAGAGGCTTTGATTTTTATGCGCCGCAAACAATGGTTAATCCTGACGGAAGGCGTATCCTTGTCGGATGGATGGGATTGCCTGAAATCGACCTACCCACAGACAAAAATGGCTGGGCGCATTGTTTAACACTGCCAAGAGAATTATCTGTTCGAAACGGCAAGCTGATTCAGCGGCCAGTGCAGGAACTTCAAGCGCTACGCAGGCAGGAAACTGAAGTAAAAGGTGTTTTGAAGAACACCAAGAACATATATGAAGAATTCAAAGGAGTATCCTATGAAATGGTATGTGAATTTGAAAACAACGATGCCGTTGAATTTGGTATTGAATTCAGGGCCGGTGATAATGAAAAAACGGTCATTAAATATGATACTGTAGAGAAAAAAGTCATTCTTGACCGTTCTTCTTCAGGTGAGACCGTTGGAGAAGCTTATGGAACAATCCGAAAATGCTTTGTGAATACCAAAAAAATTAAGTTTCATTTATTTGTAGATACCTCTTCTGTTGAGATTTTCATCAATGACGGTGAAGAAGTATTCACGAGCCGGATCTTTCCTCGTGAAAACAGAAATGAAATTCGTTTCTTTGCATTATCTGGAAGCACCACTTTTCAAGCAAAAAAATGGAGTTATGTATGAAAGCGAGAGGTAAGGTATGAAAAATTTATATGCAATCGGTGAAGTATTAATTGATTTTATCCCCCTTCAAAAAGGAATCGCACTAAAAGATGTAATGGAATTCGAGCGTGCTCCAGGAGGCGCTCCAGCGAATGTTGCTGTATCAGTTGCCAGAAATGGCGGCAATGCATCGATAATTACTAAGCTCGGAATGGATTCATTTGGGGACTTTCTTTTAGAACAATTGCAGCAAGCCGGCGTGAAAATAGATAAAATTACGAGAACGAATGAAGCCAACACAGGCCTTGCTTTTGTATCTTTGCTTGAAAATGGTGAACGTGATTTCTCTTTCTACCGCAATCCTTCTGCAGATTTGCTGCTTCATGAGACTGAAATTAACGATAGCTGGTTTGCAAACGGAGACCTCCTCAACTTCTGTTCAGTCGATTTAGTGGAAAGTCCTATGAAGCATGCTCATGTGAAAGCCATTACTTCCGTAAAAGCAAAAGGCGGAATCATCAGCTTTGACCCAAATGTCCGCCTTCCGCTTTGGACTGATCCTGAAGAATGCCGAAAAACGATTTTAGAGTTTGTTCCAATGGTTCATATTGTGAAAATTTCTGATGAAGAGCTTGAGTTTATTACCGGGATTACTGACAAAGAAAAAGCAATTTCTTCGTTATTTACTGGTGCTGTTAAAGCAGTAATTTATACAAAAGGAGCTCAAGGTGCCGAATTATATGTAAGAGGTAAAAAATACGAATCAACCGGGTATCGCGTAGGCGTACAGGATACAACAGGGGCTGGGGATGCATTTATCGGAGGCTTGCTGTATCAGTTGTTAGAAAAAGACGTTCGGCAAGGAAATCTGGAAGAAGTTCTTGAACTTCATCACCAAGAAATCCTAAGCTTTGCAAACGCTAGTGGCGCTCTTACTACGACTGGAAAAGGAGCAATCTCTTCCATTCCGGCCAAAGAAGCGATTTATCAACTGCAGCAAATCGATCAATAATGGCGCCTGCCCTAAACGGAAAAGTACCGACCGATTGGCTTGCTAAGTTGATAAGGACCTATTAAAAGGCCTTGGAGATGCAGGCGTTTTGGAGGTAGGAAATAACATCTAGGCAATTTTTAGACCGAAATCAGACTAGCTAAAAGAATAAATCAAAAAAGTGATTGCTTAAGAAATTTGCTGTTCAGCCAGAATATTAAAAATAATTGGAGGTATTACCTTGTTAAAAAACTTATTTGGAAAAAAGACAAAAATTTCGGAAATAAAATTAGTATCGCCAATTGAAGGAGAAATTTTAAAGCTTGAAGATGTACCGGATCCAGTTTTTTCACAGAAAATGATGGGAGATGGTATTGCTTTCTTTCCTACTGAAGGGAAGGTAGTGGCGCCGGCTGATGCAAAAGTCATCAATGTCTTCCCGACGAAGCATGCCATTGCATTGGAAACGGCAGAAGGGCTGGAAATATTGATTCATATTGGATTGGACACGGTTAACATGAAAGGAGAAGGGTTTTCCGTTTGTGTGGCAGAAGGTGACCAGGTTAAAGCAGGAGACATATTGGTCACCTATAGCCTTGAACTAGTAAAGGAAAAAGCATCAAGTACTATTACACCGATGATTATTACCAATGGAGACATTGTGACACATTTAGAGTACCACTATAGTGGACAATCTGTAGCCGGTAAAACGACCGTTTTGGTAGTTACCTTAAAATAGGAGGATGAGTAAAATAGAAGAAACTCGTTAAAGAACTAAAGAACATATGACCAAGAGATGTACACCCCAGAAATGGGGTGTTTTTATTTTAACTAAAATTGATATCATAACTTAACGGAATTGTGTTACTTTAGGGTGATAATTTGCACTTATTTTAAGTGCTATTTTGCACGTATATTATTACTGCAGTATTCCGGGCTGCCATTTGGTGACCTTTTCGCTTAATGAACTCTCATGAAAATTAAAAAAGCTCAAAATCCGGAAAAAACCACAACAACATAGACTCAGTAAAAACGCTTTTTAAAAAAGGCTGAGCCTTATGAGTGATCTGATTGAGTTTGGTCAATCGTTAAACAAAAGCCTCCAATCATAGCAAATTAAGTAGGGGCTAGCGCGACGACCAAAAAAGGATTAATCTCCCATGAGTGCTACCCATAAAGGGCGCGACAGTCGGTGGTACACCGTGGTCGTCGGAGTTAGACTAACGGATGGGCTCAAAGGCACCATAGTTCAACGACCTTCTTCGCCATCCATGAAGCGCTGATTTTTGCGCTTCATGGATGGCTAACGGGGAGTATAGTTGTATAAGAAGGTATCTAATTATATCCTTATATGAATTTTCCATGTAAAACTTATGCTTTGAAATACTATAAGAATTAAACCTAAAAAGCTACTCCAGATTGTATATCTGGAGTAGCTTCTACTTTATAACTTTCTATACTTTTCTGGTACTCTGGAATCGAATATGGGAACATCTTTTCTTATTTGAGGTACTTTTTCTAAATCTAAAGTTGCCTTTAATTCACCAACTTCTTGATCTAATTTTTGAACAATGTCTCCCCATGGATCTACAATTTGTGAGCAACCTGCGAATTCCACTCCTAACTTTGTCCCCGTTACATTGGATGCAACAACATACATTTGGTTCTCAATTGCGCGTGCGCGAAGTAACGTATTCCAATGTTTCTCCCTTGCGAGCGGCCATTCCGCTACGATATGTAACACTTGAATACCTTGTAATGCTAAGTCCCGAATAATTTCAGGGAATCGTAAATCGTAACAAATAATAATCCCCATTTTCACACCTTCAAGTTCAAATACTTCCACTTGATTATGACCGCCTGTTAAAAACTTGGGTTCATCTAACATCGGAACAAGGTGCATCTTGTCATATGTATGAACAATTTCACCCATTCGATTTACAATAACTGCACGATTAAAAATATCTTGACCTTCGAGTACAGCAATCGAACCACCCACCAAGTTTACAGTAAACTTCTTAGCTAGTGATTGTAAAAATTCAATTGATTTATTACCATCCACTTTGCAGATTTCTTTCAATTCTTCCAACGCATAACCCGTCGACCACATTTCAGGAAGTACTACAACGTCCAAATCATCACTGTAGTTAGCTTCTAACCAGCGTTCAATGATTTTCCTATTCTCTTCTGGATTCCCAACTTCTAAATCCATTTGAAATACCAAATAATTCACTTTATTCACTCCTCAATATTATTCAGTAATGAAGTAACCGGTTTTATTAACAACCATAAGCTGCAAAAACTCAGGGATTATTTCAGTATTGCTAACCAAGGTAGGCGCAGCAAATCCCATTTAACTTAATGAGAATCGTCTATCTTCCAGTAGATAGGTAGGTAACAAAACTAAAAAGAAAGTAATGATATATAAAACAACAAAATATTGCATTCCTAACGCCCAAAATCTATAACTTTTTCAGAAAAGTATTCCATGGTGCTCTAACTTTGGCAGTATCAACAATTTCTCTGTCTTCAAGTATATATTCTTTTTCATGTATATTCACTAATTTGTGAATTTCAGGATAGTCTCGGGCTAAAACGTACCATACTTCCGCAATGATTATTCCTATTAAGGATTGAGGATATTACCCACTAAAATAGGGTGTAAAAAATATGAAAAGATTATGTTTCATTGTCTGCTTAGCTACTGCATCTATTGCAGGCATTATGGCATTTAAAGATATATTTGATTATTGGAGTTGTTTTAGCGATGGTAACTTTATTAGCGGCTGGGTTTTCGCCAGCCCTGCCAGCTAATTTTCCCTTAATATATGACTTAATGAATAGATATTTCTTACATATCCGAATAGTGAGGCCGAGGCCGGCTAGTTCAATTAGAAAAAGTCTTGAATAATGAGTTGCCATAACATGTCCCTGACGACTGATTATGCAATTTTAAATAATTGATGTAGAATTGCATAAACCCACTAATATATTGAATAATCTGTATATTGAAATTATTAGGAAAGTACCATCAATCCCCGCTTGGTATGGTATTTGCATATAAGTTAATTAATCACGAATAAGGGTGGAGTGATACATGGAGAATGCAAAATTAAAACGTTCGTTAACAGTATTTCCTTTAGTGCTATTTGGATTGGCTTATATGGCACCTACAACAGTTTTTTCTACTTATGGGGTTGTTGCGGAAATAACGAAAGGGATGGTGCCGGCTGCCTATATCATAGCTTTGGCTGGTATGCTGTTTACAGCCTATAGCTATGGTCAAATGGTCAAGGCCTACCCTGTTGCCGGCTCTGCTTATACATTTACTCAAAAGGCCCTTAATCCTCACCTTGGATTCTTAGTGGGATGGGTCATCCTATTGGACTATTTATTTTTGCCAATGATCAATGGATTATTGATCGCCATCTACTTAAACGCGTATTTTCCATCCGTTCCCTTTTCCGTTTGGTTAATTGCCTTCGTCATTTTAATCACCGCTGTAAATATAATTGGAGTGAAAATAGCAATAAAAATAAATCTTTTATTAGTTGCCTTTCAATTTCTAATAATCGTTATATTTACATTCCTTTCGATTAAAGGGCTACTGAACGGATTGGGTTCAGGAACATTACTCGTGAGTTCTCCATTCGTGAACGGAGACATACCACTATCTTTAGTATTGGCAGGATCCTCCATTTTATGTTTATCTTTTTTAGGATTTGACGCTGTTACCACATTTTCGGAGGAGACCATTAATCCGAAAAAAATGATACCAAAGGCCATTTTCCTCGTCGCATTAATAGGAGGAGGTCTGTTTGTCACCATCTCATACATCAGTCACCTTGTTTACCCGAATTTCCAAGCCTTTAAAGATCCAGATTCCGCTTCCTTGGAAATTGCCATGTACATCGGGGGGCATTTATTTCAATCTATTTTTCTAGCAGGATACATTACCGGGGGGCTGGCTTCCGGTTTATCAGCTCATGCAAGTGTTTCACGGATTTTGTATGCGATGGGAAGAGATGGAGTTCTTCCAAAGAAAATATTTGGTCATATTCATCCGAAATTTCAAACTCCAACATACAACATCATCTTAGTGGGTATTTTTGCTTTATCTGCTTTATTTGTTGATTTAGTGACAGCATCATCCTTTATTAACTTTGGGGCGCTTGTTGCATTTACTTTTGTCAATCTTTCGGTTATCTCCCATTATTTTATTAGAGAAAAACAGCGAAAAGGAATTAATGCACTGAAATACCTTATACTTCCAATGGTTGGAACGAGCTTCACAATTTGGTTATGGACCAGTCTTGATTCAAAGGCACTCTTACTCGGACTAGGATGGTTCGGAATTGGTGTCATCATGCTGTTTTCAAATACGAAAATGTTTAGTAAGCAGCCGCCAGAGCTTTCCATTGATAGTGCGATTGAAAAAGAAATTCAAGCATAAAAGCTTTATGCATCAAGGAGGATAATAATGGTAAATGCAGACATCATTCTTTCTGGTCAACATGTTTTTACTGGATTACAAGATGAGCCTATACAGGCAGCTATCGCTATTAAAGATAATAAAATGATTAAAATCGGTTCTAAAGAAGATATAATGTCATTCCTTGGAGATCAAACAAAGGTGTATGACTTCGAAGAGGGGCTGATCATTCCGGGATTTCATGATTTTCATATGCACATTATGATGGGAAGCATTTTACAGAAGGATAGTGCCAAATTATTTGATGCAGCTTCAGAAGAAGATGCAGCCAAAATAGTAGCCGAATTTGCAGAAACGAGACCAAATGATGAGTGGATTTTCGGTGTTGGATGGGACCATACCAATTGGAAGAATAAAGTGCTGCCACATAGAACAACACTGGATAAATATATTTGTGATCGTCCCGTTTTATTATTCAATGCAGAAGTGCATTACGCATGGATCAATAGTAAAGCGATGGAAATAATCCAATTAACGAAGGATACCCCAAATCCGGAATATGGGGAAATTGGAAAAGACGAAAATGGGGAACTGACAGGCCTTCTATTTGAACAGGCAATTGGGTATGCATCAGAACATGCATACAAATTACCGAAAGAAAAACGTATAAACCTATTCCAAGATTTTCTTAATGAAACAAAAAGGTTGGGAATCACATCCGTAAATGATTTATACGGAGCTAAAATTGCTCCGAATCCATTAGACGACCTTGAAATTTTCAAGGAATTTGAGAGAGAAGGGTTACTTACAACCAGAATTCACTTTTCGCCGGAGTTAAAAATGGATGTAGCTTCCGCCAAGGAATTACAAAAAAATTATCAGTCAGACAAGCTTACCTTTTCTGGATTAAAACAATTTATAGATGGTGTCGTGACTAGTCATACTGCTTTTTTATTGGATCATTACAAAGACCGTCCTGAAACAAAAGGCGGGACCACTTATCCAGCTGAAACAATTAAACAATTAGTAAAAAAGGCAGATAAGGAAAAATTTCAAATTCGTTTCCATGCTATTGGTAACGGTGCTGTCCGCTTAGCACTGGATGCATTTGAAGAAGCGAGAAACGTAAATGGGGAAAGAGATGCCAGACATGTCATTGAACATGTGGAGGTATTGCATCCAGACGATGTTCATCGCTTTAAGGAATTAAATGTAATCGCCTCATTTCAACCTAAACATATTGAATTAATGGAAAGTGAGGCATATACGGCCAGAATCAGTGAAAAACAACAACCACTCTATTATCCTATCAAAACACTCGTGGATACTGGTGCAAAAATTGCCTTTGGTACAGATTTTCCTGTAGTGCCCCTAAATCCCATGATGGGCATATATCAGGCAATCACCAGAAAAGATTTAACCGGGAAGGCGTGGCAAGAGTCGGAAGGAATAACATTAGCACAAGCCTTAAAATATTACACGGCTACACCGGCATTCGGGTCTTTCCGAGAAAAGGAATTAGGCACATTGGAAGCAGGGAAGATAGCGGATATCGCAGTATTAAATAAAAATTTATTTAGCATATCAACAGAGGAAATTCTTGAAACAGAAGTGAAGATGACGATTATGGATGGAAAGATTGTATATGAAAACCAGGTCGTCCAAAAGGTATAAGATAAAAAAACATTAAAAGGTAGGAAGTGAGAAAATGTCAAAAGTAAAAGTTGGTCTTATTCAAATTCATTGCGGAGAATTCATTGAGCAAAATATCCAAAAAACGATAGAGAAAATAAAAGAAACAGTAAAGAAAGGTGCACAAATCGTCTGCTTACAGGAATTATTTTCTTCACAATATTTTCCGCAAACGGTTAGTGTGAAAAATTATGATTTAGCTGAAAATGTAAATAGCGGTACATTGGCCGAAATGGGTGAATTAGCAAAGGAATTGGCCATTGTCTTGATTGTCCCTTTTTACGAAAGAGCAGGTGCTGGTATTTATTTTAATAGTGCAGTTGTATTTGATGCTGATGGGGAATGTTTAGGGATTACCAGAAAAAATCATATTCCGGATGGTCCCCAGTATCATGAAAAATATTATTTCGTTCCAGGCAATACTGGATATCCTGTCTATGAAACAGCTTATGGAAAAATAGGAGTTGGGATTTGCTGGGATGAGTGGTATCCAGAAGTTGCCCGAATTTTGAGCTTACAAGGTGCAGAAATATTATTCTATCCTTCCGCTATTGGTTCAGAGCCAGACCATCCCGAGATTTCGACAAGATCATCCTGGGAAAAGGCAATTTCCGCGCATGGCATTTCTAATGGTGTATTTGTTGCTGCGACAAATCGAGTGGGCCAGGAAAAGGACATGAATTTTTACGGAGGTTCATTCATTAGCGATACATTCGGGAATATTTTAGCTTCACTTGATGAGGAAGAAGGAATTATTGTCCAAGAAATTGATTTAAAAGAGATAGAAGAGACTAGAAAAATTCTGCAATTCTTTAGAGACCGTCGTGTCGATACATACGGGCCTATATTACAGAAAGAAATACTCCCGACCCCATCCCCTTCAAAAAAGGGAACAAACAAAGCTCTTTTTAGTTAATATGTAAGGAATAGCAGGCAGTACCTGCTCAGACTGTATACAAACCTGATAATGATCGAGTTTGCCTAAATCAATATTTTCCACTTCTAGGCACTCGCTTTCCGCGGCGGTCCAGGAGCCTTCTAGGCACGGTGCCTGTGGAGTCTCCCTTGGACAAGCTGAATTTTAGGCGGAGCTTATTAGTGGTAGAACTAAATACACTGGTGTGCTTGCAGCAGCTACAAATAATGACTGACTGCATTGCTTGGATAATCTATCGTTGAAATGATAAAAACCAATTTTCCTATATGGAGAGTTGGTTTTTTCCGTTATTCATTGGTCGTTAATGTAACAGGCATTCAGCTGTCGCTAAGGCGGCTTTTTCATTATAAGACGGTTAGCTAAGAACAATATGGGAAATACTAAGGGAATGAAATTTTTACCGAATTTTCAGAAAAATACATTGACGGGAAATTAAGGTTGTTATATATTATTAATAAGTTAAATTTATTGTTATATAACAGAAGGAGGAATCTAGATGATGAACATTTATGATAAAGCTTATGAAAGTTATTTAAAGATTTGTGAAAGGTATGAAATCGAGTCGATAAACATTGACCATTTCATCAAAAATTTAACTAAAGATCAGTTGGACGAATACAGCAAATTAGCCGTTTAAACGAAAGGACGTGTTTGCAAAGATGGACCTCCCGGTTGATGTAGATGTAGAAGCCAGTTAGAAACCCCACCAGTTGCTATGGAAACAGGTGGGGTTTTGTCATGTGTTTTAAGTGCTTATTTTTAATTAATAGGATATCTCGGCATGTTGCACAGATGTGTTTTGGCGATTTATACTCGCGATGGCCCTCTTTGTTGAGCACTTTATAAGCTCGCCAGAAGGCAAAGGTAACAATCAAATTTTTCTCGTATTCATGGTCATGTGTGCGAACGAACCCTTCTTTTGTTCGAGGACATGTATAAGGTAAAGCCATTATGGTTTCTTTGTTAAATGCAGCTTGTAATTGCTGGTGTTTTATAAACTGCATCTGCTCTTATAAAACCAAAACAATAAAATATCAATCACTATTACATTATTAGTAAAAGAGGGGGTGGAAAAAAATTCAGAATTTTCTTGAAATGGGTTCGTGCACATGTTAGAATTCATTTCAGGTAAGAATATTATAAATAAGATGATATTGCTTTAATGGTGAAACTATGTTTCTTAATAAGCAACAAAACCGATGGTGAAGGGACTAAAGAATCTATCCAGGAAATAAAGCCTTGACGACGCTTTCTTGCCTATTACCTTATAACCAAAATCAGCACAATGATTGTTCGACATAACTAATCATTCTTTTTATAAAAGATTTTTTGGTTATAGGAAGAAACAATGTTGCTTATTAAGAAACCGAGAGTGTCGATTAAACATCTTCAGTTTTAATATTCTTCAAATCTATTTATAAGGGGGGGAGAAAAATGATTTGAAAGCGCTTCTTTGAAATCAACCTATAGAAAGTTTGACGGGAAATAATATTAAAGAAAATTAGCTAATAACACCAAGGCGATGTAAATAGGCCAATGATTTATTTTTTGGTATGAAAGAAATGTAAGCGCTTGTATAAACGTTGTCAGTTGGTAATGTCCCGTGTTTTAGATCATAACATCGTAACTAGATTAGAAAAGGCACAACTTTACATGAGGAGGTTTTTGTTTAATGAACAAACAACTGCAGATGAAAAAGAAATCTAAATGGAAAGTTCGTTATACTGTCTTATTCGTATTATGGTTATGTTGGCTGTTTTCCTTCCTGGATCGAATGGTTATCACTATTGCATTGCCTTATATTGGTGAAGATCTTAATTTAACGGCAACAGCTCAAGGGTTACTGTTAAGTATTTTCTTTGCAGGGTATGCACTGTTCCAAATACCGGGCGGGATGTTATCAGATAAATTTGGCTTTCGTCGCGTGATGAGCATTGCGATTGTTTGGTGGTCAATTTTCACATCATTGACTGGTTTTATTTTTTCTTATCCACTTATGTTACTTATCCGATTCGTTTTCGGTCTAGGTGAGGCATGTTTACCAGGTGCTGCTTATAAAGGAATAGTTAATTATTTTCCTAGTAAGCAACGAGGAACAGCTACTGGAATTCAATCAACCGTTAATACGTTGGGACCGGCTATTGCTGCTATTGCTGCAGCAGCAATTATTGGGGCATTCGGATGGCGTACGGTTTTTATGGTAATGGGTATTCCGGGCATTATACTCGGTCTGTATATCTGGTTTAAATTCAAAGACAATCCGAAAGATCATCCTAAAATGACGAAGGAAGAGCTTGCAGAATTGGATGAAGACATTGATACTGAAAAATCGAATGAAGAAAAAAAATCAGGAGTTTCCTTTAAGGAACTATTTAAAAAACCGATTTTATGGCAGATGGCGTTCATTTGGTTCTTCTTTGATATTACTTTCTGGGGCTTCACTTCTTGGCTTCCATCTTATCTGATAAATGTTAGAGGGCTTTCTTTAATGGATACTGGCATTTTCAGTGCCTTACCGTATTTAGTAGGTACAGTTTCCATCGTTCTTGGTGGGTACTTGTCAGATAAAGTAAAAGGAAAGAGGAAATGGGTGTTCATCCCTAATGCTGTAATTAGCGGGTTGGCATTATTTTTAATGCTTCAAGCTTCTTCCACTGCAGTGGTCATTACGTATCAATGTGTTGCAGCCTTCTTCATGTTCCTAGCTCAAGGAGCATTCTGGGGTCTGGTTGTCGACACGCTTCCTGCAAAAATAATGGCTGCAGGTTCATCCACTGTTAACTGTTTCGGATCAATTGCAGGTTTTATCTCCCCGTTACTTATGGGTTATATGATTGAAAGCAGCGGTGGTTCTTACAATTCAACTTTCATATTAATGATTGTAGCCATAATTGTTGCAGCAATTATTGCCCTTACGATTGGCAATAATACCGAAAAAGAAAATTCAATAAATTCAGAAACAGTTGTGGAAGCCTGATCTGAATTGCCAATTTATCAGTAAGTAAATGGATTCTTTATCTTTGTTGAGAATGTTTTCTTACAGGGTAATAGCATTATATTTACAAAACCCTTGTTGATAAGCGGCTGTCAGTGGCGAATCCTCGTAAAAAAATTGCGGAGGCTCTTTTCATCTAGTGAGTAGGAAAGAGGGGAATATGTGTTGCAATTTTCAGAAAAGATTTTAAAATCAAAAGGGAACACAGTTGCTTATTAGGTAACAGAAAGGGCGTGAATGAACGAAATAAGTTAAATCATCTTAAAGGGAGTTTGAATGAATGAAAGTAAATTTAAAACCAAACAATGTTAGTTCATTAACAAAAGTACTTGCAGTAGCTACGCAAAATCAATTTGCTGTCGGTTCGTTTACACCTAGAGCTACAAAGATGGTGGCTCCTATACTTAGAGCGGCCCAAGAAAAGAAATCTGCGGTTATTGTTCAAACTTCTGAGAGGGAGCAGGAACGATATGGAATTAATTTAGCGGAATTTAGCCGAGAGTTTTATCGTGTGATCAAAGAGGAGAATATTACGATCCCTGCTGTGTTACATTTAGATCATACGAAGGATTTCAATGTAATTGCAGAAGCCATCGAAGTTGGTTTTACATCCGTTATGATTGATGCATCAGAGCAACCATTTAAGAAAAATATTGAGATAACAAAAAAGGTTGTTGAGTATGCGCATTCAAAAGGCGTAACTGTAGAAGCTGAATTAGGCAAGATAGGGACAACCGACTTTATTGAAACCGACGTTGATGAAGAGCTATTTACAGAGCCTGAAGAAGCAAAACAGTTTGTTGAAGAGACCTGTATTGATGCATTGGCGGTTTCTGTCGGAACTTCACATGGGGTTTATCTCGTTAAAGATCCAAAAATTGATATTGAACGTTTAATGGAAATTCGTGCATTAACATCTGTACCTTTAGTGTTACATGGTGGTTCAGGCACTCCTTCAGAGATGATAAAGAAGGCAATTCAAATTCCTAATGGTGGAATTAGTAAAGTGAATATTGCAACAGATTTAGAACATATGATGATAAAAACGCTTAATCGAGAAAATCATGTTACAGAAAAAGAGTGGTCGGAACTACCGACTGAAACATTGACTTTAGTCCAAAACGCAGTTCAGAACGTAGTAAAAGAAAAAATTGAAAACTTTTTAATAAGTAGTGATAGTGCTTCTTACTATGTTTAAGAAGTAATATGATACTACCTTTGAACAGTACCCCATATTTTAGACACAGGGATAAACCCTTTAACCACATAATTTATGGCTAGACTACTTATCGTTGAAGATAACCTTTTTTAGAAGAATTGCTAAGATAATAGGAGGAAAAATAATATGTCTATAGAAAGATCAAGTATAGTTACATTTGCTGGCAATCCAGTTACATTGATTGGGAGTGAAATTCGTGTTGGGGATAAAGCTCCAAATTTTGAAGTGTTAGCAAACGATCTCTCAAAAGTTACACTTGAAGATTCAAAAGGGAAAGTCCGCCTTATCTCATGTGTTCCCTCTCTTGATACAGGAGTATGTGACGCACAAACACGGCAATTTAACCAATTAGCTAGCAATCTAGGAAGTGAAGTAGAAGTGTTAACAATTAGTGTAGATCTTCCATTTGCACAAAAAAGATGGTGTGGAGCAGCAGGAATAGAACAAGTCCAAACCCTTTCAGATCATTTTAAGATGTCATTTGGGACAGCTTATGGCACATATATAAAGGAACATCGTTTGGAATGCCGTGCAGTATTCGTTGTAGATGAAAATGATGTCGTACGGTATGTTGAATACGTTCCGGAAATTACGGAACATCCGAACTATGAAGCAGCTATAAAAGCCATTAAGTCATATATAAAAGTTAAAAAGTGATATAAGTAAACAATATACTCATGATTTAGAGAACGCATATTGTTTTTCATTAATCCTAAGAAGTAGAATGATACTAGGCTGCCTTACAAAAGGTCAGCCTCTTCTCCTATATGGTTAGTAAAAATGGGGTGGTAAGGTGCAAAAGTTGTTATTACCTTAAAGGAATAGGCTTAAGTTGAAAAAGTGCATCCCGCTACAATAGTATTTACTTTATGTTAAATAAGGAAAAAATAATATTCTGAATTTTATATTTTTTTACTGAAAAACTAAATTAGCGGTGATAGTATAAAAATGTAAAATATAGAGTAAATTGTTATATTTCACTCTATGATTGAAACGATGTTGCTTATTGAGGTACAAAAAGGGTGGCTAGATCTTTTGAGATTTGGCAATGTTCTTTGAGAACAGACAGAACGAAGCATTTTAAACAACTTAATTTAAATGATCAGTCATATAAAATTTAGTCTAATCATCCAGTTCAAATTTTTTTACCCGGTATTGTATACAATACTGCATTCAATTTTGAATTCTTCATTGAGGGGAGGTATAAAGTGTTGAATAGTTTAGAAATAGATATCTATAAAAAAATCAAGCAAGCTATTATCCAGCAAAAGCTTCGGCCAAATATGCAACTCATAGAAAAGGATCTTGCTGAATCGTTTGGCGTAAGCCGTACCCCTGTTCGAAATGTTCTGCGCAGATTGGAATATGAAAAATTAGTGAAAATTAAAGAGCATAAAGGTACCTTTGTCTCCTGTTCAACAATTGAAGAAGCAAAAGAAGTATTTGAGATGAGGAGAATCTTAGAAGGGGAAGCAGTGCGAAGAGCATGCAGACTCTATAACAAGGAACAATTAAAAGAACTAGAGGCTCTGGTAGAAGAAGAACGACATATTCATGGTAGTCTGGATTTTCATGAATCTTTAAAAATATCAGGGGATTTTCATTTGAAAATAGCTGAAATCGCAGGGAATGCGTATTTTTATCAATGAAGACTTAATTTCCCTAACTTATGTGATTATAGCAATATATGGAAGAGGTAAAATGGAAACATGTGGTTCTCACGATCATTTGCAAATTTTAAATGCCATTAAGCAAAGGGATGGTAATCTTGCAGAACGCTTATCTCTCATTCATCTTAGTGAAATTGAGTCGAATCTTCATTTTAATGAGGAATTACAGATCTCTTCTTCCTTGTTAGATATATTTCTTTAATTGTAATTTGGTATACAGTCATTGAAAGCGCTCACCACTAGGGTTTTTAAGGAGGTGATACAGTCCTTTGAAGGCATTTTCAAATTTAAAGTGTTGTCATGTGTTTTTTTTGCAACTCCAATGAAACGACGTTGCTTAATGCGCGACAAGGTATCTGATGATCTATGGGAAATAGTACTTTTAACAAAACAAATTCGCATTTTAATTCCTGTGAATGATGAACGGAAAAGACCACTTAGAAGGAAGTGTATCATATCATATCATAGCCTTGGCAAACATCTAAGACCTGACTTGTTAACCAATGCATTAAAATGCGGCAAACAATAAAAAAGGGGTTGGATGTATCATGTCTACAAATTTAGAAAGTTACGTTTCACAAGAAACGCAGATCCAACATGATACGGGTGTGGATGAATCACTTAATCCGAAAACCGAGGAAGGTAGGACGGTAAGTCCGGTAGACTATATTTTCATGTGGGTGGGTGACGGTGTTAATTTAGGTAATATGACGCTTGGAGCCAGTATGATTGTAGCGGGAATCGCTACGTTAAATATCTTTCAGACATTTGCCGCAGCTATCATGGCAATTGGTATCATTTCAACTGTTTTTGCTTTAAATGATAGGCTCGGATACAGAACGGGAATCCCATATGTTGTACAGCTTAGAATGTCCTTTGGGCTGAAGGGTTCCGTTATATCATCACTGATGCGCGGTATTCCCGCCATTGTTTGGTACGGTTTTCAAAGTTGGATTGGCGGTACTGCCTTAAATGAAATTGCGAAGATTATGACGGGCGGCGCCTTTGATAATGTTGCCATTTGCTTTGTCGTGCTGCAGTTTGTGCAAATTGGGCTTTCACTGTATGGATTCCATGCCATTAAATGGGTGGAAACGCTAGCTTCTATTGTTATTGTACTTGCGCTTCTCTATGTATTTGGCGTTCTACTAACCTCCTATAGCGATGTTATTGCAGAGAAATGGGTTCATGCAGAAGGATCATGGGGCTTACCTTTCTTTGCATTGATCATGATGTTCATGGGGAATTATGCGGCTATCTTTTTAAGTGCAGCGGACTATTCAAGAGAGCTAAAATCCGGTATTAGCGACAAAAAACGCGGGTTTTTGTACTTTCTTCCTATTTTAATGGCATACGGCTTGACACTTACAATCGGTGGAATGCTTGCTTCCGCAACCGGCATCAACAATCCTGTGAAGGCGTTTGCGGTCGTGGTGGATAACTCTTATATTACCCTCTTTGTATCCGCATTTATTGTTTTGGGTGCGGTGGCAGTAAACATGGTTGCCAATATTATTCCGCCAACCTATGTTATTACATTGCTTACAAAAATGAAATATAAACCTGCAGTTACCATAACCGGACTGCTTGCATTTTGTTCATTCCCTTGGGTTCTTGTGCAGGATTCTTCGGCAAAGGGTCTTGGAATCTTCATTCTTATATATTCCGCATTTTTAGGACCGATTGTTTCTATATTATTAGTCGAATATTATATATTAAGAAAGCAAAAGGTGAATGTTGCAGATTTGTATAAGGAAGACGGTCCATTTGCCGGGTATAATCCAGCAGCGGTGCTTGCATTGCTAATCGGCGCCGGTGGAGCCTGTTTGAAAGTGGAGCTGGCATGGATTATCGGAGTTGTAGTGGGAGGTAGTGCATATTTGCTTTTGATGAAATTTGCATTTAAAGATTCAAAATTCAAAAAGGGTACTATTTTTGAAAAGTAGACCTGTATTTCTATGTTTCCGGGGGCTATTCTCTCTGTCCATTTATAATGGATGGATGCAATCTGAGGATGAAATAAACAAGGCAATTGTATAATAAAAATATACTGAAAATTGCAAAAAAAGGGGTTGGGAGAATGAAATTTGATTTAGTTATAAAGAACGGAAATGTAGTAATTGAAAATACAGTGGAACAACTAGATATCGGTATACTTAATGGCAAGATTGCAGAAATTTCAAAAGAAATTGCCGGAGAATCTGCTGAAATCATAGATGCTGCTCATCAATATGTCATGCCTGGGATGATAGATGCCCATGTCCATATTTGCGAGCCAGGCAGAACGGAGTGGGAAGGGTTTGTAACAGGAACTCAAGCACTGGCTGCAGGAGGGACAACATCATTTGTAGATATGCCATTAAACGCTTTGCCGGCAACGACTACAAAGAGTTCACTGCATTTAAAATTAAGATCTGCTGAAAATAAGGCGTATGTTGACTATGCTTTGTATGGTGGATTAGTTCCGGATAATCTCCAAGATTTAGAGGACCTTTCTAACGAAGGTGTTGTGGCCTTTAAATGTTTTATGGCAACATGTGGCAGTGAGGAAATTGGAGATTTTAAAAATGTTGATGATTTTACTCTATATCAAGGTATGAAAAAACTATCCGAATTGGGGCATATTCTATCTATACATGCTGAGAATGCAGAGCTTACTGATAAACTGGCAATTGAAAAGAAAAAACAAGGGAAGACAACAGCAAGAGATTATGTAGAGTCCCGCCCCATTTTTACTGAGGTTGATGCTGTAAAACGTGCTTTGTTATTGGGTAAAGAGACTGGATGCAAATTACATTTTGTTCATATTAGCAGTGAAGAGGCTGTTGAAGAAATCCTTAAAGCACGTAAACTAGGCCAAGAGGTTACGATAGAATCGTGTCCTCACTATTTCACGTTGGATATGGAAACCTTTGAAAGGATAGGACCTGTTGCGAAATGCGCCCCACCGCTTCGTACTAAAACAGAACAAGATAAATTATGGGAAGCTCTTAAGGAAGGGAAAATTGATATCCTGGCATCAGACCATTCCCCATGTCCTCCGGAAATGAAGCAGAGCAACACCAATAATATGTTTGATGTGTGGGGAGGGATTAGTGGCTGCCAAAATAATGTTGATTTAATGTTTGACGAGGCTGTTAAGAAACGTGGGGTTTCTGTAAGTGATTTTTCAAAGATGATTGCGACAAAACCTGCAGAAATATTTAACTTAAGAAATAAAGGAAGCATTAAAGTTTCCTATGACGCTGATATCATTCTTCTTGATCCAAATAAATCATACACCATTCAGCCAGAAGATTTGTATTACCGTCATCAACAAAGCCCTTATATTGGAAGAAGGATTAACTGTCGAGTGACGAAAACGTTTGTAAGAGGACAACTAGTATTTGATTTTGAGAAAGGGATTGTAAGTCATCCGATTGGGAAGTTCATTTCGGCAAAAAGTAGTCTCGTAAAAGCATAAAGTTATGTAAAGAAGGTTGACCCAAAAGGGCACTTAAGTTGCCCTTAATGGCGTCATACCTTCTTTTTTGGTTTATTTTTTGACTGGTATTATGTCTGTGGATTGCTCTTGTGGTAAGATAAAGAAACAGGATCAGTATTATAGGATTTAATCGGAGGTTAATATAAATGGTTAAGTCAGTAGATAGGGCGTTAACAATTATTTCATTAGTGAGCAAGCGTAAAGATGGGATTGGGGTTACTGAGCTGGCCTCCAACCTAGATTTAAATAAAAGCTCTATATTCAGATTATTAAGTACTCTTGTAGATCATGGATTCATCGAACAAAATCCTGAAACTAAAAAATATAGATTGGGCTATAAATATTTAGAATTAAGTTCGATGCTGCTTGAATCTATTGACTTGAGAACTCAAGCTAAACCATTTCTGGAAGAGTTAGAATCACATATTAATGAAGTGATCCACTTGACCGTATATGATCAAGGAGAGGTAATCTATATTGAAAAACTTGAGGGAAGTGAAACCCTTAGAACACATTCACAAGTAGGGAGACGGGCCCCAATGCATTGTACGGCAGTTGGGAAGGTAATCTTGGCCCATCTGCCATTAAATGAAATCGTAGATATAATTGACAAGCATGGTTTACCAAAACATACTGAACAAACGATTACCGATAAAGAACTCTTTTTTAAAGAATTGGGAAAAATAAGGAACGAAGGTATTGGCAGGGAAATTGAAGAAAATGAACAAGGAATCACCTGTATTGCAGCGCCAATTTTTGATAATCGTAAGAAAATTACAGCTGCTGTTAGTATATCAGGACCAAGCATCCGAATGACTGAAGAAAGATTAACTGAAATTAAACCAATTATAATGGATATTGGTAAAAAGATTTCCAAAAGGCTTGGTTACACGGATAATTAAATAATGTGAAAAAGAATTGGTATAATGCCAATTCTTTTTTTGTGGAAATTTATTGAATCAAGTTTATCTTCGAGTAGGGACTTTGGTGTTTTGTCCTCCGAAAATTTTTATAAAAAATTTAATGGTAAAATACTTGAAATATTCAAAAAACGGTGATAATATCAAAATAAGAAACAAGGTTAGTTAATAAGCAACAATTTACTTAATTTTATTTTTTTAACCATTTAGTGAAACGACGTTGCTTATTATGCGACTAAAAGGGGGAGTAAATAGTGGATTTTTCTAAAGAGAAAGGCGAATTTTATAATAATCTAACGAAAACGATTCGCCGGCACATAGTTAAAATGACGAACCATGCTGGAAGTGGTCATCCCGGTGGTTCTTTATCGGCAACTGAATTAATGTCCGTCCTATTTTTTGAACACATGAATGTTGATCCTGACAACCCAGATTGGCAAGACCGAGATTGTTTCTTCTTATCCAAGGGGCATTGTACACCTGTATTTTATTCAGTATTAGCTGAAAAAGGTTTCTTCCCGGTTGAAGAGTTAATGACATTCAGGGATGTTGACGGCAGGTTACATGGACATCCATGTGGAGAGCATATTCCAGGTGTAGACATATCTTCAGGATCACTTGGTCAAGGATTATCGGTAGCTAATGGTGTTGGATTAATTGCAAAGCTTGATGGCAGCAATAGAAGATCATATTGCATGATAGGTGATGGAGAATTACAAGAAGGCCAAGTTTGGGAAGCGGCAATGACAACTGCACATTACAATCTTGATAACGTTTGTGCGATTATCGACTGGAACAAAATTCAACTTGATGATTTTGTTGAAAATGTAAAAGGTTTAAAAAATCTTGGTGATAAATTTAGAGCTTTCGGTTGGCACGTTGTTGAAATTGATGGTCATGATATTCATGCAGTTAATGAAGCGTATAAAGAAGCTAAACGGACTAAAGGCAAACCTACTGCAATTCTTGCTCATACGGTTAAAGGCAAGGGAGTTTCATTTATGGAAGATACACATGATTGGCATGGAATGGCTCCGAATGATGAGCAATTAGAAATCGCTTTAAAGGAGTTGGCTTAAGATGGCAAATCAAGAAGCACCACGTAAAGGTTTTGCTGATGCACTAATTAGACTTGGAGAAAAACATGACAATTTAGTGGTACTTGACGCGGACTGCGCAAAATCGAATATGACAAATCTATATAAAAATAGATTTCCAGAACGTTTTTTCAATATCGGTATTTCCGAATGTGATTTAGTGGGTACCGCGGCCGGCATGGCAGTGGCGGGTAAAGTACCATTTGCCAATGCTTATGCAAACTTCCTTACTGGGCGCGCATTTGATCAAATGAGAATTTCAGTATGTTATTCAAATAACAATGTGAAGATTGTCGGTCATAACGCTGGTACATCAGCTGCTCAAGAGGGTGCAACACATTTACCGCTTGAAGATATTTCTTTAATGCGATCACTCCCACGTATGACTGTAATTGTTCCAGCTGATGCGGTTGAAATGGAAAAAGCAGTAGAAGCTGCTTATTACCATGAAGGACCAATTTACCTCCGTGTTGGCAAATTACCAGTACCGATCGTTACCAAAAAAGAAGAACCATTCAAAATAGGTAAAGCAATTAAATACCGTGAAGGATCTGATATTACAATCATCAGTACTGGGATAATGCTTGATGAATCACTAAAAGCAGCAGGTGAATTGGAAAAGCAAGGTGTAAGCGCCGAACTTTTACACATCCATACAATTAAACCTATTGATAAAGAAGCCATTATTGCATCGGCTGCGAAAACAAAACATGTCATCACAGTTGAAGAGCATTCAATTATAGGTGGATTAGGTAGTGCTGTTGCTGAAGTATTATCGGAAAGCCAACCAGCTATATTAAGAAGAATCGGTACAAATGACCGTTTTGGGGTTTCTGGAAAAATGGATGAATTACTTGATTTATTTGAATTAAGAGCACACCGTATTATTTCTACTGCAAATGAATTATTAGGGCATAGAGTAACTAGCTAATCACATTTTTAGATAATGAAAGGGGGAGGTTTTTTGTCAAACGCAACCCAATATCTAAGTTTAAAGGATACTTTAGACCTCTTCTCTAAATCGGATGACAGCCTTCGTGCTGAAATCAAAGCTCATTTAAACCAAACAAAACATAAATTTATCGTTTTAGATGATGATCCAACCGGTGTCCAGACGGTACATGATATTTTTGTCATCACAGACTGGGGAAAAGACTGGATTAAAAAAGGATTATCTGATGAGAGAAGTGTACTTTATATTTTAACAAACACAAGAAGTCATAATGCAGAAAAGACGGAAATCATCAATAGGGAGATTGTCCAAAACATTGTTGACGTTACTAAGGAAATGGGAATCAATTATTCAATTATCAGTAGAAGTGACTCAACATTAAGAGGGCATTATCCACTTGAAATTAATGTGCTCCAAGATGAATTATTAAAAACTGCTGATGTACAAATTTCAGGTCATTTAATCATTCCGGCTTTTTTTGAAGCACATCGTTACACCATAGACAATATTCATTATTTAGGTATGGAAGGCCAGCTTGTCCCAGTAAATGAAACAGAATTTGCGAATGATTCCGTTTTCGGTTTCAAAACCGCTAATTTGCCAAAATGGATTGAAGAAAAGACAAATGGAAACGTAGCTTCAGAGTCAGCATTGATCATTTCACTGGAAGATATTCATAATGGCGGCATTGATAGAGTTTATGAGATTTTACTATCTGCTAACAATAATACTCCTATTATAGTAAATGCTAAATCTTACTATGACTTGGACATCGTATCATTAGCTGTCCTTAAAGCAATTGATTCTGGCAAACAATTCTTGTTTAGAACTGCGGCATCTATTGTAAAATCGATTGCGGGCATTCAGGATCGTCCATATTTATCAGCTAATGAGATTGTTTCAAATGATGAAAGCCAAAACAATGGTGGCTTTATTATAGTAGGTTCTCACACGAATAAAACTACGGAACAAATTAAGGAACTAATGAATAAATACCCGATTGAACAAATCGAAATGAATGTTGTGAAAGTTCTGAATGAAGAAACGAGAATTGAAGAGCTAACCCGAGTATGTCAATTAGTAGATAAAAATATTTCTTCTAATCGCGATACGCTTGTATATACGAGTAGGGATTTAATTAGTGCGAAAGATAAGGAAGAAAACTTGAAGATTAGTCAAACTGTTTCAAGTTCTTTAGTTAAAGTTATTCGCTCACTGAAAGTAAAGCCGAAATTCATCATTGCAAAAGGTGGTATAACTTCGAGTGATGTGGCAACTGACGGCTTAGATATTAAATATGCAAAAATTTTAGGGCAAGCGATCGCCGGTGTTCCAGTATGGTTAACCGGAAGTGAAGCTAAGTTTAAAGATACACCTTATATCGTATTTCCAGGCAACGTTGGGGATAAAGATTCGATTGCTCAAATCTTTGAAAATATAAAAAAGGATCAAAAGGGAGAGATATAGATGGCTAAACAAAAAATGACAGCTGCTGAGTTAATTGCCTTGTATTTAGAAAAAAGAGGGGTGAAGCATGTTTATGGTGTACCGGGAGCTGCAATTTTACCATTCTATGATGCAATAAAAGAATTAACTAAAATCGAATCATATATTGTTCGTCACGAGCAAACGGGTGCTTTCATGGCTGATGGTTATTCAAGAGCAACTGGTGAAGTAGGTGTATGTGCTGCCACATCAGGTCCTGGTGGAACTAACTTCTTAACTGGCCTTTACGGTGCATGGATGGATTCCATTCCAATGATAGCCATTACCGGTCAACAAAAAAATAGTTTAATTGGAACCATGCAATTCCAAGAAGCGCCTATCGTTGAAATGGCAAAGCCTGTAACGAAAGCTGCATACCGTTTAACTGACGGTTCGAAAGCTGCTGAATTTATCCATGAAGCATGGGTAACAGCTACTACTGGCAGAAAAGGTCCAGTGCTTCTTGATTTACCGGTTGATCAACAAAAAGTTGAAATAGAAGTAGACTTGGATGTGCTTATCGGTTCTACTCCAGTCGATAACTTACCACAAGCTTCCGACGCTGATATAGAGAAAACATTAGAATTATTAAAAGATGCTAAAAGACCGGTCCTACTTTCTGGTGGAGGGGTCAACATTGCGAACGCTACCATTGAATTAAAAGCGTTAGCTGAAGAACTGCAAATCCCTGTAGTAACTTCTGGCATGGGGATGGATACATTCCCTAACGATCACCCTTTATTCGCTGGACGTATGGGAACGATGCTTGATACTCCATTCGGTAACAAAACAATTGTTGAAGCCGATTTAGTAATCAACCTTGCCGGACGTTTCGCTGATCGCTCAACTGGTAATGTTTCGGTATTCACACAAAACGGTAAGAAAATCATCCACGTAAATCTTGATAATAAGGAAATTGGTAAAGTTGTACCAACGGTTTTAGGTATCGTTTCTGATGTTAAAACATTCATGATTAAACTTGCAGAAGCCCATAAAGCACTTGGTGCTCATGTAGCTGCAACTGCCGAAGTAGGCACTAGAGTTAACTTAACTGAAGAGCGTAAGAAATGGGCACGTAAAACGGATTACACAACACTTCCAATCAGACAAGAGCGTGCATTGCGAGAACTTCGTGAATTCTTGGATCGCGATGCCTTCGTATCACATGACTGCGGTATCAGTCAAATCTGGTCTAGTCAATTATTTGAAACGTATGTACCAAGAACATACTTATTAACTGGCGGTGCGGGGACAATGGGTTGGGGCCTTGGTGCAGCAATGGCAGCGAAACTTGCATTTCCTGAAAGACAAAGTGTAAACATCCTTGGTGATGGAAGCTTAGGAATGTCATTGCAAGATATTGCTACAGCTGCAAAGCATGATATTCCGGTCATTATTTTCTGTATGAATAACTCATTAATGGGATTAATTCGCCAACAACAAAACTGGTTCTATAATGAACGCCAAATATCTACGGACTTAATTTACAAAAATGAATTATGTGATAATGAAGAGCGAGGAATCGACTTTGTTAAAACGGCTGAAGGCATGGGTGTTCGTGGTGAGCTAGTTACACATTATGATGACATCAAACCAGCTCTGCAACGTGCAGTTGACTCAGGTAAACCATATTTAATCGAAGTTATAGTTGATCCAGATCCTAAGAACGCATGCGAATTCTCTAACAACGGTGCACTTAACGGATTTAAATACTCAGAAAAGATTGATTATTCCAAATAGTCATCACTCTTGATGGAAGTGGTTTTTTTGAAGCAATGGGATATGACCTATTGCTTCAAAAAACATATTAGTAATGAAAAGCAGGATTGACTGTACTTAAATAATGGGTTCATTAAAGGAGGGAAGCCGAAAAATCGGCGAAACAATGTCAGCAAATCTTCATAATTCTATGAAAGTCGGAATTGTTCACTTCATGGCTTATCCGGAAACAATGGGTGGAGAGGGCCCAGCTGTTGAAACAATTAAGAAAATTGTACAAGATGATTTTTTCTCTGGAATTGAAATTACATCTATTAACAATCCTGAAGAACGTAAAGAGGCTGCTCAAATTTTACAATCCGGTGGAATGAATGTAGGGTTTGGTGCACAACCGATTCTATTAAGAAACAAAGGAAACCTTAATTCTTTTGATGAAGCAGAGCGTAGAAGGGCTATCGATTTAGTAAAAGGCGGAATTGACCAGGCTTACGAAGTAAATGCTGCTAAACTTGGTTTCTTAAGTGGGGCTAAACCAGATAATCAACAAGATGTCGCATTACAATTACTAACGAATTCTATCAAAGAATTATGCGATTATGCAAAATCTAAAGGTGATTTAGTACTCTCACTTGAAACATTTGATGATGAGACTGATAAGAAATGTTTAATCGGTTCGAATAAACTTGCTGTTGAAGTTGCAAAAGAAGTTCGTAAAGTAGATCCCACTTTCGGTTTAATGCTTGATTTAAGTCATTTACCGATGCAACGTGAAACGTCTCATGATGCATTAACGGTAGCTCGTGATTATATTAACCATGCCCATATCGGAAATTGCTATATTAAAGATACTTCTGATCCTGCTTACGGCGATCAGCATCCGCGTTTCGGATATCCAGGAAGTGAAGTTGATGTTCCTGAATTAGCTGAGTATTTACGGTCTCTATTAGAAATTGGTTACATTGGTGAAGGTATAAAGAATATAGTCGCTTTTGAAGTGAAACCTGTCGGTACAGAATCATCTGATATTGTAATTGCACAGTCAAAACGTACTCTAGTTGATGCGTGGTCATTATTACATTCAAAAAAAGGGCGTTTAGTTAGTTAGCCTATATATATGTACGATATGTATTAAACGGTGACAAGTGCTTTTGCTTGTCACCGTTTAATCTAACTTTTAATTAGCTTATCATGCAGAATTCCTATTGAGCAAAGACTAAATAAAGTGTTAATATGACTTTGCATATTAAGTAACTGGATTTAAATAACAAAAATTTTACTTGGAGATTAAATTGGCAGGGAAGTGATCGATTGGTTAAACTTCAGAAGGATGTTGATGCTATAAGAATCAACACTAGAACCGAAGAACTTGCTGCTTGTTCATCCACATCTGTTGGTGTCACTAGACTACCTTTCACAGCGGAAAGTTTAAAAGCAGAAAGTCTAGTTGAAAAGTGGATGAAAGCAGCTGGGATGACGGTAAGAAAAGATGCTCTTAATAATATAATCGGACGTTATGAAGGGAAAGATCCTACAGCTCCAGTTTTAATGATTGGTTCACATTTAGATAGCGTGATTGAAGCAGGTAAATATGATGGGATTCTAGGAGTTATAACTGGAATAGAAGTTGTTCAAACTCTTAAGGATAATGGCATTTTATTATACAATCCAATCGAAGTGGTAGGTTTTTGTGATGAGGAAGGAGTAAGGTTTCACTCAACTTTCCTTGGTAGTAAAGCGATTGCAGGAACCTTTACTGCTGAAGATTTAGAAAGGGCAGATGAACAAGGAATAACAATTGCTGAAGCGTTAAAAGGAATTGGCATTGCTGACCCATATGCTTATAAAGACGCTAGTCGTACTCCAGAAGAACTTCTCGCTTATTTGGAACTTCATATCGAACAGGGGCCTGTGCTTGAGAAGGAGAATGAACCTGTCGGCATAGTTCGCGGGATTGCTGGTGCTACAAGATTTTATTTTGAAATTATCGGGAAACCTGGACATGCAGGTACAGTTCCTGTTGCCCTTAGACAAGATGCGCTTTTAGGAGCTAGTGATCTCATTTCCTACATTGAGAACATCGCTATCCAAAATGAACCATTAGTGGCGACCATCGGAAAACTTACTGTAAGTCCGGGTGCTAGTAATGTAATACCTGGCCTTGTAACAGGAACGCTGGATATCCGTGATTTAGATGTGGATCGTAAGAAAAAAGCCATTGATGCCATATTAACTGAAAGTGAAAGAGTAGCAAAAGCTAGAGGACTCCAAATTTATTTTGAACAGGTCATGGAAGCCGATCCTGTATACTGTGATGAACAATTGATTAAAGTAATCGAGGAGTCCATTAGCGAATTGGATGGCAGTCCTATCAGTCTTGTAAGCGGTGCTGGTCACGATGCAATGGCTATGGCGGATGTAACGAATGTTGCAATGATTTTCGTTCGTTGTAAAGATGGTCTTAGTCATCACCCAGATGAATTCGTGACTGTAGAAGATATGGGTGCAGGAGCTAGAGTCCTTTACTCTACAGTGATTAAGATAGCCACAAAACAATATTGAGGAACTTATAAGTTTTAGCTATCAACTAAAAGAGAACTTCTTACAAAAAAACTCGTGATCCGACTGTATCGGAACACGAGTTTTTTCAAAATGAATACATTTCAATTATTGGACAAAGATCCTTCATTCGATGAAACAGTCATGCGTATCGACAATGATCCGATGTAATAAAAGGAATTCTGTTTGTTCATTAAAAAGCCACTGAAATTCCTGAATTCCTCATAATCCAAGACACTTCCAGAAAATAAAGTCGAGAATTACTCTTTATATTGATCTCTGTCTGCGTAGAGCAGTTTACCTTCAGTCAATATCTGCTTTAGTAGTGATTACAATAACTTATTAATCACTATTACCCCTGAAAATTGAACTCATGAGTAAAGCTATACGTAAATGAAGTGAGTTTTTTGCATCATGAACGGAATAATTCAACATGTCCTCACATTTGGCAATTCGGTATTTAACGGTATTACGGTGAACAAACAGTTTCCTGGATGTAATAGCAAGTTCGCAATTATTATCCAAATATACCAATAAGGTATTAACTAAGTCTTTTTCATCTTTATTTTTCGGGTAGGATAAAGAACGTAAAGTATTTTCATAAAATTTTTTTAAATCTTTTTCGGGAATTAACCGAATCAGTTCGATTAATTGCTTGGTCTCGTAAAAGTTGATAAATTTATTTTGAAACAGTTCAGCCCCATTTGTCCATGCTTCCACTGCCTCTTCGTATGTAAGGTGGATATAGGTAAGGTCATTAGAAAAGTTACCAACTCCAAACGACAACGAAATTTTCAGATTTGAATAAGCCTCATTCTGGAATTCCTTCAGCCTTTCTTCTATTATGCTTTTAATCGAATCATTAATATTCAGAGGAGCTTGCATCAAAATAACAAAATATCCATCTTTCATAAAAACGATGTTGTTAGTATCTATTTTTAAAAATGATTTATGTAAAAATTTATATAAATAGTCGTATAATTTATTCATTATGTCTGCACTTTTTTGTAAAGCGTTTTGTTTATCATCATCAATCTTACACACAATGCATACGTATTTCATATTGTCGATTAAGCCATGCTGTTTTCCCCTATGAATAATTTCTTGTTTGTTAGAAATCTTTCCATCAACAAGGGAAGCAAAAAAGTTATTTTCTAACAAACGACTGTTTTCTCTAATGGCCTCGTTTTTAAGTAGCGTGAATGAAATGACTGTTGATGCTTGTTCTATAGCTAATTGTGAAGATGGGTATGAAAGCTTCTCAGGGTGAAGAATTAATAGAAAATAGGGATAGGGACGCATTGTTTTCACCCGAAACATCTTTATAGAAATGTCCGTATTTTGGATGTCGATAGTAAGCTGGTTTTTCTCCAGGTATGTTTCTATATCACGTTTAATTTGTTCTTGAACATTTTTCATGACGATTTTCATATTTCCTGTACGAAAATGATGAGAAAAGGATGTCACATCACCAATAGGATCAAGTAGTAGAACAGGACATTTTAATAGGGAGCCAAGATTTTCAATTAAAGAATTCAGACTGTAGCCTTTTATCATCATATTGGTAAATTCCTTGTGAATATGCATCGCATAGAATAACTCTTCAATTTGGTTATCCCATATAAAGCTTAATAATTGATGAGCAACCGCACCTAATGTTAATGTCTCTGGAATTTGAATAATTGGAAATTCTAATGAGTCAGCCAATTCGATTACATCCTGCGGGATCTTATCAATGAATCTTTTAAGTTTAATGGCAATCCCTGCACATGGTAGTTCATTAATTTGGGAAATGAGATTGCATAATGCATGAGGGTCGTTTTTAAAAGCGTATCCTGTTGTCAATAATAGTGAGTTCTTAGCTAAAAAATTGATGGCATCTGGTGTTTCTGAAATCTCAATTGATTCTACTTTCCTTTTAAGTCCGGCATGTCCAGCAATAATTTTGGCTTCTTGAAACACATCAACGATAAATAAATCTTCTACCTTTTTCATCATACACCTTCTAATTCTACATTTTGTCAGTTTTTATTACTAGAAAGGGAAGCAAACGAATCTTGTTAAATTTGGACAAAAATTTAAATGGAAATTGTTTACACCGCATAATGATTTTGTGAATGAATCCGCTTATAATCAATTGTATAGAGGATTGAAGGTTAATGAAACTGTTTTCAAGATTTTTTTTACATTCCTTGAATCCCAAGTTTTTATTATATTTAGAAACTATATTTATTTTTTGAAGCGCATACAATCCGCCAGTTTTTGCCTGCTCTCAAGCTATTAATTGCTCTATATTTTTCTGGTACGATGCTCGCATTCGTTCATCTATATTGTTTTTGTTTTAAAAAGCGCAACAGAAACGAGAGGATGTGGTTAAAGGGGCTTAATTGATGGAAACGTGAAATAGTCAGAAAAAGAGTCCGAATATTAAAAAAATGAATCAGTATTGACGACCTTGGTGAGGGTGCCGTACAAAACAAGATAACAGCCAAGGCTGCGCATCTCGCTTCCCGTTTCCATAAAGGTGGATGCGATTAAGTTGGGAAATGGATTGTAAGTTTCATTCCAAAATTGCTTGATAGAAGTTTTAGTGGAATCTACTAAACCTCAAAACGATGTTCAGAATGTAATAGTTGTATTTAATTCCGAATATATACGATTTCAGCTGCCCAAAGAAATGTTCGTTTCTTCATCAGGCAACTTGTAAAGAGGATTCTCCTTAAAAGTTTTTATAAAGTTTGATTTCCCATGGAAAGGAATGAACCTATGGCTACATATGATTTACTCATTAGAAATGGAAATCTGGTAATGTTTGATTCGATTGTTCAAGGAGATATTGCAATTAAGGAAGGGAAAATTAAAGAAGTGACTATTGGAAAGAATATTGATGCTTTAGCAACAAGAGAAATTAATGCTGAGGGGCAGCACATCCTCCCAGGATTAATTGATACTCATGTTCATTTCAACGAGCCAGGCAGAACTGAGTGGGAAGGTGTTCAAACTGGTAGCAGAAGTTTAGCGGCAGGTGGGGTGACAACCTATTTTGATATGCCATTGAACAGTACACCACCAACAATCAATAAAGAATATCTGGCATTAAAGAGAGCTTGCTCCGAAGAAAAGTCGGTAATCAATTGCCGCTTTTGGGGTGGACTTATACCGGAAAATATTGAGAATATTAAGGAACTTGATGAAAATGGAGTAATTGGATTTAAAGCTTTTATGTCACCGAGCGGAATTGTCGATTTCAATCATGTTGATGATAGTACGATTTTTAAAGGGATGAGAGAAATCGCCTCTGTAGGTTCACTTTTAGCCGTTCATGCTGAAAGTACAGTCATTTGTGATCAGCTTGCACAAGAAAAACAAAGACAAAATAAGACGACTGCAAAAGACTTCGTCGAATCAAGACCGATAATTTCCGAAATTGAAGCGGTAAGAAGAATAATTTCATATGCAGAAGCTACAGGGTGTAAACTGCATATTGTTCATGCGAGCAGCCGCAAAGTAGTGGAGGTCATCAATCAGGCAAAGCAAAGAGGCCTGGATATTACGGTAGAAACATGCCCTCATTATTTATCTTTGACATTAAAAGACTTAGAGGAAAAAGGCGGATTGGCAAAATGCTGCCCTCCACTGCGTGATGATGAAGAAGTAGAACAATTATGGGAAGCTGTGGCAAACGGTGAAATTGACGTAATAGCATCCGACCATTCACCAGCACCTGCTTCTATGAAAGAAGTAATAAATAATGACTTTTTTAGTGCCTGGGGTGGGATTTCCGGTGCCCAATCTACGCTCAATATTATGTTGACGGAGGGGCATTTCAACCGTAATCTTCCTCTGGGGAAAATTGTTGAATTAACATCAACGAATCCAGCTAAGTTATTTGGCCTTTATCCCCATAAAGGGATAATAGCCGTTGATAGCGACGCTGATCTGGCAATAGTTAATCTGAACAAAAGCTTCGAGCTGAAAAAGGAAGATTTGTTCTACCGCCATCAGCAGTCGCCTTATGTTGGCAGGACATTCAAAGGGCAAGTAACAACAACGATCGTCAATGGGGCTATTGTTTTTGAAAATGGAAGCATTACCACTGTGGAAAAAATTAAAATCTAGGGTCGTTAAGCATAAAGGGCTGGAGAAAATCTTTTTATCTATAATGAACAAAAATATAAAACGTTTTTATCGAATAGGCATAAAGACTAATTAAATGAAAGCGGTTAATATTTATATAAGGGACTTAATCGTTTCTAACAAGCTAATAATATATGGAAACAAGCTTCAATTATAAGTTGATTTATAGCGGAAACCAGGGCACACCATGAGGCACATACTTTCAAATAAAATACGATTAAAAGGAGAGTTTAAAAGATGGGTTATCCTAAAGATTTATTAGCAAGCAGATCAATAATTGAGCACGGTAAATATGCTTTAATTGCACCTGAAGGATTGGTTAATAATGTTGTTCCGGGATTTGAGAATTGTATCATTTCCATTTTGGGTTCTCCAAAGCTTGGAGCAAGCTTTGTCGATTACATTGTGACAATGCAAAAGGGAGGAAAGAACAGCGAGGGGTTTGGTGGACAAGATAATGTTGAGACATTTGTCTATGTTATTGAAGGGAAAATAAAAGCTGCTGCAGGTGAACAAGAGTTTGTCCTCGGTGAAAGCGGTTATTTATACTGTCCGCCAGGAACAAAGATGTATTTAGAAAACCAATCGGATGGAGATTCTAAACTATTCCTATATAAGCAAAAGTATCGTCCACTTGAAGGACGGAGGCCTTGGGTCCATTCAAACCATGCTAACAACATTGAATTCAGGATTTATGATGATATGCATAATGTCCATCTTAAGGATCTTTTGCCTGCTGATATAGATTTTGATATGAATTTTCATATTCTTTCCTTTGATCCCGCTGCATCTCATCCGTTCATCGAAACACATGTGCAAGAACATGGAGCCTACTTACTCTCGGGAGAAGGGATGTATAACCTGGATAATCAGTGGGTTCCCGTAAAGAAAGGAGATTACATTTTTATGGGTCCATATGTACATCAAGCAGCCTATGCGGTAGGCAGAGAAAATTTAACTTATGTTTACTCTAAAGATTGTAATCGCGATGCATCCTTGTAAAAGGTCACATCATTTAGAAGAAATGAGTAAATGACAACTTCAAGAGATTTAATGCGGGCAGAATTGTATTTTAGGGAGATCCGGTAAGTGTAATTCAAAACCATTAAATATAAAAGAGGTGCTGAGGTATGGACCAGAATGTAATTTTGAACAAAAAGTCGATAATAGAGGAAAGAGTTTTTGAAATCGATAAAATAGCAAAATTCGATTCTAATGCACCACAAAAAAATTATTTCTATGAAACGGATAAAACTGTCGGGGCAGTTTGGTGTCTTGAACCTGAGCAGGAAGTATATTTACATTCCCATTCGAATGTTGATGATATTTGGGTTTGCATTGAGGGGGAAGGAACATACTTTCCTGATCTGGAGAATGAGATTACGATCAGAAAAGGAATGGTAGTATTGGCCAAGCCTAATCAAATTCATGGTATGCGTAATACAGGAAACAGTCGATTCATGTTTGTAGGCTTTGCTGCAGGGGCATTGCCTATGGATATAACAAGATATTAGAAAAGGTTAAGATTATTAAACATTACAATATAATTTAAGTTTCTTCTTTAAAAAACAAAAAAAGTGATTAAGGCGAAGCGATGTAATGAAGACAGCGCTTCGCTTATATTTTTATTTATAAAAAAGTGATGATTTGTAATGTTTACGATTGGCTTCCTTAAAAACTAGCAAACTGATTTTACAAAAAATCCAGAAATCGGAAATGGTGATGATTAAGATGAAACAGCAAGGAGTTACTGTAACATTATTCTCGTCTTTACAGTGGCTTTTTTTTATTTTTGCCAATACGGTTGTCGTACCAATTTCTGTAGGAGCAGCATTCCAACTTCCTACAGAAACAATTGAAATGACGATAAGATGCTCCTTTATCTTTACAGGCATATCCTGTATTCTGCAGGCCTGGATTGGACATCGTTATCCATTATTGGACAGCCACTCGGGGCTAATGTGGGGGCTGATGATAAATATGGGCATCTCTGCATCTGCACTCGGATTGGATTTTGCAACCGTAGGGGGAGGAATTGCAACAGGTGTTTTGCTGGCTGGAGCTGTAACCGTACTGCTTGCGGCATTTAACCTGATTTATATCATACAAAAAGTAATTAAGCCGATGGTGATAAGTGTTTATATATTTTTACTGACCTTTCAGCTCATTTTTATTTTCTTCAAAGGTATGTTTAAAATAACCGAAAGTGGAACAATCGATCTCCCTGTCAGTTTGTTTTCAATCTTGATTGTCATCTTCGTCGGCTTTTTAAGGATTAAAGGAGGGAAAATACTAGGCAATTTCTCAATCCTGATCGGAATTATCGTTGGATGGTCATTATATCGAATTATTTTCCCTTCAGATCTTCCGACGGCTAGCTCTTCAGGTATGGCATTCACTTTCTTTCCCCTTGGAACTCCAAACTTGAATATTGGTATTATTTTTGTTTCCTTTTTTGCGGTCCTTCTGAATTTAACGAATTCTTTCGCTTCTATTCAAGCTGTTGCAGATGTATACAAGGAAAAGGTGGAACATAGTCAATACAGGAGATCTATTTTTGTAACAGGTATTTTTGCGTTTATCACTTCGTTTTTTGGCTTGGTCCCTTTTACACCATTTACATCTACGATAGGTTTTTTACAAAGTACCAAGCTATTTAAACGAAAGCCATTCATTATAAGCGGATTTTTGTTTACTCTCCTTGGAGTTATACCGCCATTAGGGAGATTCTTAGGAACAATACCATTAACAATAGGTAACGCTGTTTTATTTGTCGCATACCTTCAATTGTTCGGGACCGCATTAAACAGCCTGAAAGGAACGTTATTCAACTCTGAAACGATACTCCGTATAGCGGGGCCAGTCCTAGTTGGAGTTAGCATTATGAACATCCCGCCAGCATTATTCGGCAGTTTACCTGTCCTCTTGCAGCCTTTCATTACAAATGGTCTCATTATGGGTGTCATTATATCGATCTTTTTGGAAAAATTCATTAATTGGAATAAATTAACAACCAAATTGGAAGTTGGGCAGTAACCGATATATCTACCAGGAAACGGAAACATAAGGTGGGTGTTCTAAAAAAATGGGATTTCATTTTACAATTGAAGAAAAAGGTGTTCATACCACATTGACATCTCTAACGATAAACTTGAAATTGATTATAAGATAACAAAACAATAAATTCGAGAACTTGAAATCGAAAACAAATTAAGCATTGAACCCGTTAAAAGGGGGGGGAGATCACCAGGTTTAAGAAAATTATCTCGGCGTATGCCGGTAGTCAAACTAATTTTTAGAGGAGGAATACATCATGGGAGAATATGTGAAAGTAGGTAATCTTCAAGTGGCTTCGGTACTTTTTGAATTTATCAATAAAGATGGGCTGCCTGGAAGCGAACTGAATCAGGAACAATTTTGGGTTGATTTTGAAAAATTGGTACATGACATGTCTCCAAAAAACAAAAAATTGTTAGCTCGTCGTGATGAAATTCAAACCAAAATCAATACATGGCATAGAGAAAATAAAGAGATGGACTTTGCTGAATATAGAACATTTTTACAAGAAATTGGCTATCTCGAACCTGAAGGAGAAGACTTTCATATTACGACAGGAGGGGTAGATGATGAAATTGCCTTCCAAGCCGGTCCGCAGCTAGTTGTCCCGGTTGATAATGCTCGTTATGCTATTAACGCTTCAAATGCAAGGTGGGGAAGCCTTTATAATGCCCTATATGGTACTGATGTTATTAGCGAAAAAGAAGGAGCCTACCGAGAAGGGAGCTACAATGAAGTACGCGGTGGAGAAGTCATTTCATTTGCAAAGGATTTTCTTGATCAAGTAACTCCTTTAAAGGACCATTCACATAAAGACGCTGTAAATTATGCAGTAGTAGATGGGAAATTAGCTGTTACACTCAGAAATGGAGAAATTACGAGTTTAGTAGAGGAATCTAAGCTAGTTGGCAATCAAGGTGAATACGGAAAGCCATCGGCGATATTATTGAAAAATAATGGGTTGCATTTTGAAATTCAGATTGATCGAAGTCATCCGATCGGTAAAATAGATAAAGCTGGCGTTAAGGACATTCTAATGGAATCTACTCTTACGACCATTATGGATTGTGAGGATTCTGTTGCGGCAGTGGATGCTGATGATAAAGTCCTGGTCTATCGAAATTGGTTAGGTCTTATGAGGGGGGATCTGGCTGTAAGTTTCAAAAAGGATAATAAAATGATGACACGTACAATGAACCCGGATCGTTTATACAGAGCACCAAATGGAGAAGAATTCTCTTTACCTGGTCGTTCACTTATGTTTGTCCGTAACGCGGGACACTTAATGACCACGAACGCTGTCCTGGATGCAAATGGTGAGGAGATTCCTGAAGGGATTATGGATACAGTCATGACTAGTTTACTTGCCAAACATTCCCTGTTGGGGAATGGTAAATATCAAAACTCATCTAAAGGATCAGTTTATATCGTTAAGCCAAAAATGCATGGATCCGAAGAGGTGGCTTTTGCCAATGAGCTCTTTGATCGCGTGGAAGACATGCTTGGTCTACAGCGAAATACACTGAAAATTGGCGTTATGGACGAAGAACGTCGAACTTCATTAAACTTGAAAGCTTGTATCCGCCAAGTTAAAGAAAGGGTGGCCTTTATTAATACTGGGTTCTTAGATCGAACGGGAGACGAAATTCATACTTCTATGGAAGCCGGGCCTATGATCCTCAAAAATAACATGAAAGGATCAAAATGGCTACAAGCTTATGAAAAATCGAATGTCAATATAGGTCTAGCAACCGGTTTTCAAGGTCGAGCTCAAATTGGTAAGGGAATGTGGGCAATGCCGGACATGATGGCGGAAATGCTAACGCAAAAGATTGGCCATCTAAAAGCGGGGGCGAATACAGCGTGGGTGCCTTCACCGACTGCAGCAACATTGCATGCTCTTCATTATCATCAAGTGGATGTAAAAAAGGTGCAAGACGAGTTGAAAAAGAATCCAGTAAATTTACGTGATGATATTTTGGAAATCCCGGTGGCTCAAAACCCCGAATGGAGTCCGGAAGAAATTCAGCAAGAGCTGGATAACAATGCCCAAGGTATCCTCGGTTATGTTGTACGTTGGGTAGAACAAGGAATTGGTTGTTCCAAAGTACCCGATATCAACAATGTAGGGTTGATGGAAGACCGTGCCACACTAAGAATTTCGAGTCAGCATATCGCTAACTGGCTTCACCACGGAATTTGTACCAAAGGACAGGTTTTGGAGACTTTACAACGAATGGCTATAGTAGTGGATGAACAAAACAGTGGAGATTCAGCCTATCAATGTATCGCGGATAATTACGACAGCTCTGTGGCGTTTCAAGCGGCATGCGACCTAGTGTTTCAAGGCTGTAACCAACCAAGTGGGTATACTGAGCCTATCCTGCATCGACGACGCATTGAAGCGAAGGAAAATAAGTGTAAACATTAAGTGATTTCTGGGGCATTGAGACCAACCAGGATGCAATGTTATAGTAATTCATACGGGGCTTAGGATTAAAATAAGTGATTATTCGATAAAATGGGGAACAAGTGATCATGATTACTTGTTCCCCATTTTGGTCTAATTCTTTATAAAAAGAAAAAGCAAATAAAACATATGTGAATTAGATGTTACAAAGATTAGACATCATCTTTTTAGGTTCGCAGTCCATCAAAAGTTAATTTGGCCGGCATAAGTAGAACCAGTATCTTAATTTATCAAAAAATACTAGTGAAATATGATAAGGCGCTGACTATAACAAAAGTTCTTTTGATCATAGAGATTTATATATAAATACATTATTGGCTGTCTTTCAGTTGGTTATTTTGCACAAAAAAACACCGAAATACTAACAGAATTGTCAATGAAGTTAAAGGCGAAAGCAAGTAAAATAATAGATGAGATAAATTTTGTGAATGTTCATGACATCAAAGGCTATTGCGAAGGGAAACGATATGATGGGCAATCAAAACGAAAAATTAATAGATGAAAAGGATGATGTTGCGTTCGATGATAGAATGGTTAGCATTTTTCGGGGGAACAGAGAGTAATGGGGTGACACGGATATTATATTCCAAGGAAAGGATGAGCGTTCAGCAGGCAATGAAAGCTGAGGATGGGAAAAAACTTATTATATATTTTGATAGTGTATGATTTAGGTCCCTCCGGTGGAATCATTCCGACCAGTTCCCATATGGAAACGGACAAGGATGGGGCGTCACCGCCTTTATACGGTGAAAATCATTGGTAAAAGTGATCATGCGGGCACCATCCCCATTCATAAAGGAAGGATGCTGTCGTCTGGCTTCGGAATTCAATGTTCCGAATGGCATCGGAGAGGAAGAGGTTTTTGAAAGGTTTTTGTAAGGACATTTTCGATCTCGACTCCATGGCAAATAAAGCGGAAATGAAGCTGGGGTTTCACAATCGATCGATGTCAAACCTGTTGCGATGGATATGGATAAGGGAATCGGATTTTTGAATGAAATACTTTATAAAATAGCCTATTGAAGGAGTTGGTAAAAATGGCATATACAGAATTGAATGCACCGATGAGAACGATCATGACACCAGGACCGGTCGAAGTTGACCCGCGTGTTTTAAGGGCGATGAGCACACCGATATTAGGGCAATTCGATCCTGCATTCACCACTATCATGAATGAAGTGATGGAAATGCTGCGTTTGGTTTTTCAAACCAAAAATAAATGGGCGTTCCCGATAGATGGCACCTTAAGATCCGGTAATGAAGCGATTCTATGCAGCATCATTGAGCCGGGGGATAAGGTCCTGGTTCCTATATTCGGAAGGTTCGGTCATTTATTGGTGGAAATCTGTGAGCGATACGGAGCTGAAGTCCATACGATGGAATGTCCTTGGGGAGAAGTGTTCGAACCGCAAGCAGTCATTGCGGAAATCAAGAAAGTCTCCCCAAAAATAACAGCAATCGTGCATGCGGAAACCTCCACTGGTTGTATGCAGCCTTTGAAGGAAATCGGGAGGGCCTGCCGTGAATTGGGTGTCCTGCTTGTTGTGGATGCGGTTGCTTCCATCGGGGGCACCGATGTTAAGGTGGACGAATGGTGTATTGATGGATTGATAGGAGGGACACAAAAATGCTTGTCCGTTCCTTCCGGTATGGCACCGATTACGTATAATGAGCGAATAGAAGAAATCATCCTGTCCCGCAAAAAGGTGGAACGTGGTATAGCCACCGATGAAGACAACCAACAGGTTTCGCTCAGCCGTCCGATTGCCAGTAATTATTTCGATTTAAGCATGCTGCAGGATTATTGGGGACCGCGTCGTTTGAATCATCATACAGAAGCAACTTCCATGATTTATGCGTTACGTGAAGGATTGCGCCTTGTGCTCGAAGAAGGTCTGGAAACGCGCTTTGCCCGTCATGAACTCCACGAAGCTGCTCTCGTTGAAGGGATCAAGGCAATGGGACTAATGTTATTCGGGGATGGGAAAAACAAACTTCCGTGTGTAACTTGCATTGAAATTCCAAAAGGAATCGATGGTGAAGCTGTAAGAGACATGCTGTTGAATGAATTTGGCCTCGAAATCGCTTCCTCATTTGGTCCGCTTCACGGGAAAATCTGGAGAATTGGGACCATGGGATTCAGTTGCAGGAAAGAAAACATCCTGTTTGTATTGGCCTCCTTGGAAGCTGTCCTTTTGCGCAAGGGGTTCCAAGTTAATCGGGGAGAGGCTTTGCAGGCTGCACTGGATGTATATGTAGGAAAGAAGGAGAAAATGGCAGCATCACAAGGAACTCTTTGAATAATGGATGTCCATGTGGATTTCAGCAAACCTGTCCATGATCATGGGGAAGGCATGGAGGGAAAATCACTTATCAGACGGATGGGATAAGTGAACGGGAATGCGGAGTCGTTAATAGAGATAGGTTCCAGTATTGCGGTCAATAACTAGAAGAAGGATTATAAAATAGAGGGGGGGATTCCAATCGGGAATCCCCCTTTTATTTCTATGCGTACGTATCCTTGGCAAATCAAGGGAAAGGAAACCGGACAAATGGATTGTTTGTCAGGTTTCAAACGTTACTTATTCAACTTGGTCGACGAAATATTGATTTTTCCTGAATACCATCGCTTCCATGGTTGCAATCAATTCCCTTTCATTTAACATGTCTATTTTATACCAGGCCAGTTTATGGTTTTTCTTGATCTCTTCTGCTCTGGCAGTTAAAGTCTCCCCCCGTTTGCCAGCTGATAAGAAATTGATGCTGTTTGAAACGCCAACCGCTATTTTGCCATATGAATTGCTGGCTGCTGCGAACACGTAATCAGCAAGTGAAAAGATAATGGCACCATGAACCGTTCCGTGGCTATTTAGCATGTGGTCACTTGGAATCAATTCTGCTTCCGCTGTGCCGGGACCGAGTTTCGTCAGCCTCATCCCTAGAAAAGAAGCATATGGTTCGTCGACCAGTACTTGTTTGATTTGATCGTAATGCAATTCGTGAATATCCTTATCTAAATGTGTGGTCATGGAAATCCCCCTTATTAATGGTCTTTTGCTGAACTTATCCCATATCCGGTGTTTGATTTGAACAGTACTTCAGCAAACCTGTTTTCCTCATCTTTTGCCTTTGACAAGATTGTGCCTAAATAAGCTCCAATAAAGCCGAGCGGCACGGTGAAAATGGTCGGGTTGCTCATCGTGAAGAGGGGATCGCCTGTGAAAATCCCCATTCCAGGTTCCGGATTCCATACATTGGGGCTAAGCATGACCAGTATGATGGAGCTGAGTAAACCGCATGACATTCCTGTGATCGCTCCGGTTGCGTTGAAGCGTTTCCAATATATTGTGCAAAGGATGATCGGTAAATTGGCACTGGCAGCAATCCCAAGCGCGAGGACTGAAAGAAAAGCGACATTCATTGATTGTGCGAATAAAGCAAGTAGAATCGAAATGACAGCTACACCGACAGAAGCCAATCGGGCAACGAGTACTTGCTGTTTTTCCGTAATATTTCCTTCCTTGATGATTTCACCGTATATATCGTGTGCAAAAGCGGATGCAGACGTTAAAACAAGACCGGACACAACCGCTAAAATGGTGGCAAATGCTACAGCAGAAACGAAGGCGAATAAAAATTCACCGCCCATTGTTAATGCAAGAAGAGGAGCGGCCATGTTTCCAGCAGGGTTTGCTTCGACAATCCGCTCAAACCCGACGAAAGATGCAGCGCCGAAACCTAGGAATATGGTCATGATGAAAAATAATCCTATAAACCATGTGGAATAAACGACGGATTTCCTTGCAGTAGCTGCGTCCTTTACTGTAAAGAAGCGGACGAGTAAATGCGGAAGGCCGGCTGCCCCGAGGACAAGCGACATATTAAATGAAATCATGTCGAGTCCATCGGTGTATTTATTTCCAGGATGCAAAAATTCCTTTCCAAGCGGTGTTGCAGTTTGGACATGATGGAACATCTCTGAAATGTTGAAATTAAAACGGGAAAATACGATGAACGTCAACACAGCGGAACCGCCTAGCAAGAGAACCGCTTTGGTGATCTGCACCCAGCTTGTCGCTCTCATCCCGCCGAAAATTACATAAATCGTCATCAATACTCCGACAAGAAGGACGGATAGCCAATAATCGATGCCGAGCAGCAGTTTAATCAATCCCCCTGCACCCACAAGTTGTGCAATCATGTAAAAGATTGAAATGACAAGTGTATTGGCGGCAGCTATCCCTCGCACTTTTTTTGATTTGAAGCGTGCTGAAATCATGTCTGCCAGCGTAAACTTACCTAAATTGCGAAGTGGTTCCGACACAAGGTACAATAGAACAAGAAAGGCAACAAGGTTACCGATGCTCATGTAAAAGCCATCAAAACCAATCAGTGCGATTGCACCTGTAATTCCCAGGAAAGAAGCTGCTGACATAAAGTCACCTGCTACGGCCAATCCATTTTGCCATGCTGTCAATCCGCCCCCGGCAGTATAAAAATCACTGGCATTTTTCGTCTTTTTAGAAGAGTAATAGGTTATTGTAAGCGTTAACAAAATGATGCCCAAAAAAAGTGTGAGGGATAAAATGCTCATTCGCCAAGCTCCTTCTCATATTTTTTCAAGATATTTTTAGCCAGCTTGTCATACTTCGCGGATTTTTTGATATAGACGATTCCTCCTATCCATACGACGGCAAATTGGAGAAGTGCATATATCCAAGCCCAAGGAATATGGAAAAAAGCTTCACCTTTCAGTACTTCTGTGTAAGCAGCTAAAATAGGCAGAACAAAATAAAAGGCAAGAAAGAAGAGAGTGACAGGTACGATAAAAGCTTTTTTCTTTTGGATAAGTTCCTTGAATTCTTCCGTTTCAATTAATTGACGATACTTGTTTCCGCTGTCATAACCTGATGGTGAATGCCCAGTTTTAGCTGGTGATTCCATAATAATCCCCCTTTAAATTGTAGGACGTTTTTGAAACGATGCTTAGATAAAATGATATATCAATGCTAAAGTTAACATAATCAGAAAATTTAGTAAATTAAAACTTTGTTTTTTTGTTTATTCTGTCATTTTTGATGAATTCAAGAAAACATGATTGACAACGTATAAATGACGTATTAATCTTAAAATTAAGCATAACACTAATTTGAATTCCGTGTAATTATCGTTATGAAAGAGAGGTCCTATGGGGACCAAATAAGGGGGACTGAAACAATGTACAATCCGGAAGTTGAAACGGCTACGCGTGCCGAAATGGAAAGTCTACAAATGACACGCCTTAAGAAAACGATAAGCCATGTATATGAAAATGTACCTTATTACAGAGAAAAATTTGATGAGATGGGCCTTGATCCAAAAGATATTCAAACTCTAAGCGATGTGATAAAGCTTCCCTTTACAAAAAAACAGACTCTTCGTGATCAGTATCCTTTCGGTTTATTTGCCGTTCCAATGGAGGATGTGACACGCATTCATGGTTCATCCGGAACAAGCGGAAAGCCTACCATTGTCGGGTATACGAAAAACGATTTGGAAAACTGGGCAACGATCGTCGCACGTGGAATTGTAGCTGCAGGAGGCCGCAAGTCAGATATTTTCCATAACGCATATGGATATGGTCTGTTTACAGGGGGCCTGGGCTTGCATTGTGGGGCAGAAAAGCTAGGAGTTGCGACAGTACCTATTTCAGGAGGGAATACCGATCGCCAGATTACGATCATCAATGATTTTAAACCGCGCGGCATTTGCGGAACCCCTTCTTATATTTTGAATATCGCTGAAAAGATGGAAGAGATGGGAATCGATCCTGCTGATAATGGGCTTGAGTATGGGATTTTTGGAGCTGAGCCATGGTCGGAGGCAATGAGGGCAACACTTGAGAGGAAACTGAATTTGAAAGCCATCGATATTTACGGCTTAAGTGAAATTATGGGGCCGGGAGTTGCGATTGAATGTCATGAAGCACAGGATGGACTGCATATCGCAGAAGACCATTTTCTTGTCGAGGTCATTAATCCGGATACACTTGAACCGGTTGAGGACGGCGAGGATGGGGAACTTGTCTTTACAAGCCTTACAAAGGAAGCGCTTCCAATCATTCGTTATCGTACAGGCGATATTGCCTCCATTACCCATGAACCATGTAAATGCGGACGCACCACAACAAGAATGTCCCGTGTTAAAGGCAGAACGGATGATATGATCATAGTCAGGGGAGTGAATGTATTTCCATCTGAAATTGAGCGTGTGTTATTCCAAATGGAGGGTATTGTTCCTCATTACCAGATTCACCTCGTTAAGAAGGGGAATATGGATAGTGTTGAACTGCATATAGAAATTGAAAGCGGTTTCTACAGGGAGATTGGAGAAGACTTAGCGCATATAAAAGTAGAGAAATTAAAGAAAACGATTCAACATCATATGAAATCCACATGTCTTGTAACGATGGATATTGTTGTTAACATCCCAAAAGGCATTCCGCGTTCAGAAGGGAAAGCCATTCGTGTCGTGGATAAACGGAATGATGAAATCATTAGCGTATGAATGGGGCAGTGGGTAAAAGGGTATATGAATAAGAAAATGCAGTGGACGTTACGATAATTGGACGGTAGGGAAAGAAGAAAGAATTAATGAAATTGAGATAAGGAGGAAGGCATCATGGCTAAATATGCAGTTGTGGATCAAGAAACCTGTATTGCATGCGGTGCATGCGGTGCCGCTGCACCGGAAATCTTCGATTACAATGATGAGGGAGTGGCATTTGTCATCCTGGATGAAAATGAAGGAACTGCAGAGGTCCCGGAAGGTTTATTTGATGATCTGGATGATGCGGTGGAGGGTTGTCCGACAGATTCTATCAAGGTGGAAACTTCGCCCTTTAAAGTTTTAGTGGATTAAAAAATTCAAAGAAACCCAGAAATTTTCCTTTTATTTTTAAAAAAGACAGAATAGTCTTGCATTAAGTATAACGGTAAAATATAATAACGTTATATTAACGTTACATTATAAAAAAGAGGTGATTTGGATGAACGTTCTTTTAAATGATATGGCAGGAGAAGAAAAGCTAAATCAATTCATTGCCAGAATCGAAGCGGGAGAAAAGATAGAGGCGGATGATTGGATGCCTGAAGAATACCGGGGCACTTTAATCAAATTAATATCGATGCATGGAATCAGTGAAATCATGGGGGCGCTTCCAGAAAAGGAATGGGTACCTAAAGCCCCGACTTTAAATAGGAAACTTGGAATCATGGCAAAGGTACAGGATGAAATGGGGCATGGGCAATTATTGCTTCGCGTCGCCGAAGATTTGCTAAAGCCTTACAGTAAAAAACGGGATGACCTCATGCAAGATTTGTTTAAAGGAGATTTAAAGTTTCATAATGTCTTCCATATGGAAGCCAAATCCTGGGGCGATGCTGGATTGATTGGCTGGTTGGTTGATGGTGCAGCCATCATTTCCCAGACGAACATGCTTGGCGCCTCATACGGGCCTTATGCCCGGGCATTACAGAGGATTTGCGCGGAAGAAGTTTTTCACGCCCAGCATGGTGAAGCGATAATCATGGCTTTGGCTGAAGGGACGGAAGAACAAAGGAAATTGGTTCAAGACTCCATCAATTATTGGTGGGAATCCTTGTTACTCTTCTTTGGACCTCCGAGTAAGAAAGAAGTGGGCTCATCCAAACAGGATATAACGATTAAGTACAAAATCAGAACCAGTACGAATGAAGAACTTCGGCAAGCTTTTTTTTCCAAATATGTGAAGCGGATCCTTTCACTCGGCTTCAGCATTCCGGATAAAACGCTTAGGTTTGACAAAGCATCTGAAACCTGGATTTACCAACAACCCGATTGGGGGAAATTGAAGGTGTTCGCAAGGAATGAAGGTCCCCGTTCGCAGGATCGCTTAAGTCTTCGAAGAAATTCTTATGAAAAAAATAAATGGGTACGCGAGGCATTGGCGCCAAAGGTCATTTAAGGGAAGGGGAAGGACGCTATGGAAACTAGACAAGGAAATTACTTTGAAGAATTTGAAGTATTCAGCCGTAAAACGCAATCATCACCCGTTCAATACCACTTCAGCCTGCTCGCCCCGAATGAGGATATCGCCATCATGATGGCACAAGAAAACTTCATGAGACGTGAAGCGGTTGATGATATCTGGGTCGTGAAAAGACGGAATATACGGAAAATGACGGCCGAGGAAAAGAAAACGCTTCAACGTATCGATAATAAAGACTACAGGACCACAAAAGGGTACGGGTATTTAAAGAAAAAATGGCGGAAGTATGAGCAGGGAATGCTAGATGAAAAAGAGATAATGTCTTGGGCTGGAGGCGTGAAAAATGAAGAATGAATCATTGAAGGACTTCGCAATCAAGGAATTGCTGTTTCAACTGGCGGACGATGACTTCATCCATTCATACCGTGGAGCAGAATGGTTGGGACTCGCACCGCATATCGAAGAAGATGTTGCATCCGCCTCGATATCCCAAGACACGATGGGGCATGCAGCCATATATTATAAATTACTTGAAGAACTCGGTGAAGGAGATGCGGATAAGCTGGCTCACGACCGTCCCGCCAAGGAACGGCGCAATGCGATCATTCTCGAATTGGTCAATGGTCCTGGCCACTATATGAAAGACCCGGATTATGATTGGGCGTTTGCGGTAGTGCGGAATTATTTTTATACCCAAGCCAAAGCGATTAAGGTTCAATCCCTTCATTCATGTTCATATGAACCGCTTGCCGAGGTGGCACAAAAGGTACAGATGGAACTTTACTATCATTTGATGCACTGGAAAACCTGGTTCGTCCAATTGCTGGGATCTGGTCACGAAGAAGCGGTTTCGAGAATGAAAGCGGCAATTGAGAAAACAATGCCGGATTTCGCCGGCGTATTTTCACTTGGACAATATGGAGAAGAAATGGTGGAGCTCGGCTTGATAGAGGGCGAAGCTGACTTACAGAAAAAATGGATTGAGGCTATCATACCAATTTTTGAAAGTGTCGGCTTGGCAACAACTATTGAAATGGGCATGGCAAGAGGTGATGGCCGTAATGGCCAGCATACGGAAGATTTGGAAAAGGCGCTAAAAACGTTAAGTGAAGTATACGCAACAGATAAAGCAGCTTCATGGTAATTCAATAGAAAGGGGAGGGGTACCATGTCGACCGTACAGTTAAACACAAAAGAAATCTATAAGCTCCTGGAAGACGTTAAAGATCCCGAAATCGATACAGTAAGTATTCTGGATTTAGGGATGGTTGAAGACGTGACGGTTTCGGGCCAGGACGTCTCGGTAAAAATGCTGCCAACTTTTCTAGGGTGCCCGGCATTGTCGATCATTCAAAAAAATGTGGAAACAGCCCTTAAACAGCTGCCTGCCGTAAAAAATGTAAGTGTGGAATTTTTACGTTCCCCTTCCTGGACATCCGATCGAATTACGGAAAAGGGGAAAGCTGGATTGAAGGTTTTCGGAATCTCCCCTCCTCCTCGACAAATGAAAAGTGATGGATCATGGCATGTGGATTGCCCATATTGTGAATCGACATATGTAACGATGGAAAATATCTTCGGCCCTACTGCCTGCCGCAGCATTTTATATTGTAAAGCATGTAAAAATCCGTTCGAAGCGATGAAACCGATGATAAAAATAATCTAATATAATGGAGGTTTTATAAAATGGTAAAGTTAATCGCCCTATACAAACAACCTGAAAACAAGGAAGAGTTCGATGAGCACTATTTCAATGTACATGGCCCGATAACGGAAAAAATTCCTGGTCTTCAAAAAATGGAGGTCACTAAAATTGTAGGGACCCCAATGGGCAAAGACTCTGAGTATTATATCCTTTGTGAAATGTATTATGAAGACCATGATGCATTGCAACAAGGAATGCGTTCCCCGGAAGGAAAAGCATCAGGGAAAGACCTAATGGGCTTTGCCGGGAAACTTGTAACGATGATGATCGGTGAAGAAATAAAATGAATGCGCTTCAATTCATCGAAACGTCAATCGCGGATGGCATTGGTTATATCTCTTTAAATCGGCCGAAGCAACTGAATGCCCTTAACAGGAAAATGGTAAGGGAAATAGTTTCAACCATGGAAGAATTCGACCGGGACCCGCAAGTGAAGGTGATCTTGCTATCGGGCAATGGAAAAGCATTTTCAGCTGGAGCTGATATTGACGAGATGGTGAACGACAATCCGATCAGCATGGAGTTAACGAACCAATTTGCCGATTGGGACCGAATAAGCCTAGTCAAGAAGCCTGTGATTGGTGCGGTGAAAAGTTTTGTATTCGGCGGTGGTTTTGAACTTGCTTTATCCTGTGATTTCCTGATTGCCGCCAGCGATACCCAATTTTCCTTCCCGGAAGTGACACTAGGGGTCATGCCTGGTGCGGGGGGAACCCAAAGGTTGACGAAATTGGTAGGCAAGACAAAGGCACTTGAATGGATGTTGACGGCTGAAAGGATAAAGGCAAAGACAGCGCTGCAATATGGTTTCATTAATAAGATCGTGGCACCTGAATTGTTAATGGAAGAAACGGTTGATTTTGCTAGAAAGATAGCAAAGCAACCCCCGTTAGCTGTAAGGCTGATCAAAGAATCAGTCAATAAGGCCGTTGATTACACCTTATATGAGGGCATGCAATTTGAACGGAAGAACTTTTATATCCTTTTCGCATCTGAGGACCAAAAAGAAGGAATGAAAGCATTTGTTGAAAAAAGAGAGCCGGATTTTACAGGCGGATAAGGGGTGCTCTATGTACGAAACCATCAAATATAGGGTTGAAAATGGAGTGGCATGGCTTACTTTGAACCGTCCTGATAAACTAAATGCCTTTACGTCCCAAATGAATAAGGAAATACAGAAAGCGATCAAAAAATCCGCGGGGGCAGATGAAGTGCGGGCCATTATCATTACTGGGGAAGGCAGGGCATTTTGTTCGGGGCAGGATTTATCGGATGTTGATGAGGGCATGAATTTAGGCCAGAAGCTGCGCGAAGATTACGGTCCGATGATGGAGCAAATGGCAAACTGTGAAAAACCGATCATTGCAGGAGTCAATGGAGTGGCTGCAGGTGCTGGCTTCAGCCTGGCGCTGGCATGCGATTTTCGGCTTGTATCTGAAAAAGCCAGTTTTTTAAATGCCTTTGTCAATATCGGATTGATTCCTGATTCGGGGAATCTGTATTACCTTTCGCGAATCGTTGGTCATGCGAAAGCCCTTGAATTATCTTTATTGGGGGAAAAGGTTACGGCTAGCGAGGCGGAAAATATCGGGCTAGCTACAAAAGTGGTCGGTGTGGATGAATGGAACGAGCATTTGAAAGCCTTTGCAGAGAATATCGCAAACAAACCAACAAAGGCAATCGGATTAATCAAAAGATACTTAGAGGCGTCCTATCATCTTTCACTGGAAGAATACTTAAAAGAAGAAGCGGAGGGTCAGCGCATTGCTGGCTTAACGAAGGATTATGCAGAAGGTGTGGCGGCATTCACTGAAAAAAGGAAAGCTCAATTCATAGGCAAGTAATATAGAAAAGGGAGTGGGATTACATGGTTAGAGTACAAGAGGCGGCATTTGAAAAAGCGGAAATGAAGCGTGATTATTATCATCTGATCATTAATGGGGAAAGAGTGGAAAGCTCTGATGGTTCCACAATTGATGCGTATAACCCTGCGACTGGTGAAATCATTGCCAAGGTTGCAAAGGCGACCAAGGAAGATGCAGAAAAGGCTGTTCAAGCTGCACGTGAAGCATTTGATAACGGGAAATGGAAGAGGACTCCGATTAATAAACGGTCTCGTGTTTTGAACAAAATTGCAGCGATCATGCGTTCACGATTTAATGAATTGGTTGAATTGGAAGTCCTGAACAGCGGCAAATCCATTTCTGCAGCGCAAGGCCAAGTCATGCAGGCAATTGAAGATTTCGAGTTTTATGCAGGCGCTTTAGTTGCACACCGCGGATCCGTGAATAATGTGCCTGGTCAATTCCATAACTATACGGAAAAAGAGCCAGTAGGCGTTTGTGCTCAAATCATCCCTTGGAATTACCCTTTGATGATGGCAGCATGGAAAATCGCACCTGCAATCGCAGTCGGCTGTTCAGTAATCGTTAAGCCAGCCTCGTTAACGCCACTGACGGCCATTGTTTTAGGGGAAATCTGTTTAGAAGCAGGTGTTCCTTCAGGCGTGGTCAATATCATTCCAGGTCCTGGATCAGACGTAGGGAATTATCTTGTTCAGCATCCGAAAGTGAATAAGGTGGCCTTCACGGGTTCTACTCCAATCGGCAGAGATCTTATGGGCAAGGCTTCACAGACATTAAAAAGGGTCACATTGGAGCTTGGCGGTAAGTCCCCTAATATTGTTTTTGAAGATGCAGACCTTGAAGCAGCCATCGATGGATCATTATATGGAATTTTCTATAATACTGGGCAGTCTTGCGAAGCTAGATCCCGTTTATACGTTCACGAAGACATATACGATGAGTTCGTTGCCAGATTCGTAGAAAAGACGAAAAAATTGAAATTGGGCAATCCGCTCGACAAAGAAACACACATCGGTGCAGTCATAGATCAAGGGCAATTGGATGTCATCGACAATTATGTCCAATCTGCCATTACAGATGGAGCGAAGATCCTGACAGGCGGAAAGCCAGCGGTCATTGAAGGCTTCGAAAACGGTTATTGGTATGAGCCGACGGTCATAACGAATGTCAATCATGAAATGGATGTAGTGAAAGAGGAAATATTCGGGCCGGTCGTTGTCATAATGAAATTCAAAGATGAAAAAGAAGCTGTGAGGCTCGCGAATGATACGGAATTCGGTTTGGGTTCAGCTCTATGGACAAAAGATGGCGGGCGTGCGACTAGAGTGGCCAATCAAATAGAAGCGGGAATCGTCATGGTGAATTGCCCATTCTCCGCATTTCCAGGAACACCTTTCGGAGGGTATAAACAATCAGGATTTGGCCGGGAACTATGTATTGAGACACTTGATCTTTATACAGAAACGAAAAGCATCATTTCCTATCATGGAAGCCGTCCCTTAAATCCCTTTGGAATTCAATAAAACAAAAAAATAGACGGCTGGCTGATCGGTATGTCGGAAAAGTAATTCAGGTATGGTTGAATGCTGATCTGATTCATCCGCAGTCAGCCCTATTTATTTTTGAAGGAGGAATGAACGAATGATTAGAAATCTAGTGATTGTCGGATCTGGTGTCATGGGCAGGGGAATAGCTTATGTAGGAGCAACCGGAGGCTTTAATGTAGTGCTTGTGGATGTGAATCAGGATGCTTTGGAAAGTGCCAGAAAAGAGATCGACTCCATTTTTGAAAAGGGTTTGCGCTACCAAAAAATTACCGAGGAAGAAGCGGCAGCTGCAAAAAGCAGATTTACCTATTCTGCCAATCTGAAAGAATCAGCAGCATATGCCGACTTGATCATAGAGGCAGTTCCGGAAAAGGCGGAAATCAAGAGGGCAGTCTTCGAAACGATTGAAGTCCATGCAAAAGAAGATTGTTACTTTGCAACCAATACTTCCACGATGAGTCCGACGGAAATTGGTTCTTATGGAAAGCGTCCCGAAAAAACGATTGCCATGCATTTTTTCAATCCTGTACAAAAAATGCCGCTCGTTGAAATTGTACGTGGTCTTGAAACAAGTGATGAAACGGCAGCCGTAATAAAAGAGGTAGCCGAAAAAATGGGGAAAGAGACCGTGGTCATAAATGAATTCCCTGGGTTTGTTACAAGCAGGATCAGCTGTTTGGTAGGAAATGAAGCGTTTTTTATGCTTCAAGAAGGCTTAGGAACACCAGAAGAAATCGATAAGGCAATAAAGTTAGGACTGAATTACCCAATGGGACCATTCGAACTAGGTGATTTGGTGGGATTGGATGCCCGTTTGAATAATTTAAAATATTTACATAGTAAACTGGGTGAGAAATACCGCCCGGCTCCCCTCCTTGAACAGTATGTTAAAGCTGGCAGGCTAGGCCGTAAGTCTGGTAAGGGTGTGTACGATTATACAAAAGATGGCGAGTTGGTGAGGAAATGAAGGATGTTGTGATCATTGATGCTGTGAGAACACCAATCGGAAGATATAAAGGCGCATTGAAAAGCGTTCGCCCGGATGACCTCGGCGCAATTGTAATCAAGGCGCTGATAGATCGTAATCCAGAGCTGCCGCCAAATCAAATTGAGGATGTCATCTTCGGGAATGCAAATCAAGCGGGAGAGGATAATCGCGATGTGGCCCGGATGTCCGCCCTTCTAGCTGGTCTTCCCGTAAACGTAGGCGGAACGACAATAAATCGTTTATGCGGATCCGGATTGGATGCCGTCATGTATGCAGCACGCTCCATTGCTGTAGGTGAAGGCGATATTTATATCGCAGGGGGTACTGAAAGCATGACAAGGGCGCCGTACGTCATGGCCAAACCTGAGAGTGAATTTCCGCGGGGTTCAATGGAACTTCAGGATACAACGATCGGGTGGCGTTTCACGAATGAGAAACTTAAAGAAATGTATGGTGCGGATTCCATGCCTCAAACGGCTGAAAACGTCGCCCAGCGTTTTTCTGTTTCAAGGGAGGACCAAGATCAATTCGCTTATCAAAGCCAGCAAAGGGCGAAAAATGCAGTGGAAAATGAGCGTTTCATTAATGAAATCGTACCTGTTCGATATACGGATCGAAAAGGGAATGAGGTCATTTTCGATAAAGATGAACACCCTCGTCCTGACACGACCATCGAAAAGCTGGAAAAACTCAAACCGATCTTTAAAGGCGGCACTGTAACGGCCGGTAATGCTTCAGGTGTAAATGATGGAGCCTCGGCATTGCTTTTGATGAGTGCAGAAAAAGCACGGGAGCTTGGATTGAAGCCACTGGCCAAATATGTTGTAGGGGCTGTAGCGGGCTTGGAACCATCCATTATGGGCCTTGGTCCGATTCATGCCACTAAAAAAGCATTGGAGAGGGCGAGTTTGACGATTGGTGACATCGGGCTGGTGGAATTGAATGAAGCATTCGCTTCCCAATCCTTGGAGTGCATCCGGCAGTTGAAATTGGATCAGGAGAAAGTGAATGTCAACGGAGGGGCAATAGCGTTTGGTCATCCGCTCGGTGCAAGCGGGGCTCGTATTTTAACAACCCTCGTCCACGAAATGAAAAAGCGGAAAGTGCGCTATGGCCTTGCGACGATGTGTGTAGGCGTCGGCCAAGGCATATCTGCCATTATAGAAAATATTGAAAAAGAATGATTATGCGTATGGCCCTTATTAATTTTATCTGCATAAGGGTCATTTTTTCAAAAGGGGAGGAGACTCATGTCCAAGGTTATTTATAAAGTGATAAATCAAATCGGCTATATAACAGTTAATCGGCCCGACGTATTGAACTGCTTCGACTATGAGACACTTTGTGAACTGCAGGAAGTCATCGATGCCGTTTATTATGACGATGATATCCGTGTCGTCATTTTCACCGGTGCAGGGGAAAAAGCATTCAGCGCGGGAGCGGATTTGAAAGAAAGAAAGTCTTTGAATGATGCGGAAGTAAGAAGGAACGTTAAAGCGATTCGTGATGTTTTTAATAGTATCGCAGGGCTTCCGCAGCCGACAATGGCTGCCGTCAATGGATATGCATTGGGGGGAGGATTTGAATGGCTGCTTTCATGTGATTTTGCAATTGCTGCGGAAGGTGTTTCTTTGGGGCTCACTGAAACTAGCTGGGCCATTATTCCGGGAGCAGGCGGGACACAGCGGCTGCCGAGATTGATTGGGGAAATGAAGGCGAAGGAATTGATCTTCACCGCAAAAAAATTGACTGCGGAAGAAGCATGTCAATTAGGGATCCTTTTGAAGGTCGTACCAAGGGATCGTCTAATGTCAGCCTGTGAGGAATTGGCAGCCAATATCATGAAGAATGGGCCGATTGCAGTCAAACAAGCCAAATATGCGATTGACCAAGGAATGAATACGGACTTGCAAACGGGAATGGCCATAGAAGGAAAAGCCTATGAATTGACCATTCCGACTCAAGATAGATCGGAAGCGCTCCTGGCATTCAGTGAACGGAGAAAAGCGCGATTTACTGGTAAATAATATTGCGCTTTCATTTTAAAAAGATATAATAATTATTATGTCTTCCGTGTGAAAATAGTAACAATGTTAGGGCGAGGTGAGAAAGATAGGTACTAATACACAATCCATGATTTTTACGATATACGGCGATTATATCCGTAATTATGGAAGTAAAATCTGGATAGGCAGTTTAATTCGTTTGTTAAAGGAATTCGGCCATAATGAGCAGGGCGTTCGTGTAGCCGTTTCACGAATGGTCAAGCAAGGGTGGATTCAGTCAGAGAAGCAGGGAAATAAAAGCTATTATTTTTTGACTGATCGCGGTGTGCAGAGAATGGATGAAGCGGCCAATCGCATATATAAGATGAAACCGAATGAATGGGATGGTAAATGGCGAATCTTAATGTACACGATCCCTGAAGATAAGCGGCAATTACGGGATGATCTCCGCAAAGAATTATTATGGAGCGGGTTTGGCAGTTTTTCAAGTGGTTGCTGGATTTCCCCCAATGATTTGGAGAAGCAAATCAATCGCTTGATCGAGAAATATGACATAGATGAATATGTTGATTTTTTCATCTCGGAGTACAAAGGTCCAAAAGAAAACCAATCGCTTGTAGAGAAAAGCTGGCAATTAGAAGAGATTGAAAATAAATATGAAGAATTCATCGAGAAATACAGTAAACAATTCATCGTTCATCAAAGCATCATTAGCAGGGGCGAAATGTCCGATGCAGATTGTTTTGTGGAACGAACGAACTTGGTGCATGAATACCGTAAGTTTTTATTCATTGATCCGGGCCTGCCAAAGGAACTTCTGCCTTCTAAGTGGAATGGGAATCATGCTGCTCTTTTATTTAGCCAGTACTATCAAGTCTTGGCTGAACCAGCAAGCCGTTTCTTTGAAAGTGTATTTCAGGAAAACAATGATTTATGCCGGAAAGATGAAACCTATGATGCAAAGGACCATCCACTTATCATTAAGTGAAAAAGAGCTTCAGCCAATCGTTTGTGACGACTGGCCGAAGCTCTTTTCAAAATTCATTGCAATAATTAATCAAGTATCCCTTTGAAGTCTTTCCCCTTTTGAACATACGTATCGATGGAAAGTTGGATCAATTCAAGATCTTTATCATTCAATCGGCGAACCACTTTCCCGGGGGAACCGATGACCAATGAACGTGGAGGTATGATTTTGCCAGAGGAAATCAATGTGTTCGCTCCGACGATGCACTCTTCGCCGATCTCTACATTATCCAATATCGTGGAACCCATACCAATAATGGATCGTTTGCCTATTTTACAACCATGCAGGATGACATTGTGCCCAACCGTCACTTCATCTTCAATGACAACCGGGCATCCTTCAAATAAATGAATGGTGGAGTTATCTTGAATACTGCATTTTTCTCCTATTGTAATTGAATCTTCATCACCGCGCAGTACCGCATTGAACCATATGGTCGAGTCTTTCCCAATCGAAATATCACCGATTAAATGAGCACCAGGTGCCACGAAAACGCTATCATCAATGGATGGTTTTTTATTATTGTACGGAATAATCATAGTCTCGCTCCTTTTTTAAAAAGTCAGAATTGTTTTTCTAATGAATATAGTATAACATTAAATGGACTGGGAGGGATGAAAGTGAAATATATTTGTGAACTTTTTGAGATAAAATATCCAATTATTCAAGGCGGCATGGGGAATATAAGCAATGCAAGTCTTGCGGCTGCAGTATCCAATGCAGGGGGCCTGGGAACAATAGGGTGCGGTACCATGACTCCTGAACAGGTAGAAGCCATCATTCTCGAGACCAAAGATAAAACCAATAACAATTTTGCGTTGAACATTCCAATAAACGTTAGTCCATATACAGATGAGTTAGTGAATCTTGTCCTGAAGCATGATATCCCTGTAGTTTCCTTATCTGCAGGAAATCCAGCCCCTTTCATTCCCCTATTGCAAAAAAAGAATATAAAAGTGATTGCCATCGTTGCGTCGGTCAAGCACGCACAAAAAGCGCAAGATGCAGGGGCAGATGTGTTGGTCGCAGAAGGGTTTGAAGCTGCCGGCATCAACTCGAACCTGGAAATGACGACGTTTACACTCATTCCGCAAATCAGCAAGCATGTGACGCTTCCCGTTTTGGCCGCTGGCGGAATAGGCAATGGGCAGGGGTTGGCAGCTGCATTGATGCTGGGGGCTTCAGGCGTCCAATTGGGAACCAGGCTGATCGCTACACAAGAAGCACCGTTCCATCCGTCATATAAGCAGAAACTAATCGAAGCGATGGGCAATGATACGGTAATTTTGGGCAGATCATTTGGACAGGTCAGAAGGGTATTGAAGGACCCATATACCGAGAAAGTGCTGGATTTGGAGAAACAGGGACTGTCTCCCATGAATTATCGTGAAATGACCTCTGAAGTCCATCATATTAATGGAGCGATGAACGGGGATGTTACAAATGGTTTTATGAATAGCGGCCAGGTTGCCGGATTGATTGACGATATACCCACAGTAAAGGAATTACTTGATGGCATGATGAAAGATGCGAAAAAACAAATGGAGGATGGATTGAGCAGGCTCTCTGCCCCTTTTATGATTTGAGAACTAAGGATACCGATCTTGTCATGTGTACATCTCTCCCCATTTAGGGGCTATTCACTTGGTTAACTATATCGAATGCTTGAGGTCAATTCGTCCTCAAGTTTTTTTCGTTTCGGGGCCATCTGATATTCTATTATCGTTCTTCTTATAAGCATAGTTCTGTAGTAAATAGCCCGATAACAAAATATGGACTCCATAAGAACATTGTTTTAGGAAAACATTATGGAAAAACGCGGGTTAACTTGTGATACAATGGAAAATGTGCTTTTTGACATCATGGGTGCCCGGATTCATTTTGGAGCACCCCTTTTTATATGTAATAAAAGTTAGAAAAGGGGAAACCTCAATGGAAACTTTAATAATGGATATGATTGAAGCGTTTAAATCTTTATCTTATTTCGGTGTTTTGCTAGCTTTGACTTTTGAATTCATTCCCGCTGAAATAGTTTTGCCACTGGCAGGATACTGGGTTTATCAAGGTGATATGAATTTATACTTGACTATCCTTGCCGGTTCGCTTGGTGGGGTAACGGGACCGTTGACGCTTTATGCCTTAGGCAAGTATGGCGGGAGGCCGCTTGTATTAAAGTTCGGAAAATACTTTTTGATCAAAGATGAGCAGTTGAACAAAGCTGACCGCTTCTTTGAAAGGTATGGTGGGGGGATTGCCTTCATTGGACGGTTTGTACCAGGCGTTCGTACCGCCGTGTCGCTGCCATGCGGAATATTGAAAATGAATATTTGGAAATTCATATTATATACCTATATGGCGATGCTTCCTGTTACAAGCGTTTATGTTTATTTAGGGTTTAAGTTAGGATCCAGATGGGAGCAGGCGGGAGCCATCTTTTCACAATATGCGAATTTCTTGCTTATCCCCATTGCACTTATAGTCATTTGGTTCATTATGAAGACTCGAAAACAAAAGCAAAGAGAAAAAATAAAAGTCAATCCATAACAAAAAAGGCGCCATGATCAGGCGCCTTTTTGATTTATGTCATTATTAGCAGCATCCGCCAAATCCGCCGCCGAATCCCCAACTGCATCCAATGATGATCAGCAAGATGAATAATACGATCAGCAATGCGAATCCGTTATCGAAACCGCCGCCACAACATTCGTTACCATTTCCACCCATTTGATTTCCTCCTCATATATATTATGAATTACATACCTAGCAAAACATCTTTACCGGGAATACTTCATACTATGTATTCTAGGCCGAAGTGTTTGCTTATTCATAAAAAATGGGCGTGGGCAAACCAAGGGATTAAGCCCGAATATTTTTTTGATTTCGTTTTGAATGTTATAATATACCATGTGGATTGTGGAGAAGGGAGCTGAATTAAGTCATGAAAGTTGCCATTATAACGGATGTGCATGGTAATGCTTCAGCGTTAAAAGCCGTCCTTAGGGATATTGATCAAAGGGAAGAAATAGATCGTCTCTATTGTCTGGGAGATATGGTTGGGATTGGCCCGGATACAAATGAAGTCCTTGAACTTTTATTTTCAAGAAATGATTTATCGATGATAACTGGAAATCATGATGAAGCTGTCCTGGCCATCATAAACGGGGAGCCGCATCCGGACGGACATATTCATGTTAAGGAGCATCATGAATGGATAGCTGAAAGGATGCATCTGAAATTCATAAATGAATTGGAAAAATTGCCTCGAACCATACATCATATCATTAATGATCACTCCGTTTACTTCACCCATTATCACATGGAATCGAAGAAATTGGATGAGCACATAAGCCAAAATCCGTATAGTAAAATCGTTGAACCGAGTTTAAATAACTTGGAACTGCTTTTCAAAGATCAGCAACACGATTTAATAGGATTCGGACATCATCATCCTATCCACCTTTATAAAAATGACCGAACGATATACCTGAACCCTGGTTCTCTTGGCTGTAATGGTGAACCAGTTGCTCCTTATGCCATTGTTTCAATTGAAAATGGGGGTATTCAGGTAAAGCTTGAAAAAGTCACCTATGATAATACATCGTTCCTGTCATCGTACCAAAGCTTACAAGTTCCAGAGCATGAATTCATTATACGTGCCTTCCATGGCGGACAGCAGGCCTAAGACGTTTATAAAAGATGAAGTTTGGGGAAATGTTGAGCATAAAGGTACATGCCTGCGGATACGCTAATAGGCAAACATCATGAAGCTGGAGGTAGGTCATGAAGGAAAATGAACAGGTAATTCAAGAGCAGGAAGAGATGGAACGGCATAGCCTTGTCTGCAATGATGAATTGTTTAATAAGGATCTGTATGCCATTGTCGATGATACGATGCAAGAGGAAAAATAAAAGGGGAAAACGCTGCAGGAAATGTCTGTAGCGTTTATTTTTACTTTGAATTGGTTGAAGTCCGATTTTTACTTTTCGTAAAAACTCACTTCCTACCCGTTTCCGCTCTTTTTGCAGCCGGTGAATCCCGGAAGTGAATCATTTGAAACCATTCTGGATTTATCCCATACTATATATAAGTTTCAAATCGAGAGGAGGGATGGCATGGGACATCATCATGGTCACTCCCATGATCATGGGCACGGACACCACCACCATTCTAACAATAAAAAAGCATTGTTGGCATCTTTCTTATTAATCTCCACATTTATGATAGTCGAGGTCATTGGGGGATTCTTGACAAATAGTCTGGCTTTACTGTCGGATGCAGGTCACATGCTTAGCGATGCGGCAGCATTAGGACTTAGTTATACAGCAATCAGGTTGGGGGAAAGGAAAGCGACATCGTCCAAATCGTTTGGATATAAACGGTTTGAGATCATTGCTGCTTGCTTGAATGGATTGACATTGATCGTCATATCCGTATTCATTTTCTTTGAGGCAATTAAGAGGTTCCTGGATCCTCCTGAGGTTCAAAGCATGGGAATGCTAATGATTTCAATCATAGGCTTACTTGTTAATGTCATTGCCGCCTGGATTTTAATGAGCGGAGATAAGGAAGACAATCTGAATGTGCGAAGTGCTTTTTTACATGTCATTGGTGATATGATTGGATCTGTGGGTGCCATTGCGGCCGCACTCTTGATTTATTTTTTCGATTGGGGAATTGCAGATCCGATCGCGAGCGTCATAGTCGCGATTTTAATTATTATCAGCGGTTTTAGGGTAGTGAGGGATTCTTTCCATATCTTGATGGAGGGCACACCAGACCAAGTCGATATGGATGAAGTGAAAGCATCCTTGGTGGAATTGGACGGTGTATCCGATGTCCATGATCTTCATATCTGGACGATCACCTCTGGTTTTTTGACAATGAGCTGCCATGTTGTCATAGGTAAGGACGGTAATCACGATTCAGTTTTAGCAGAAGCGCAAAAACTACTTCATGATCAGTTTGGAATTGAACATAGCACGATCCAAGTGGAAAGGCAGGAAGCAGGCTGTCCCAATCCACACGAGACATGTAATTGAAAAGGGCTGGCTCGGCTTAGAGCCAGCCTCTTTAGAGTGTAATGAGGAGCTCATGGTTTTTCTGTATGATTTTTACGATCATGTAGTGGCATTCCTGTTAAAATGAATCGAGATCACTTACACAAGTTACTAAGTGAAAACACCGGTTAATTTTACTGCGAACATAATCCTGACACATAAAAAGGGTAAAATTGAGGGAAAAGTCTTGGTGTTTTTTAATAGTTAGCATATACAAAATAATTCCACTATAATTCAGGAAGGAGGAATCCATATATGAAGAAAATTCTTGTAGTAGAAGATGAAATTGCCATATCGATGGTATTGAAAGCATATTTGGAGCGGGAAGGTTTTGATGTAGTCCAAGTTTACGATGGGCTAAAGGCCATTCCAGTGTTTGAAGAAACGAAGCCAGACCTTGTCTTGCTGGATGTCATGCTGCCGGGTAAGGAAGGCTGGGATATATTGAAGGAAATTCGTGAGGACGATACATGTCCGGTTATCATGTTGACTGCACTGACAGATGTCGATTATAGATTATCGGGATTTAAGTCAGGTGCGGATGATTACATCTCCAAACCCTTCGTTGCTGAAGAAGTCGTGGCCCGGGTTCATGCCGTTTTAAGAAGATCATCATCGGTTGTTACGGAAGATGGTCATGTACACGAGTTTGGGAGTTTAACCATCGATGATCTATCATATATGGTGCATTTGAATGGGGAAGAGATAAACTTGACGCCGCGTGATTTGTCTCTTCTCGTTTTTTTCGCTAAGCACCCTAATCAAATTTTTACGAGGGAACAGCTGCTCGACCAGGTGTGGGGCATGGATTATGACGGCAGTGACCGGGCGGTGGACCTGGCGATCAAACGAATCAGGAAGGCGATAGATGCATGGCCGGTAACTGAGGGGGAAATAAAAACATTGCGTGGATTGGGGTATCAATTGAGTGTCTATGAAAACTAAAAAAAGAACCACTTTACAACGCTATTGGACAAAGAGATACGTATTGACCTTGATTTCCGGTTTGATATTATTGTCTGTTTTTTCATTATGGTGGATGGAAAAAACGGCTTTGGAATATAGGCTCAGCCTTCTAAAGTACTTAGCGGATGAAACATCCGATCGGGCGATAAAGGAAAATGGCCAGATTGTCGTTGGCCCGATCCTTTCGGAAATTGTCGAGGAACGGGAGAAAATCCTCCATCTGAATCAACAGCCAATCATCTATATCGTCGATCCCGATGCCACCATCATATATACGATGCCACAGTTGTATATCGATCCGGATGAAAATAAACTCCCGGACGTCATCATGAAAAATACGGAGTTGGTCCAAAAGGTCAAGATTTCCGACAATAAAGTATATGTAGTCAAATCCCCCATTACGTTCAATGATGAGACGAGAGGCTGGGTGGTCATTGCCCAGGAAGAAGGGGCATTGAAGGAAATCAACCAAGATCATGGCTTGTTGGCTATCATGATTGGGGGACTTCTGATTCTCGGAACGGGCGTCATTTATTTTCTTTCCAGGCAGATTTCGCGCCCCATCCAAGACGTAGCTAACGCCGCGGTCCAGGTTCGTGAAGGCAACTATGATATCCATTTTAAAGAGGAAGAGGAAATCAAGGAAGAAGAAATCTATGAACTGATAGAATCATTTAAGGAAATGACAAATCGATTGAAGGTCATGGAGAAGTTGCGGGCGGAATTGCTCGCGGGCGTAACCCATGATTTGAAAACGCCAGTCACTTCCATTAGCGGACTTATACAAGCGGTGAAAGATGATGTCGTCAAGGGAGAGCAAAGTAAGGAATTCCTCGATATTTCCTTAAAGGAAACCAAGCGTTTACAAGGTATGATAGAGGATTTACTCAACTATAATGCCATTTCGGCAGGCGCTTTTAAAATCCGGGTGCAAAAAGAGAATATCAATATATTCATCAAGGAAATCGCCTATCGCTGGCAGGTGACCCAAGATGATGATCAAGCGTTCGCATTTGAGATAAAAGTTCCTGATGAACCGGTCTTTGGTCAAATTGATTCTTTGCGGATGCAGCAAATCGTCATTAACCTTTTGAATAATGCCAGACATGCACTTGACGGCAAAGGGAAAATAGCGATTAATCTTTATGAAAAGGATGAAGAACGAATCTGCATTGATGTTCTGGACAGCGGGCGGGGGATTCCCAAGCATGAACAGCAATATGTGTTCGAACCATTTTATCGAGGCGAAAACAAAAAGTTGAAGGTACGCGGTTTAGGTTTGGGACTGCCATTCAGTAAGATGCTCGCAAAAGCGCAAAAGGGAGATCTTGTGCTTAAGGATAGCAATGAACAAGGCACCATCTTCACGATAGTCATAGAAAAAGCGGATCAAATATAAAAGAGGGTTGTCCTGTTAATGGACAACCCTCTTATTATGCAGAATGCTAACTAATCAAGCTAATTGGCTGATTGCCCGCCATAATTGTACATGACGGACCTTCCTTGGAAGGAAGCGTCCCATTTCCTCTTCGTTATATCCTGCATGCAAGTTCTTATGGTCGAAAATGATTGGCCGGCGAAGTAAATCCGGGTTATCTTGAATAAGCTTGCAAAGATCATTAAGAGGTGTATTATTTATATCGATATTCAGGCTTTTGAATTTTTTGGAACGGGTTGAGATGATTTCATCTGTCCCGCCTTCCGTTTTACGTAAAATCTCTTTTATTTCTTCTATAGAAAGAGGTTGGGAATATAGGTTACGTTCATTAAAGGAAATTTCGTTCTTTTTAAGCCAAGCTTTTGCTTTACGACAGGCTAAGCTGCTTGGAGTAGTATAAATTGTTACCATTAAAATCGACTCCTTCAAAGTTTTCAAGTTTATTGGAATGAAATTATTTTTATATTTGTGATACTCTTACTTTAACGTTTCTTTGTGTCAGCAAGATGTCAAGAAAAATAAACTTAAATGTTATTTAAAAGGAAAGGGAGAAAATGAAATGAAATCTGCCTTTAATGAAGAAGATACGGTTTGGGTAATGATACCGAATAAGGACCTGCATATGCCGATATTTAATAGTGGTGTGAGAGAAGTATCATGACAGGGGATTTTTGGTCACCAGTCAGGCTATCGATACAAGTAGCGGGACTAGCGGGTATCCTTGTTTTCATTTTAGGAATTTTCCTGGCGCGAATGATGGCTAAAAAGCAACTCAGAGGTAGAGTCTTACTGGAAACAGCGTTTTTATTGCCGCTTGTTTTGCCGCCGTCCGTTGTTGGGTTTTTATTGATCGTGATTTTTGGCAAGAATGGAATGCCGGGACAATTCATTGAAAGGGTTTTTGACCAGCCCCTGATGTTCACGTGGTGGGCTGCGGTCATTGCATCTACCGTGGTAGCTTTTCCGCTAATGTACCAATCCGCTAAAACGGGCTTTGAAGGTATAGATGAAGAAATTGAAAATGCAGCTAGGGTTGACGGGGCCGGCGAGTGGAGGTTATTCCTGTTTGTAACCCTCCCATTGGCGGTCAAATCGATCGTCACAGGTGCCATCTTAAGTTCTGCCCGTGCGTTGGGGGAATTCGGGGCCACACTCATGTTTGCCGGAAACATTCCCGGACAGACACAAACCATACCGACCGCAATTTATATCGCCATGGACTCCGGGAATATGACATTGGCCTGGCTATGGGTTGCCGTAATCATTGTCATTTCATTCATTATGCTTTTTATCGTGACATACATAAAATGAATGCTGTTTTTCGTATATGCTTATGGATAGGCGAGGTGCGGATTCTACGTCCTCTTTATGGGTGAATCCGTTTTTTTCGTAAAGGTTTCGTGCAGGCAGGTTCATTTTACCGGTCGAGACGGATATCTTTTCCCAGTCGACGTGTAATTGAAGAGCATGCAACAATGCGTCCGCAATACCCTGCCGAAAATAATCAGGATGGACGACCATTCGGCAAATCAGCATTTGGCCATTCTCTTTTGTATAAGATATGGCACCAGCTAAGGCATCACCCTTTAAATAGCATAAAAACGTTTCATGGCAATGAATGAATTGTTCATATGTTTCCAATAGAGGAGGTATATCGGCAAAACCGATCATTTCCGCTTCCACCTTATAGGCTTCTTTCTGCAGTTTAAATAGCTGCTTGCCATAGACTGATTCCAGGTCCCGAATTTTCATGATCAAATCCCATCACTCCTTTTCATTACATTATAATGGAAAAGGGATATTATTGTTTCTAATGAGTCTGTGTTATAATCGACAAACAATATGAACTAATGAAATGAGGAAGAAATTTGTTAACATTTGAAGAAAAATTGAGCATCATTGAAACTTTTCCGGAATTACAGAGAAAAGACGTTTCATTGGGACGTGTGAACTTCCATTATCCAGATAGCGTCCAGGAGAAAAAGATCGTCGTTCAGCACTTGCATCCCAATGGAAATGGGTTCGTTTACGCAGGGCATATGAGAAAAAAAGACACTGACCGTAAAGGGTTTATCAATATACGTGACTATAATGAAGCGGAATTAAAAAAATTGATCCAAAGAAGCGTGGACTACCTATCTGAACCTCCGGCTGAAATCGAAGAAGAGGAAAACGAGTTCGCTAGGTTGGAGGGGGCATGGATTGGCCCTGAAAAGCAAGAGCTTACACTTCAAAAGGAAGACCTGCTTTGGAATGTTTATTCAGGGTCGAATCTTGAGGAATGTTTCGAAAGTCCGGTTGAGGCGGAGCGCTACTTATTGGACGAAGGCTTCCGACAAAGCAAGAAGAGGAATATGTAGAATTTTAGGATAATTTGTCGGTTGATTTACGGCGATAATCTTGTTTTTTTAGGATTTTCCATGATATAATATGAGTAATTATTTTTGTTCGGAAAAGTTTGATAGAAGGATTTACTGTAATAGGATTCCTCTTGAAACATTATCCAGAACCAAAAATAGTAATAAAATGGATTTTTCCAAACACAGGAGGAACTATCATGGTACAAGGTAAAGTAAAATGGTTTAACGCAGAAAAAGGTTTCGGTTTCATCGAAGTTGAAGGCCAAGACGATGTATTCGTACATTTCTCAGCTATCCAAGGAGAAGGCTTCAAAACGCTTGAAGAAGGCCAAGAAGTTTCTTTCGAAATCGAGCAAGGCGCTCGTGGACCACAAGCTGCTAACGTTCAAAAATAATTGAACGCATATAAAAAAAAGACTCCGATTTTGGAGTCTTTTTATTTTGCTTTTATTTCGGCGATTTCCTTTAATGCTTTGTCCAATTTTTCTTCGATCCGTTTAGAGCGATTAAAATGTCCTGACAGGAAAAACACGATGAATATAATGAATACTACAAGCACTAGCATAAAAAGGATAGGAAGGAACTGGGTTATATTTTTTATTCATTGGATATCATCTCCTTTTTTCTTCCATTATACTTCATGCTTACCAGTTGCTATGATTGAGGGAGCCGAGTTTAAAAAAAAACACTGAAAGGGGATATGCGAAAACGCATATCCCCTTTCAGTCAGTTCTGGAATAGCGAGGCAAACTTTTGAAGTCTATGCAGGTCTGATTCTTGATACATCTGTTCTATCTTCAATGTCACCAATAACTGGCTCTTGGCAAATAACATGTCCCGGAAATGATCGACCGCCCCGCAAAAATGATTATAGTTGGTTTCGCCAGTGCCGAAGACTCCCGTTTTCAGGCGAACAATAGGCAACTGTTCCAGTTCATTATAAAAGGCAGCTGATTTAGCGGGAAGCTCCCCATTGCCCCATGTATAGGTGCCGACGATCAATGCATCGTAATCCGGCAATGTACGTAAATCGAATTCATTCATTCGATATAGGAAGGCCTCAGGCAAAAGGGCAGCGAGGGCTTCAGCAAGCGCTTTTGTATTGCCGCCGGCAGAATGATAGACAATGGCGATTTTACAGCTCATCGAACCCATTGCTGGCATTTACTTGACTGTAAGTCCTTGACTTCTGTTCGAAGAAATCGGTTTTAGTAAGGCCGATGGATTCATCATCGAACGTTTTGATCCAAGGCATCGGGTTCTCGCCATACTCTTTATACAAATTTTCAAGGCCTAGCATACGTAACCTTTTGTTGGCGATATATTCAATGTACTCATCGAATTCTTCCAAATCGAGATCGGCTTTCGTTTGGATATCTTCGAGCATGTATTCAGACCATTCCTTTTCGAGTTCGACTGCTTTTTCAATCGTTGTATAGATGAACTTCGTGTTATCTTCATTATTTAACTCAGGATATTCATACATCAAGATTTGAATGAGCATGCCAATGAAATCGAAATGGACCATTTCATCGCGATGAATATAGGATATCATCGTAGCGGAACCGGTCATAAGATTTTGGCGTCCCAGATTATAATAAAAGGCGAAAGCCAGATAGAAATAAATCCCTTCAAGGTTCGTTGAATGAATCAGTGCCTCGAATAAATGCTGAGGGCTGGGATCGTCCACGAACGTTTGATAAGCATCAACGATCGGCTGGTTACGCTTAATCACTTCAGGATGTTCTTTGATGCGGTCGAAAAGCTGTTTTTGCTTGCCTACCGGAATCAAGGAAGCAAGGATATAGGAATAAGACTCATTATGTATCGATTCCTGCTGGGCCATGTTGGCCAGGATAGCTTTTGCCGCCGGATCTTTGATGTACCGAAGGATCTCTACTAAAGTGGGCGTTTGAAGACTGTCCATTCCGGCAATCATCGTAAGGATATCGAGAAAAGCGTCCTGGATATCTTCATCCAATTCGCCCCACTGCTTTTTATCCTGAATCATGTTCACGCTCGAAGGCTTCCAAAAGTTATTGAGGAGCTGTGTATAGGTATCATAGAATTTTTCATACTGTATATCGTTCCAAAGGAGGAAGCCTGAAGCTTCTCCTTTGAAAACACCGGTTGCCTTGGTTGGATGCGTCGGTTCGAGCATCCGAATTTTTTTTATATGATTGGTCATTAGTGAAAACTCCTTTAAGAATAGATTACTGGGTCATGATTGACGTTAACTTGAACAGCTTTCGCAGGCATTGTCATATTCGGAAGACGTCGAACGAACATAATACGTTGATTTCAACCCGCTTTCCCATGCCGTTAAATGGATATCCAATAGGACCTTCGCTTTGATTGTATTGTGTACATACAGATTAAAGCTGATTGCTTGGTCAATATGGCGTTGGCGGGCTGCATTTTGCCTGATGCTTTCCAGTTGATCCAAATTGAATCGCGTCTTTTTATAATATTCATACGTATTTGGCGTCAAGCCTGGTGCGGTCACCTTGAATTTGAAGTTTTTCTTTTCTTCGTAAAATTCAATTTCATACAAAGGATCGATTCCATCCGTGGAATTACCGATTTTGGCTGTCGATGAATTGGGGGCAATCGCCATTAAATAGCCATTACGGGTACCGTGCTCCTGCACGTCTGCTTTTAAATCCAGCCATTTTTGATCTGTATACTCACGCAGTTCGAAATAGTCCCCTGTATGCCAATCAGAACCTTCAAAATATGGGTAAGACCCTTTTTCCTTGGCCAATTCGTTGGATGCCTTGATAGTTAAGTAAGCGATTTTTTCGTATAAAGCATCTGCATAGTGAACAGCCTCATCGGATTCCCAATAAATATTCTGTATGGCAAGTAAATGATGCCATCCAAACGTTCCTAAACCAATTGCCCGGTACCGTTTGTTCGAGATGGATGCTTGTTTGACAGGAAGATTATTCACATCAATGACATTGTCCAGCATACGGATCTGAATGGGAATCAATCTTTCCAGAACATCGCTGCCCACCGCCCGTGGCAAGTTAATGGATGAAAGGTTGCAGACAACGAAATCCCCGCTTTTACGAACCACAACAACATCTCCATCTTCTGTTTCATATTCATCCGTGATCGTCGAAGGGCTTAGGTTTTGGGCAATCTCCGTGCAAAGGTTAGAACAATATATCATACCTTTATGTTTATTCGGATTCTTCCGATTCACTTCATCGCGGTAGAACATATACGGTACGCCTTCTTCTAATTGAGAAATCATGATGCTTTTCATGATGTCCATCGCATTGATTTTTTCAAAGCTATAGTTTGGAAGCGTGCCATTTTCCGCGGCCTCGACAGCAAGTGCATAATGATTCCTGAAGCTTCCTTCGCCTTTCTTTTCGTCATAAAGATCTTCAAGTGAAAATCCAAGGGTTTGCTTAACGGTATGCGGATCGAAAAGATACCATTCTTTTCTGTCGCGTACAGCCTCCATGAATAAATCCGGTATGCATACACCTGTAAAAATATCATGTGCTTTTAATCTGTCATCCCCGTTTTGAGTCTTCAAATCTAGGAAGCTCATGATATCTTTATGCCAGGCATCCAAGTAAATCGCGATGGCACCTTTACGTTGCCCCAATTGATCGACACTTACTGCTGTCTGGTTGAATAGTCGAATCCAGGGAGTCGTGCCGGAACTGTTTCCAGAGAAACCGCGGATATCGGAACCAAGCGAGCGAACCTTACCGACGTAAAGACCGACACCGCCGCCGAATTTAGATACTTTTGCGGCATCGTAGTTTGATAGGTAAATTCCGTCAATGGAATCTTCAATTGCGTCGATAAAGCAGGAGCTTAACTGTCCATGTGTTTTACCTGCATTGGAGAGTGTAGGAGTCGCAACGGTCATATAAAGGTTGGACATGGCCCAGTATGCTTCTTTTATCAGTTGCAGGCGGTGCTCCGTTTTTTCCATTCGCATGATTTCCATCGCGATGATCATGAAACGTTCTTGCGGCAGTTCGAAGACCTTGTCCTTTTTTGGGCGGGCCAGATAGCGGTCATTCAATAAGTAGATGCCTATGTAAGAGAATAATTTATCTTTTTCCGGGTCGATCACCGATCCCAATTCCTCAATTTCCGCTTTTGTATATGAAGATAGCAGTTCTGGTTTATAAATGGGATAACGCTGACCTTCCGATAGCTGGGAGAGTTCTGTGATCAGCTCATAGAATGGGCCATAACTCTTGCCTTCATAACCTCGATTGGCTTGTGCATCCCTATACATTGTATTCAACAGTTCTGCTGCAGCAACGAAAGTCCAATCCGGAGCATCGATATCCACACCTTCAAGAGCGAGCTGAATCAATTTTTTTGATGCCTGTTCTTCGGTTGAGTCACTTTTGCGATCAAGCCATTTTGTAAAACGCCTTTTGAACTTTTCCATATCGAGACGGCCTTCGAATTCCTTCGATAACGTCTCAAGCTGGATGGATTTCGCTTCTGTGTCATTTTCACTTATGGTAGAGTTATATGTTTGAGTCATTAATAATCCTCCTTGTTAACTTCCGCTAAAATAAAAAAACCGCCCAAAGAATTGAGCGGATCAAACGATAGAATAAAAGAGCCATGAAAAAATAGCCGTTATACTATCGTTTCATCATCTCAATCCCCGAAGAATAAGAAACGTGAAAAATTCAAGGCAGGTCTCCTGACTCATGATCATCCTACTTTGAGTCCTTCCCGTATAGAGAGCTATACAGTGGTTTTCTCATTTCGTCACATTTACAGTTGCGAGGACAGTTCCGGGTTTACACCGGATTCCCTTTTCAGCCATCACTGGCACCTTGGATTATAAAAATTCTATATATAGTTATTGGAATTGTTTATGTAATCAATATCTAGTATTTCTGCTTATATTATCGTAAGCCATATGCGATGATAATTCAACTAATATATTTGAAAAAAACCACCCCTTATCTATTGACAAAGTGATGGAAGAGGGTGGGGGAGTGAAAGATTTTATGGGGGAATGGATAAATCAAGCGCTGATTTTACGGCATTTTGTGTTAAAATAAAGTGTCTAGTAAAGGTGGCTCTCCCTTATTGCGGTGAGGGGATTCGCGGAAAAATATTTATGAAAAAGGGGATAAAATCTTGGAAAAAGTATTAGTTTTTGGACATAAAAACCCGGATACAGACACAATCTGTTCAGCAATCGCTTATGCAGATCTGAAAAAGCAGTTAGGTATCAACGCTGAACCAGTTCGTCTGGGTGAAGTGAATGGTGAAACTCAATATGCATTGGACCAATTCAAATTCGATGCTCCCCGTCTTGTGGAAAAAGTTGCAGGGGAAGCTGATGGCGTAATCCTGGTCGATCATAACGAACGCCAGCAAAGTGCTGAAGATATTGACCAAGTCCGTGTATTGGAAGTTATCGACCATCACCGTATCGCTAACTTTGAAACGAGCGATCCATTATATTACCGTGCGGAACCAGTTGGCTGTACGGCAACCATTTTAAATAAAATTTATAAAGAAAACGGCATTGAAGTCCCTAAAGCAATCGCAGGTCTTATGCTGTCTGCCATCATTTCCGATTCTTTATTGTTCAAATCCCCGACTTGCACGGAGCAAGACGTTGCAGCAGCAATGGAACTGGCTGCCATTGCGGGAGTCGACGCTGAAAAATATGGTTTGGAAATGTTGAAAGCGGGAGCTGACTTGAGCGACAAAACGATTGCCCAGCTCATCACTCTTGATGCAAAGGAATTCTCCATGGGAATGGCTAAAGTGGAAATAGCACAGGTCAATGCTGTTGATCCGAACGAAGTCCTTGCTAAGCAAGCTGAATTGGAAGCAGCGATTGAAGCGGTCATCGCAGTGAAGGAATTGGACTTGTTCCTATTCGTCGTAACGGATATCCTGACTAATGATTCCGTTGCCCTGGCCCTTGGTAAAGCGGCATATGCGGTTGAAAAAGCATATGACGTTTCATTAAACAATAACATCGCCGTGTTGGAAGGCGTTGTATCGCGTAAAAAACAAATCGTGCCGGTCTTAACCGACGTATTCAGCAAATAATATAGGAAAAGGGTTGCTCATTAAAAACATGGGCACCCTTTTTCTGTACATTCAAAAAAAGACTCAACCATCCCATTAAGGGTGTTTGAGTCTTTTTTCTTAATTTAAAGATTCCTTTTCTTTTTCATAGGCGATGACAATCAATTCTTTATTGGCTTCCTCGCCAAGTTTGCTTTCAAAGCTTTTCAGTTCATTCAATAAATCCGGTGACAGATTTGCTGCCGTATAATCCTGCTCGGGTGTCATGCTTTTCGCTCCTTTCAAAAGGAAATGATTCATGTTATCTATTTTGTCGGTTTGAAAAGTTTCTATTCAGCAGAATTTTACTTCTTTAAGATATTTTACTTTCTGAGGTGGCGAGTTTTTCAAGCAATGTCGAACTTTCTTCATCGAGTCCTTGAACTAGGACAGGTATTCCCAAGAGCTGATATTTAAGAATAACCGTATCGACAGCACCGACTGCTGAAGCATCCCAGATCTTGGAATGGGAGAAGTCGATGACGATTGCATCGGCTTTTTCCTTGAAGTCGAACTTTGAAACAAAGTCCTGGACAGAAGCGAAAAATATTTGTCCGCTGATACGATAAGTGATTTTCTTGGCCTGGATGTCTTCCGTTTTTTCTACTGCCACATTAGAAATTTTAGCCGAGAAGAAAATCATGCTCAAAAGCACTCCGGCAAATACCCCTTTTGATAAGTCATGTGTATAAATGACAATGAGGACCGTCACGATCATCACGGCTGCATCCGACTTAGGAGCTTTAGTGAGCCTCTTTAGGGAAGACCAGTCAAATGTCCCGATTGAAACCATGATCATGACTGCTACAAGTGCAGCCATCGGTATTTTGATAAGGACATCGTTCAATACCACGATTAATACCATAAGGAATGCGCCCGCTACAAATGTGGAGAGCCGGCCCCTTCCACCCGATTTAATGTTGATACCGGATTGGCCGATCATCGCACATCCTGCCATGCCGCCAAAGCATCCGGCGATGATATTCGAAATCCCCTGGCCTTTGGCTTCCTTATTTTTATTACTGTCCGTGTCAGTCATCTCATCGACAATTTGAGCCGTCAATAACGATTCAAGCAGTCCAACAAACGCAAGGGCAATGGAATAAGGGAAAATGATCGCCAAAGTTTCGAAGGTCAAAGGGATGTCTGGAAGCATGAACATCGGAAGCGCTTCGGTCAATTGCCCCATATCCCCAACCGTCCGCACCGTAGCCCCCGTGGTAACTGCAACGATCGTCATGAATATGATGGCGACAAGTGGTGAAGGTATGACTTTCGTGATCAGCGGAAAAAGATAAATAATAGCTAATGAAACGGCTGTCATGACATACATGATCCATGTTTCGCCCACAAAATGGGTAAGCTGTGCCGTGAAAATCAGGATGGCTAAAGAATTCACAAAACCAGTCATGACCGGCTTCGGAATGAACTTCATTAATTTCCCGATTTTTAAAACTCCTAGTAAAATTTGCAGCAAACCAGTCAATATTGTTGCAGCAAGTAAATAGTTCAAGCCATGATCTTTAACAAGGTCGACCATGACGAGTGCCATTGCGCCAGTGGCAGCCGATATCATTCCCGGCCTTCCGCCGACAAAGGAGATGACGATGGCAATGCAGAATGAGGCATATAAACCAACCATCGGGTCAACGCCAGCAATGATCGAAAAGGCAATCGCCTCCGGAATCAATGCCAAGGCAACGACAATTCCAGATAGAACATCTCCTCTAACGTTGCCGAACCATTCCTTTTTGTATGCAGATGTATTCAAAGAAACACTCCTTCTTTCATATATAATGTGTGTTCATTTCCTTTTTAACGCACTAAATTATAGCATGAGTCCTTTATTCTATCTATATGGATAATATAAACGACAAATCGGGGGCTATTCATTTCTTATCGTAGGAAGGAAAAATGCTTTAAGAGAGAAGAATTGGCTGCAAAAGGTGATTGAGCTATCATGTGAGGGAAGTCAATTTTATGGAGATAGGCGAATGCATACAGGTCATGCTTGCAATAAAGTCAGTCGAATCGGATTTCCGTTAATGGCTTGGCCATTTTTGACGCTCCTATAGGCTTTTGTTAAATTCCCGCTAAGGGTGAGTGGAGTAAACGGTAGAGATCTATTTCATAATTAAAAAGTCAAAAAAACATGGATTTCCCTTTCCTGCTAGCTTTACGCCACCGATTGGACCTATTCATGACATTCGGGAAATGGGTTTTAGAACTCGAAACGCGATACAATCAAATGATTACTTCATGATTTATATCTTATCGAGCCCAATATAGGGTGACCGTACATTTACCATTCATATAATGAAAAAAAGATAGTGCTCTAACTGTGTCAATATGTGGGCAGGAGGTAAGAGAGTTTTTTTATCGGAATGATATTTTCCCCTTTTACCATATATGGGGAATGGTGAGGATGAAAAGGCCAGCTCTATCAAAGTTTGAGTGGGATTCGTCATTGTGTTAAGAGGCTATTCCTCATCAATGATGCTGGATTTACATAAAGGACATGTTACTTCTTTATAATGCTTGAACCTGATCTTTCGAAGGTCGCTTCTGGATAACATTGCGAATGCATTATATCTTGTGCCGCATGCACAAGTATTTTTATCTTTAACTATGTGTCTCTCATCCGTAGTAGCTGAATAAATGGTTGGAAAGAACATATATAACCCTCCTTGTTTTAATTTTAGGCAAATTAAAAAGGGGCAAGAAAATTAATATAAAGTGATCCATTCAAGAAAAATCTTGGCAACCCGGCTGCCTTGACAACTAAGTTGTTGGTTTAGGCCCGTGGCTTTGCGTCTTTTACTTTCATAAAATTTGCCTAAAATAATCTTAACATAAAATTTGATGTGATGAGTGCAGGAAAAATACTTATCAGTTTCTGGGTATGTCATAAGGGTTGGAGGACTTTACGGATAAGCATGAACGTGACCCCTTCAAATCTTTTTCCTTGATTTCTCTTCGATAACTCCCTATATACAAAAAGTTCCAGAAGTATCCAGCACACTACTGCTGTATGAGCATTAAACAGGAGAAAGCCTGCTTAAAGATGGAAGCAGGCTTTCTTGCCAAAAATGTGATTAATGTGATCTGGCCAACTCCGGATTGCGATGCATCGCGAAATAGAGGACAAGTCCGGCTATGAGGAGTAACGTGCTGGTCGTGATGAAGACGGCAGAGAATCCGTAGAAACCAGCAACCATTCCGCCCATTGCGGGTCCGATGATATTGCCTAAAAAACGCAGGCTCGTATTGTACCCTAGCACTTCCCCCTGCATTGCGACAGGCGCTTCTTGGCGAATGTAGGCAATCCTTACAGGGATGATGCCGCCTATTGCCATGCCTAGTATGAAGCGTACAAAGACAAGCTGCCAAAAATGATTGATGAAAGCACCTGGCAAGTAGACAAGAGCTGTCAGAAAAAGAAGCAGCACAAGAATCTTCACATGTCCATGCCGATCACCTATCTTGCCCCAGTGACGCGCCATCAATAAATTCCCCAGACCTGCTGCAGAAAAGGCGATTCCTGAATAAAAGCCAAGATTGGAAGTTCCATGCAGCTCACCAACGTATAAAGAAAGAATGGGCTGGATGCTGAAGTGGGCAACTTGGACAAGCGTGGAGATGAGCATGACATTCACCAGGATGGGATTCCTTAAGATATGTGAGACAACTTCCCTGCTTGTATAGCTCGACTTCGTTCCCTTCTGCCGCTCCATTCGGTACTCCTTGGTTGCAAAAACAAGAAGACCAGAGATGAAAATGGTGATGGAGGTGAATTTAAAGGCGGTTGAATAACCGAGTGTGTCTGCAAGCACGCCGCCAAGCAATGGTCCGAAAAGGGAACCGGTTATATTTCCCGTTTGTAAGGTTCCCAGTACGCGTCCGGCAATTTCTTTTGGTGTCTGCGTTGATATGAAGGCCTGGGACATGGAAATGAAGCCAGTGAATATTCCTGTGAACATCCTTAGGACGAATAGCTGCCAAACATTTTCGACGAATCCCATCAGGAAGATGGACAGGCCCATCCCAAAGGCGCAGGCAATCAAGATTTTCTTTCTGCCATACCGGTCACCAATCCGTCCCCAAATGGGGGAGAATAAAAAGGCAGTCACGAAAGTGATTCCAAAAGTCCATCCGGACCAATGCTGGATATATTGAGTCGAATAATCTCCGAATGTACCAATGTATAAGGATATGAATGGGAGAACCATCGTCATGCTCCCGCCTATGAAGAAATTGGCGAACCACATGATGAAAAGATTCCGTTTAGCTATTTTATGAGCGTTCATTTTACATACAACACTTCTTTCCTCCGAAAAAAACTTCGGGTTCCTAAATAATAGTATACAGAAATTAACTAATTTATTAAACGAATTTGTTTAACTGGTTTTTTAATGAATGGGCAAATGGTATAATGTGAAAATACTGATTTTTCAGAAAAATTAATGTGCAAAAGGTATTCATTTTTCCAATTAAAGGAGTTTTAAACATGTTGACGATTTTAGGGTTTTGTATGATTTTAACGTTTCTGGTCTTGGTCATCACTAAGCGTTTATCAGTGGTTGTCGCTTTTATCTTTACGGCGATAGCTTTTGGTCTGATTGGCGGGTTTGCTTCGGAAATGGGAGATATGATGGTTGCGGGTATTTTAAAGGTGACACCGACAGCAGTCATGATCGTTTTTGCTATTCTATATTTTGGTTTAATGATTGACGTTGGTTTATTCGAGCCCATGATCGCTAAAATACTGAGTTTTGTAAAAGGAGATCCGCTAAAGGTTGTCATGGCAACCGCCATTATAACCATATTGGTAGGTTTGGACGGAGATGGTTCTTCTACATTCATGATCACTGTTTCGGCCATGCTGCCGCTTTATATCAAATTAGGGATGAACAGGCTCGTATTGGCCTGTGTCGTTGGTTTGGCCGCTGGCGTCATGAACATGATCCCTTGGGGAGGTCCTTTGGTCAGGGCGGCCGCGAGCCTTCAGGTGGAAGTATCGGAGTTATTCATACCTCTTATTCCGGTCATGATTTGCGGTCTTTTATGGACGCTTTTTTCGGCATATGTACTTGGCAAAAAGGAAAGGGAGAGATTGGGAGTCGGCTCCCTGGAGACGAACATGCAAACTGGTATGGGCGAACAGGCTGCAGCTGTTGAAACCGCACCTCAAGGAACATCCAGGCTTTTTTGGTTTAATTGGTTCTTGACGATTTTACTGATGGTTTTGCTGGTGATGGAAGTGCTGCCGATCCAAATCTTATTTGCCTCCGCTTTTGCGATTGCACTATTCGTTAACTTTCCTAATCCAAAAGAACAGCAGGAAAGGATTTTAAGTCATGCCAATAGTTTCGTGATGATTTGTACACTCATTTTCGCAGCAGGGATTTTTACGGGTGTATTCACGGAAACAAAGATGATGGACTCGATGGCTGCTTCAATCGTAACCGTCATTCCGGAGTGGCTCGGGGCACATTTGCCACTGGTGGTAGCGCTGACGAGCATACCGATGGGGTTCATTTTTTCACCTGATGCCTATTATTTTGGCATTCTGCCAATCATAAGTGAAACGGCATCGAACTTCGGCATTGCCCCTGTAGAAATCGGAAGGGCGGCATTATTAGGTCATTCGACCGCAGGGTTCCCCTTATCGCCATTGGTGCCTGCAACATTCATATTGATTGGCCTTGTAGGCGTGGATTTTGGGGATCACCAAAAATTCCTGTTTAAATGGGCGTTTGGGACAACCATCATCATGACGATCGCAGCCATTACTTTCGGGGTCATCACTTTGTAAAAATGTGAGCCCTTTAAGCTATATTGTAAAATCCTTGTCTGTGAATTTAGTAAGGTGTTCACTCTCATTGGTGTAATCTATTTTCCTATTTATGCCGCTATCTGTTTATTCTTCCATAATAGTGGAAAGTAATAAGAGGAAGATACATATAAGAGAGTGGAGGGAAGTTATCATGAACTATAAACAAAAGCTTATACTGCCGATGTGTGCTGCCTTTTTACTGTATGGATGCAATTCAGCGGATGATTCAAATGAGGCCGATAATAAGGCCGAGGACATGACTACAGTGGGACAAGGAACAGATACAGAGGTTGATCCGCAGGTGAAAGCGGAAGTTAAAGATGTAGAAGGTAAAACACTTGGGACGGTGAACTTTACCGCTGAAGAGAATTCTGTAGTGATCGAGACCGCTTTGGAAGGTCTTGAGCCAGGCTATCATGGATTCCATGTTCACGAGAATGCAGCATGTGAGGCGGATGCCAAGGATGGCCCTTTCACTACAGCGGGAGGACACTTCAACCCAACTGATGAAACGCATTCTAAACATGCAGGTGATATGCCCCCTTTATATGTAAAAGAAGATGGAACAGCAAAATATACGGCAACATTGGATAACATGACAATAGACCAACTGAAGAAAGAAGAGCTGGCTGTAATCGTTCATGCTAATCCAGACAACTTTGCCAATATTCCTGACCGATATGAAGCCAATGGAGAAAAAGGACCGGATGCAGATACTTTGAAAACTGGTGATGCAGGCGATAGACAAGCTTGCGGGATTGTTGTAAGTGCAGAGGCAAAATAACATGAAAAGAGCGATTCCTCTTTAGAGGAATCGCTCTTTTCATGTAGGTAAGACTGATGACCGCTAAAATCTTAAAGCGGAAACCATTCTTTTTACGTTTTAAGAAGGTTTTTTCTATTGTGATATGGAAGTAAGAATGGAGGTAATATTGCAGTAAAAGCAGGTGGCATTAAAAAATCATAGTTAATCCTTGCAGTGGAATGAAGTCCAAGGCATAGGTTTAATATAGGGAAATAAGATTTGGTTTGAATCGATAAAAAAACCCGAACAGGGATCATGTCCACTGATTCGGGTTTGCTAAAATCATTTTGCCGTAATGGAATCTTCGATTAGCTGTAATCTTTCAGCCACTTCTTCTTCAGAAAGGTTATGCTCGACAACATAGCGATTACGCGGATGCACTCGGCATTCATGGGTACAGCTGCGCATATGTTTGTGTTCGTTCTCTTCGCTGCAAAGGATTTTCTTGTTGCATTCAGGATTAGCGCAATTGACATAGCGTTCACAAGGTTCGCCGGAATAAATATCGCGTCCGACAATGACATGTTCCTTTTGATTGATAGGTACGGCAATCCTTTCATCGAAAACATACATTTGGCCATCCCATAGCTCACCTTGGACTTCGGGATCCTTCCCGTATGTTGCGATGCCGCCATGCAGCTGGCTTACATCTTCAAAGCCTTCTTCGACAAGCCAGCCGGAGAATTTCTCACAGCGGATACCGCCCGTGCAATACGTTAGGATCTTTTTGCCTTCGAACATTTCTTTATTTTCCCGTACCCATTCCGGAAGTTCACGGAAATTCGTGATTTCTGGCTTGATTGCACCCCTGAAATGTCCTAAATCAAATTCATAGTCATTTCTGGCATCAAGGACGATGGTGTTTTCATCTTGCATTTGCTCGAAGAACTCCTTCGGGCTCAAGTATTTGCCTGTCGTCTGGTTCGGGTTGATGTCGTCTTCCAAGCGAAGCGTTACAAGTTCATTGCGTGGACGTACATGCATTTTTTTGAAAGCATGGCCTTCAGCTTCATCTATTTTAAACACGATATCGGCAAAGCGGGGATCGCTTTTCATCATGTCCATATATTTGTCGGTTTGTTCGATCGTACCTGAAACCGTTCCGTTGATACCTTCTGAAGCCACCAAGATACGGCCTTTCAATTCAAGGGCTTTACATGCCGCAAGATGCTCGGCTGCGAATTCTTCGTGATTCTCGATAGGTACATACAAATAATAAAGTAATACTCTATATGGTTTTGTTTCCATTTTTTATTTACCACCTATATTTTATATTTGCAAGATATAAAGGGTGATCATTTAGACACTTTTCTCTTACAGATAATCATTATACCAAGAAAACGTAAAAATGATAAGGGCATGAAGAAAAATCAAGAGGAGTTGTATCGAATGTTGAAAGAGTTAATGAGATATCCAATCATTCAGGCACCGATGGCAGGAGGAGCTTCCACTCCGAAGCTTGCGGCTTCAGTATCCAATGCAGGAGGATTGGGCTTTCTCGCAGCTGGCTATAAGACTGCGGAAGAGATGAAGGACGAGATAGGGCAGACCCGTCAGTTGACTGAACGCCCTTTTGGTGTGAATGTATTTGTGCCAGGCAACGAGCCGGTGGATGAAAATATATTATCTGGCTATCGTGAAAAGATCGAAAAAGAGGCCGAGAGCGTTGGGGCTGAGATTGGAAAAGCCGATAGTGATGACGATGATTGGGGAAATAAACTAGATGTATTGAAGGAGACTGGGGTCGCGATCGTCAGTTTTACGTTTGGATGTCCAACGGAAGATGTGATAAGGGAGCTCCAAGATGTCGGTTCCCTTATAGCCGTGACAGTAACCAACCTTCATGAAGCAAAAAAGGCGGCGGGAGCAGGCGCGGACGTTCTATGTGTACAGGGGTTTGAAGCAGGGGGGCACCGGGCCAGCTTTGATAACGGCACAGAAGATGATTACGGCCTTTTAGTATTGATTCGGATGATAGAGGCTGAGCTGGACTTACCGATCATTGCCGCAGGCGGACTGATGCAAGGAAAGGATATCGCGGCCGTGCTCGAAGCAGGAGCAACAGCGGCACAATTGGGTACCGCTTTCCTTCGCTGTCCCGAAAGCGGGGCAAGTCCGGTCCATAAGGCGGCGCTGGGAAATCCCCGATTCACTAAGACTGCTGTTACCCGAGCCTTCAGCGGGCGGAGGGCTCGCGGGTTGGTGAATCACTTTTTAACGGAATATGATAGTGTTGCACCGGTCGCCTATCCTTATGTCCATCACATGACAAAACAAATGCGAAAAGCAGCCGGACAAAAGAACAATCCTGAATTGATGGCCTTGTGGGCAGGACAGGGTTATAAGTTGAGCAGGGAACTTCCTGCATCGGAATTGGTTGAACTGCTTGTAGATGAATTAAACTGAGGAGGGTTTGGGTGCTGATGGAGATAAGGGAATTATTCTTGGATGAGCCACCCCCGATGCATTTATTACTTTTGGCAGATCCTTCAAGGAAATTGGTCGAGGAATATTTGGGGAGCGGAACGTGCTTTGTTGCCGTGGGTGAAAACCGGGTGATCGGCGTTTTTGTTTTACTGCAAAAAGGCCCGGAACTGATAGAGATAATGAACATCGCGGTCGATGAACAGTACCATGGGAGAGGAATTGGCAGGCAATTGATTGAACATGCGATAGGACATGCAAGGGAACAGGGATATAAAATGATTGAAATCGGAACGGGGAATTCGGGGATAGGCCAGCTTGCCCTTTACCAAAAATGCGGTTTTAGAATAACTGGGGTCGATCGGGATTTTTTTAATAGGAACTATTCCGAGGCCATTTATGAAAATGGGATTCAGTGCCAGGATATGATTCGCTTGTCACTAAGCTTAGACTAAGCAAGGATCATCCAAGTCTGACGGAAAAGCTTAACAGACAAAAGTGTGCGTCAGGGGGTAATATACTTGTTCTTTGGTGATATGATTTATCTTCTTTTTGCTTTACTAATGCCGTTTTTATTTGCGATTGGTGTTTTCATATTCATTCGATCAACGAAAAGGCAAAAAGATTCTTTATCGAAAATTCATAAAGACTCTCATGAAAAATAGCAGCAAGAGAAAAGAGTGCAAAACAACGGCACTCTTTTTCTCATTTTCACCTTTCTAAAAAAGCTTCCAAATTCCCTTTCACACTGGGCCATTCATGGTCGAGAATACTATAGACCACCGTGTTCCTATTCCTCCCATCTTGCAGTTTTTTCTCCATCCTCAAAATGCCTTCTTCAAGGGCGCCGAGCCTGGTTATTGCTGCACGTGATCTTTTGTTGCATTCGTCCGTCCTGAATTCAACCCGTTTCATTTTCCACCTTTCAAAAGCATGCTGCAATAGCAAGTACTTACATTCAGTGTTAATGGCTGTTCGCCATTTGTCGGGATGATACCAAGTCGCGCCGATTTCCAGCGATTGATTATGAAAGTGAATATTCCTTAAGCTCGTACTGCCAACTACCGAATCATCTGTCCGATCGAGTACGACAAATGGATGATGAAGTTCCTGGTCCCTTGCTTGAATGCCTTCCTTTACATAGGAGATCGCCTCTTCATATGACAAAATCTTTGTTGCACTCCATTCCCATATTTCTGATGGCAGCGAAGCGGCGTAAAGCGGTTCGGCATGATGTTCCATCATCGGGGTGAGTATCACGTGTTTCCCGTATAATTCGATATGCTCCATAGTTTCCTCCTCTTGATTGATATCTTCATTATAAAAATATTCTGGTTCTGCATTAAGGACCAATGCTGATATAATTTATGGAACCAGTTTTAAGGAGGCCCAAATGTTTGAAATCACTCTAACCTTAGATAAAACGAACAAAGAAGCTTTATATGTACAATTGTATAAATACTTTATAAAGGAAATCCAGAATGGACAAATAAAGGCCGGAATGAAACTGCCTTCTAAACGAAAACTGGCCTTGCATTTAGGGATAGGCCTGAATACAGTTGATACGGCTTATCAGCAGTTGATGGCAGAAGGATATGTGGAAAGTCAATTAAGGAAAGGTTATTACGTAGCCGATTTAGAACCGATTTCAGCTTTGAATGAGCCGTTGCCTGTAACAGAAGGGATGATGGGCCCTCTGTACGAAAGAAATGAGATAGATTACAATCATGGCCGGGTGGACGTGGATTCTTTCCCGCATGCCGTATGGAAAAAATGCTTGAACAATACGTTGTATCTACAGGAAAGGGAAATGTTCATGAGCGGTGATCCACAAGGGGAATGGGGGCTTAGGGCTGAGATTTCATCCTATCTATTCCAATCGAGAGGAGTGCGTAGCGGTGCTGATCAAATCTTCATTGGGGCAGGTACCCAGTATTTCATCCATCTTTTGCGATTACTGCTTGGAAATGAGCGGGTATTTGGGTTGGAAGATCCTGGCTTTCATCGGGTTAGGGAGGTACTGAGTCTGGAGGGAGCGGATATGGCATTCATACCTTTGGATGAAAGTGGAATGAGTGTGGAATCCTTGAAAGAGAGTGCAGCGGATGTAGCCTATGTCACACCTTCCCATCAATTTCCTTCCGGTATGATCATGCCGATAACTAGACGGGTGGAATTACTGAATTGGGCGGTGGAAAAAAAGGGTTATATTATTGAGGATGATTATGACGGGGAATTCCGACATGCAGGCAAACCGATTCCGTCGTTGCAGGGGTTGGACACAAAAGGAAGGGTCATCTACTTAGGCACGTTTTCAAAGTCGCTCATCCCATCGATCAGGGTGGGATTTATGGTGCTGCCCATGGAGTTGTCTTGCCGATTTCAGGAGAAGTTAATCGGATATAAACAGACCGTTTCCAGACTGATTCAGGAAACGCTCTGTCTTTTTATGAAAAATGGACATTGGGAACGCCATCTGAATAAAATGCGGACGATTTATCGTAAAAAGAATAAGGTGCTGCTGAACGCAATGGAAGAGAGCTTCCATGATCGTGTAAACATAATCGGTGAAAAGTCAGGATTGCACGTTCTTTTAAACGTAAAAAACGGCAGCAGTGAGGCAGAGCTCATCCAAAGGGCTGCCAGTGTTGGGGTTAAGGTCCACCCAACATCGGTTTATCATTCAAAGAATGTGAAAGATCCGACTATTTTGATTGGGTACGGTGGTTTAACCGAAAGGGAAATCGAAGCTGGAATCCGGCTTTTAAAAAAGGCATGGCTATAGCTTGGTGTGAAAGTAAGGAAATTCCTTGCTTCACACTTATTCAACAATGATATAAGCTACCCATTTTAGTTTCTTATATTATTGAGGATTTTAAGGACCGTCTGGAAAAATACTTCCTGTTCTTCTTCAGTAATGCCTTCCAGTGCTTTTCCTTCGATTTTTTCTGCAATCTTAAGACATTTTGTATGTACCTCTTTGCCCCGGGGGGTCAGTTCGATTCGTTTTTCCTGTTCATCTTTACCCGGAACTTGTTTAATCATATTATTCTGTTCCATGCTGTTGACCGAACGTGTGATAATCACACTGTCTACATCTAGGTAACTGCAAATATCTGGGATTGTGGAATAGCCACAGTTCTTTAAGTAATTCAGGATTGTCCACTGATTATGGTAAATTTCAAGGGCTGTAATTTGTTCATTCATTTTGCTGACTAATGATCTCGATACTTGTAAATATTGATGAAATAATTGAGTAGGGTTCGTCATATGATTCTCCTTTATAATGGTCGACCAGTCCATTATATTCTTTAATTCTTAAAAGTCTATTGTAAAGAATCATTTATTTCAGTCAATGTTTATTTTTGGAAGTAAAGCGGGGAAGGGCAAAATTCTGGCAATATGAATGAATTGAGGAAAAGCTCAGTCTTCCAAAAATCTAAAACAACAAAGGGGGGGCATCGGCACAATCACAAGAAGAACCTTAATTATGATGGAATATATTTCAGCCTAGAGACAAATTCAAGAATTCGAGTTTGCCTACAGTTGTCCATTTGGACGTAGATTTCGCTCCAGGCACTGGTACGGAGAGCCTCCTCGGCTTGCGCCTGCGGGGTCTCCCTTGGAGCGCTTTTCCGGCAGGGGTCTCGACACCCGCTCCATTCAACTTTGTTATAACATTTAGTTAGAAACCATACCTGAGGACTTGAAGGTTCAGCTTTGGGTAAGGTGGTGCCGTACACCAATAAAGAAAGATACGCTTTCCGGACCCTTTTAGTCTACTACTTGTAATATATGATGGAAAAAATATATTTTTCATTGAAATGGTCCATAAGTGCCGACGAAATTGGGAAAAGTAAAAAACGCGCTGAATGCAGTATATCCTGCAAACAAAAACCAGCCTCTAAAAAGTGGCCGGTTTTTGTTTAGAACTTCTCGCTGGTGGAGCGGTGCTTTGTTTCTTTTTTATTTCGTTCTTCTTGCTGTTCATATTTAATTTCATCAATTGGTAAATCATCAATGGGCATGACCACTTGATCACGTTCCAGCTGCTTTTCCTGATTTTTCTTGAAGGCCTTGGATTTATCATTACGCTCCTCAATATACTTTTCTTTGTCTTTATTATCCAATTTCAATCCCTCCATCTCTTTGTATCTCTTTTTCCCCTTATTGAGAAAATAAAACGTATAAGCGAAATATATGTGACCCCGTTTCATAAATATAAGGAGAACAGGAAAGTGCAAGGAGGTTTGTTCAGTGAATGTCGCCGTCTTTTTTCGCTGGTTTTGGAGGGGGATACTCCTTTTAGTCATATTAATCGTCATTCCCTATTCATGGGCGTTGATTTTAGCGTTGCTCACCGCCATTCTTTTGGATGGATTGGTCAGAATGATTGGTGAAACGGCAAAGCTGCATCGTTTTTGGGCAGTATTGATTTCATTTGTTTTATATGTAGGCGGGTTTATGAGCATCACTTATTTTTCTTTTTCGGTATTAATCAAGAAGGTCATTGTCTATTCGGAAGAATTTCCCGGTTTCATACGTGAAGTGTATTTGACGGCTATATTGCCAGTCATTAGGCAATGGGAACGGTATTCGCAAACTTTGCCGCCAAATCTCATTCAATCGGTGGAACAGACGATGGAAAAGGGAGTCATGGCTCTGGAGGGGTTCACAGAGGGATTTGTTCAGGATATGGTTCAGTTCGTTACACTCATTCCGGGATTTTTCATTGACTTTTTAATTTACTTAATCGCTTTATTCTTAATCAGTCTTGAATTGCCTAAATTAAGAAAAAAGGCAGTCTTTTATTTAAAGACATCCACCTATCAAAAGATTTCGCTAGTTTATCAAGATTTAAGTATGGCAGCCGTAGGCTTCATTAAGGCACAAATCCTGTTGAGCTTAATAACGTTCGTCATGGCTTATGGAGGACTATGGTTGTTAAATGTAAAGTATATGATTCCATTGGCACTGTTAATAGTGGTTGTGGACATTCTTCCTATCTTGGGGACGGGATCTGTGCTGGTTCCATGGGCAGCGATCGTTTGGGCTCAAGGAAATCATAATCTTGGTATTGGCCTCATCATCCTATTCCTGGTCATTACCATCATAAGAAGGACCATTGAACCAAAAATCTATTCAGCAAATATGGGATTAAGCCCCTTGGCATCGTTGGTCAGTCTTTATTTAGGGTTTAAGATGCTTGGTTTCCTTGGGCTTTTCCTTGGGCCTTCGATACTGATTGTTTATGATACGTTAAAGAGGGCAGGTGTCATTAAAACCAACTTCAAAATATGAAAGTTTATTAGATGTTTTTGGCCTGATTTCTTAAATTTGACATATCTTTTACCGCTTTACCTTGACCATTGCAATGATTGCAGTCCCGGGAAAAGAATTGAAGATAACGGGTTTTCCCTTTCCCTTTGCAGTGCTGGCAAATGGTTATGAGTTTCATGATTCTTCACTCCTTCAAAAAGTATCGCTTTTTTAACAGTATGAAACAATAAAGGTAGAACTATACTTCATGTGATCATCCAATGTTAAATGAAGCAGGTTTTATATAATATGTATTTATTTTATTTCATGTGCCAGATGAAAAAAAAAACCCCCGCTCCTATTGTTTTGGGAACGGGGGTTATAATCATGAAACGATTTCGGTTTGTGATATGATCGGGAATTCTTTCACTTCGCTTACGACTTTTGCTTGTTTATATATTTCAATATAACGGATATGGTGATCTTCCATTTCCTTTATCCTGAAGTTATAGGGACCATAAGTCAGGATATCACCTTGTTTGGCCTCATAATCCTCGGTAAGGATCCATCCGCCCATAGTATCAATATCTTCATCATTGATATCCAATCCAAGTAAATCATTCACTTCACTGACTAATACCTTGGCATCGATGATGTAGTGATCTTCTTTTAATTTGCGGACATCGGGAACTTCATCCAAGTCGAATTCATCGCGGATATCGCCAACGATTTCTTCAAGGATATCTTCAACGGTAACCAAACCTGACGTACCGCCGTATTCATCCATGAGGATGGCCATGTGGATCCGTTCCTTTTGCATTTTTAAAAGTAAATCGTGAATCGGGATACTGTCAATGACACGGATGATCGGACGAACATATCGGTCGATCGTTGACGCAGCCTGATTGTTCTTGTCAATCATTTCAGTGAATAGCTCTTTGATATTGACCATTCCGATAACATGATCTTTATCACCGTCAATGACAGGATATCGTGTGAAATTCTCTTCCGCCATTACGGTGAAAAACTGCTGGATCGTATCATCTTTGGATACCGTTGCGATTTCTGTACGTGGAACCATGATTTCTTTTGCGATCCGATCATCGAATTCAAAAATCTTATTCACATATTTAAACTCTGATTGGTTAATTTCGCCACTTTTGTAGCTTTCGGAAACAATGATTCGAAGCTCTTCTTCTGTATGAGCCAAATCATGTTCGGAAACCGCTTTTAATCCTAGCATTCTTGTAAGCGTCCTTGCAGAGCCATTCAGTACCCAGATGAATGGATACATGATTTTGTTAAAACCAATTAAAGGTTTGGAAACCAATAAAGTTACTTGCTCCGCTTTTTGAATCGCCAATGTTTTTGGTGCCAATTCCCCAACAACCACGTGCATGAAGGTAATGAAAGAAAAGGCAATTGCAACCGAGAGTGCATGTGAAGCTGAATTTGGAAGATTCAATTGATTCAAGAGTGGATGCAAAATCTTTTCAACTGTCGGTTCCCCAAGCACCCCAAGCCCTAGAGCGGTGACGGTAATTCCGAGCTGGCATGTTGAGAGGTATTCATCCAGGTTGGATATGACTTTCTTTGCTGAAAGAGCATTCGGCGTTCCTTCTTCAATTAATTGATCGACCCTCGTGCTTCTCACTTTAACAATCGCAAACTCCGTAGCTACAAAAAATGCTGTTAAAGCAATTAAAATGGCAATAAGAACCAAGTTTATTATGTCCAAATAGTCTCCCTTAACTCGCCTTCGAGACGAATAAGGAGTACACCTCCTACATTTTTAAAATATACAAGTATATTTTTTTTGCCGTGCTGAATATTTTCGGGATTGCTTCAAAAAGGCCTGTGGCAGTAAAAGTGCAGCCGCTTGAACTCCCATTTCTTTTAGTGATGAAGAGAATAATAGTATATGCCGATTAGCGATGCGTAGACGGGAAATAGAAGAATTTCTGTCTGAAGGAATGCAGCCATTTTCCAAAAGGATGCACATATCCGTTACGCAATGCAGCGCCCGTCCGTCAAAACGAACATTCTTTAATGCCCCATCAAATCACCTCAATCTAATTAATTTAAATACTTTCATTATAGAAAGAGTTAGTCATTCAGTCAAACAGCTTACGGCACCTTAAATCCGGTAAATTGCTTGTAAAGGATCAGTTTGAGCTAATAATTAGCTGTTTTTGACTGTTTTCTCTACTTTATTGCAACATATTATAGAATATTCAGAGAACTAAGGGCCGTTTCATAAAAATTGATCAGTTTCATTATTTTTTTGATGGTACAAACATATTCTATAGAAACCAAGACAAGTTTAAATGCAAGAATTAAAGGGGGTGGCAGCCATGAAGATCATGGAACGGATGGCAGCGATCATTGCCGGCAGCATGCTTGTAGGTGTGGGAATCAATTTTTTTCTGATACCTTATCATTTATTGGATGGCGGCATGATAGGGATTGGGCTGATTTTTCATTACTATATAGGACTTCCGACAGGGCTGGGTGTGATTTTGAGCAGCATTCCATTATATATATATGCTTGGTACTTTGAAAAAAAATTATTCCTGAACAGCCTGCATGGCTTGCTTTTTTCCTCTTTATGCATCGATATTTTTTCCGACGCTGTCACAGGATGGGACCTTCCCATTTATGTAAGTGCGATATTCGGGGGAGGGTTGATTGGACTTGGAATCGGTTTAATGCTTCGGTATGGGACCTCTACAGGCGGAACCGATATGTTGGCACAGATCCTTTCCAGGAAAAGTGGACTCAATGTTGGTCTGCTGATTTTTTTCATTGATGGGTGTGTACTGCTTTGCGGATTGAGCGTTGTGGGGACTTCAATCTTTTTATATTCGTTTTTAACGATCATCGCGGTAGCCATGCTGACTTCAGTCACCGTAATGCGAATCATTTGAAGTTAAACTATGTATAAAAATCTTAAAAAAGGAAAGGATGGGCAATATGAAGAGGACAGATTTTTAGTCTAATAAATAGTAAAGGGAAGTTCATATGAAAAAACTTTATATGTGTACTGCGTTGTTAGTTATGCTTGCAGGGTGTCAAGAGTCTGAAATGCCAGAGGATAAGGAAGTTAACAGTGCTGTTCCAGAATCGATGGATGCATCAATTGTCATAAAAGGGAAAGTGGAGCCTGGAAAAGAAGTCATTCTTGAAACGACAGTGAAACAGGGAAGCCAATTGGTGAATGAAGCTGATGAGGTGCTGTTTGAAGTGAGAAAGTCAGGACAGGATAAACGGGAAATGCTTGAAGCAAAGAATACTGGAAGTGGCATGTATCAAGTGATGCATACTTTTGAGGAACAAGGCAAATATATTGTAGTGTCCCATGTAACGGCTAAAGGCCTTCATGTAATGCCTGAAAAAGAAGTTGTCGTTCCTGAACATGAAAGTGAAGGTGCATCGGTTCATCCTAGTACGGATGTATCTATCGGGTTTCAAAGTAACCCTGTAAAGGCAGGAAACAGTTCGAACTTTGAAGCGAAAGTTGAATTGAATGGGAAGCCATTGACAAATGCAGATGTGAATTTCGAGGTGTGGAAGGAAGGCAGCGAAGAGAGTCATTTCACTAAAGCTGAAGAAGGTGGGAATGGAACATATCTAAATAAGGTATCTTTCGAAGAAGCGGGAACCTATAAGGTCCAGGTACATGTTGAAAAAGACGAAGTGCATGAACACCAACTGCAAACCATTCATGTCAATTGATTGTTTTTATGATCGAATTGTTTAAACAGGTTTTATCACTTCGTTAAATGGGAAGTTAAAGGATAACGGTAAAGCAGAAAGGGAGGGTAAGCATGAATAATCAAATAATCAACAAGTATAAAGATCTCGGGATTCATATTGAAAAAACGAAATCACGGCAGGAGATTTTCACTAGTGTTTCACAAAATGATTCATCCTTACTCACTACCGCTGTTTTTTCTCGAATTTCCCCAAAAGGGGAACTAAAAGAATATTGATGTAAAGGGACCGGAGTACATAACACTGGTCTTTTTTTGTGCAATCCTGAATGTGGTGCATTGTGAAACTGGATATGAAAAATCGAATAGAACGTTGTGAGCTGAATAGGATAGAAGGACAAACAATTTGAAATTAGCGGTAAGGGGAGTCCGATAGCATGATATCACAGCTTATTATGACGATATTGAATTGGTTTGCGGAAATGGGCTATTTGGGGATTTTATTGGGGCTGATGGTTGAAATCATCCCGAGTGAGCTTGTACTTGGATACGGTGGCTATTTGGTCGGCCAGGGGAAAATGAATTTTTGGGGAGCTGTTCTTGCAGGTGTGGCAGGCGGGACGATGGCACAATTATTTCTCTATTGGGCGGGGTATTATGGAGGAAGGCCCTTTCTCTTGAAATATGGAAAATATATTCTGATTAAAGAAAATCATATTGTACATGCTGAAGAGTGGTTTAAGAGGTATGGCGTGGGCGTGGTTTTTACGGCTCGATTCATTCCGGTTGTTCGCCATGCCATTTCCATCCCTGCCGGAATTGCGAGGATGTCCGTATGGAAGTTTATATTTTATACGGTTGCGGCTGTCATACCTTGGACCATATTGTTCCTGACCTTAGGAAGGATCCTCGGCGAGAATTGGCAGCAAATCCGGGAAATAACTGAACCTTATCTAATACCGGCTGCTGGTTTTTCCTTTATCCTCATCATGCTGTATATCTTATGGAAAAAAAAGAACACACCTCCAATCGTAACGGTCAAAAAAATGGGACGGTTTCCCGATAAATGAAAAAAATCGAAAAAACAGCCACGTAAAATAAACTTTTACGTGGCTGTTTTTGATCATTAACCTTGGGTAAGGTCCTCTTCAAGAGAAAGATGTACGACCTTTTTTGTGACCTCAATGGAACGGATGGCGTGATCTTCCATTTCAATCACTTTAAAGCAGAATCCGTCTTTTTCCATGATGTCCCCTACCTTCACATCATAGTTTTCCGTAAGGACCCATCCGCCTATAGTATCGACATCATCTTCTTCCAAGTGAATGCCAAGTAGATCATTCACTTCCTTTACAAGAAGTTTAGAGTCTAAAATATAGTGTCCATCTTTAATTTTCCTGATTGAGGCAACTTCATCGATATCGAATTCATCACGAATTTCCCCAACGATTTCCTCGAGGATATCCTCGACTGTGACAAGTCCGGAAGTTCCGCCGTATTCATCCATCAAAATAGCCATATGAATGCGTTCTTTTTGCATTTTTAACAGCAAATCGTGAATTGGTATATTTTCCATTACCCGAATGATCGGACGAGCGTAATTTTCAATCGCTTTGATATGGATTTCCCGGTTCTTAATAAGATCCGAGAAAACTTCCTTTAAGTTCACTAGGCCGATGACATGGTCTTTATCACCTTCGACAACAGGATATCGGGTGTATTTTTCCAATTTGGCCACATCGACGAATTCCTGTACCGTTTCATCCTTGGATATGGTCATGATTTCTGTCCTTGGAACCATGATTTCTTTGGCAACACGATCATCGAATTCAAAGATGTTGTTTACATATTTAAATTCCGACTGGTTAATCTCCCCGCTTTTATAGCTATCTGACAGGATGAAACGCAATTCCTCTTCCGTATGGGCTATTTCGCTTTCGGATGCTGGCTTAAAGCCAAATAATCCGACAACGAATCGGGAAGAATGATTCAAGGCCCAGATGAAGGGAAAGGCTATCTTATGGAAAAAAATCAGCGGCCCGGCAATTGCCAAGGTCACTTGCTCAGCCTTTTGGATGGCAACCGTCTTAGGAGCCAATTCACCTACAACCACATTCAGGAACGTAATCAGGGAAAATGAAATGACGAATGTCAGAATGCTTGTGACTTCTTGAGGGATATTCAAGGCATTGAATAAGGGCCCGACCAATTTGAGGACGGTCGGTTGCCCTAGCCACCCCAGTCCAAGGGCAGTAACGGTAATTCCAAGCTGTGTCGCGGATAGGTATTCATCAAGATCGGATGTAACCTTCTTTACCGCAATGGCTTTTTTGTTTCCCTCTTCAATCAATTGATCGATCCTGGAGCTGCGAACCCTTATGATCGAAAATTCCGAGGCTACAAAAAAGGCTGTTAAAGCAATTAAAATAATGACAAATAAAAAACTTAATATGTCCAATTAGTGTGGGACTTTATTGAATCGCCAGATGTGCCGAACGATTTAATTATCCCAGTCACCTCCCAAAACCAATAATGAATGAAATGATATTAGTATATAAAATGTTAGATGGAAAAATAATTCGTCTATCTTGTATGAAATCTGGTTTTTATTTTCAATCTATAGGATCATTCACCTCGATCAGTAGTGGAACCTTCCTATTAGTATAAGTAACTGGACGTCAATCAGTCAAAAATTTCACACTAAAATCCTAAGGAAAAAAGGATATTTATCCATTATTTAGTTTTTAATTGTATGGAAAAGGTCGTTAGGAAATCGGTAGAGTGACAGGATAAGGTTCCTTGATGCTTCAAAACGATTTCTTTACAGACGAATAATCCCAATCCGGTTCCCCTTTTTTTTGTGGTGATGAATGGCTCAAAAATATTCGGCAGGACGTCGTCAGGTATTTTCGGCCCATTATTCGATATATTTAAAGTAAGAATGCCGGGTGGCGATTCAGATCCTGAAATGTAAATGGACGGGGAAGGCATTCCTGCAACCACATCAAGAGCATTTAATATAATATTTAGTAAAACTTGACGAAATTCTTCTTTAGAACCGGAAATTACGGCATCCTCGGCAATATTGCATGTAATGGAAGCATTAACTTCCAAAATGCTGGGATATAAAAATTCGATCACCTCATTCACAAGCTGAGCAATGGAAAATAGATCAGGTTGTGTTGTTGAAGTCTCCTTTTTGGAAATATTAAGAAATTGAGTGATCCGGTAATTTAGCTGATCCAATTCCTTTGAAATGATATCAAGGTACTTTATCTCAGGTTGTTCTGCCTGTAATAATTGTATGAATCCCATGATGGAAGTCAGTGGATTTCTGAATTCATGGACAAAGCTCGAGGTCATTTGGCCAAGGAGCGTCAAACGGTCTTTATGGTTTGGGCTTATGAATTGATAGCGTTCTTCAAGTTCCATCGTTTTCAATTCGGTATAATGGGATAATGCAAAATGAATGAGTTTATCGAAGTAAACGTTTACCCGTTTTATTAGAGCCGATATTTCTTCTCTAGGTGCTTCGGAATTCAAAATGTGCTCTATGATGACGGATCTCCCGATGGTTGCAGTGGAAAAGAAATTTTCCATATCCAATTGCTTAGTAACGCGATCAGCCGCAATTTTTTCTCCTACGACCTTCAGTACATCGTCTATGTCAGTATCCGATTTTCCAACCTGATCCATTAGCAAATTAAAAATGTTTTCCACTTCTCCTTTAAAATACCCCAAGTATCCGTCCGGTAAATGCAGCAACTCATCTTTCCATTTGGAAATGATACTGTTTTTTTGAGAAGATAAAAAGTGAATGGTCATTTCTCGATTAGATACCATTTTGCCCTCCATACTGTAGGAAAATGAATTTACTTTGACCCAGAAAGTGCTTTATTTGAATAAAATTACAAAATATCAAAATAATTACAACTTGCTTTCATGATAACAGATTACTGTTCTTTTAACATGTGTCAATTGGATAAATATTCGGCAATCAATCAATAAATACCTTTTTTTGACACAGTTTTATTACAGTAATTACAGGAATTAATAACGAAAAAAGGTACCCGTAAAGTTAATGACGGTTACCTTTTTTATGAAATGCATATGGTTCGATGTGAACGATCACATGCTGGATATTATATTCCTTCAAAAGATTTTCTTCGATTCTAACGGTAATATCATGACCTTGAATGACGGTCAAAAGAGGGTTGACATGAACGGTAGTTTCGAGCAGGATTTCACTTCCATGCATCCGGGCTTTAATTTCACTCATGTCTTTAACACCCTCTGTCAGTATTATGGTTTGTCCGATCTTTTGCAGGAGCTGCTCGTCGAAACCATCGGTTAAAGAGATGGAAGCATCACGAAAGATATCCCAGGCAGTTTTGCATATGATGGCCCCCACGACTGCTGCAGCTATCGCATCCAGCCAAGGGATTCCCATCTTAGTGCCGATGATTCCAATGAAAGCACCAACACTGACAAGGGCATCGGAACGATTATCCTGAGCAACGGCATAGATGGAAGAGCTGTTGATTTTTTTACTTAATGTAAGGTTATAACGGTAGATTCCGTACATGAAGATTGCAGAGAATAGAGCGACATATCCGGTCAGCATACTGGGAACGGTTGTTGAATCTTGGTGAAAGAAGGATTCAATGGCACTGAATACAACCTGAAGGCCCACTGTGATCATGATGAAGGCAGCTACCAATGACGCTACGGTTTCCGCCCGTAAATGACCATATGAATGATTATCATCAGGAGGTCTCTTTGAAATTTTCAAACCAATCAAAACGGCTATGGAAGCGATGATGTCGGTCGTATTATTTAAACCATCAGCCCAAAGCCCTTTAGAATCACCGAAATAACCAAATGACAATTTAAGAGCAGACAAGAATATGTAAGCGGCAATGCTTATGTAGGCGCCTTTTTCAGCTGATATCGAATGTTTATCCATGTCCATTCCCTCCCCAATGTAAATTAGGCTTAATAAAGATACCAAATCAAACTTTAGTGAGTCTATAGAAAAATTGTCGTATTTAGCCATCTAACTTGGTTATCAGCAGGTGTATTGAAAGTCTGTAAAGAAGTTGGATAAATGAAAATATATTTACACTAAATGGTGAAAAGTGAATTCGAAGACATGTACAGTTTCTTTAATTCTCATTTAAGGAAACTAATAGTATATTCTAACCGATGATCGAAAATTAAATACTTCCACAAGGGGAGCCTAAGGATAAGAGTGAATGGTTCTGGTTCAGGCATTTTGAACCTGGTAGTCTGCACTGATGCAGGATGTAGTTTTTTGACAGCAATTAGCAACCCGTTGTCTTTCGGGTGCTCCGAATGTAATACTGAAAAAATCCTATTAGCAAAAAGGCCGGATTCTATATGAACCCGGCCTTATTCGGAGAATGTATTACTCGAACCATTAGGGAAAAAACCGCTCATTCTTCATTTTGCAATGAATACCGAACATGGTGCGTTTTTCGCAATGGAACTACTTGTACTGCCAAGGAAGAATTTTTCCAAACCGCTTTTATCGCTATTGCCCACAACGATAAGATCAGCAGAAGTTCTCGCTGCAAAGTCACATACGCTATCTGGCGCATGCCCTTCCAATAGTTCGAATTTCCCCGTCACTTGACATTCACTTAACAATCTCAACGTATTACTTTCTGCGTTCTGAATACTATTCTCGAGGGCGGAAGGGGTGTCATTTACCTTTTGATTTCCTGGCTGGTCAACTTCAACAACAGGATGTGTCTGGACTGGATCCACATAAAATCCGGCAGAGGGTACGAACCCCGGCGCGGAGGCGTTACCCATGATACGCTGTTCAACCTTATCATTTAGGACATGAACTACGGTCAACTCAGCTTTTGGAAAGGCCTTTTTCAATGTTGCTCCATATTCGACGGCCCGTTTACTTTCTTCATTTCCATCAAAAGCGACGACAATATGTTTCAAATCTTTCATTACTATCATCTCTCCCCGTTATAAGACCTTATAGTGTTATACCCGCTTTTAAATGGCTTCACGCCTAAAATCGGTATATAGATTGCCTTTTACGGGTAAAGGATAGATACGAGCATAGTTAAAATGGTAGGATGAAACCTGGTCCTTCAGTTAATTGGCAGGCACAGACGGTGAAGGGATATTATCGGTAAGGATGCCGATTCGCGTGTAAAGAGCTACAAGAAAAGAGCGCCTTTTATTCAATCGACGAGTTTTCTTTAACAAAAAGGGTAAAATATTTTTAATGAAACATGTCGCAGATGGGAAAATGGGGGTACAAATGAGAGGGTTAGTGAAATTAGGTCTAATTATAATATTGGCGATTGCGGTTTTAGGCGCCGGTTCACTATTTTATTTCAGGCAGGGTGCTGATATAAGTCATCTTGAAAATAGTCTTCAGCAACCGACAGGTATCTATGATCTGGATGGGAATCTAGCCAGTACGATCACGGCAAATAAATCCGAGGGCGTTGCGATAGATGAAATCCCGGAACATATGAAACAAGCAGTGGTTTCTATTGAGGATCACCGTTTTTATGAACATCATGGCATAGATTATCAAGGGATCATGCGGGCTTTGGTTAAAAATGCGAAGGCTGGAAGTGTTGTTGAAGGCGGGAGCACGCTCACCCAGCAGCTTGTGAAAATCACGATGCTGGAATCAGATCGAACACTGAAGAGGAAGATAGAAGAGTTTTTTCTAGCCCAGGAAGTTGAAAATAAATATACAAAAGATGAAATCCTGGAAATGTATTTGAATCAAGTTTATTTTGGCCATGGGGCATGGGGAATCAAAAAGGCTGCAAATATTTATTTTTCAAAAGAGGTCTCTGAGTTGACCGTTGCCGAGGGAGCTTTGCTGGCGGGAGTCATTAACTTGCCATCCAAACTTGATCCATACAAGAATTTGGACGGTGCAGTGAAGCGGCGTGATTTGGTTCTTTCGCGAATGGCGGAACATGGTTATTTGACGAAAGATGAAGAAGCGGCGGCAAAAAAAGATACGGTGACACTTCTTATGGGGGAGAAGGAAACCGATCCATTGAGAGGTAAGTATCCTTATTATGTCGATCATGTTTTATCGGAAGCATCGAGTAAATATGGAATTAAGCTTGAGGAGCTGCTTTCAAAGGGGTATAAAATTTACACGACCCTGGACCAGTCCATGCAGCAGGCTACAGAAAGCGTGTATGAGAATTCAGCCAATTTTCCGGTTGGAACGAGTACAGATGAACTGGTTCAAAGCGGGTCTGTCCTTCTTGATCCTGAAACAGGCGGCATAAAAGCACTTGTCGGCGGGAGGGGTGAACACCAATTCATGGGATACAACCGGGCAACCCAACTGACAAGGTCTCCTGGTTCATCCATTAAACCGCTTGTCGTTTACACGCCGGCTGTTGAAGAGGGATATGATATCACTGACCCTTTAAAGGATGAAAAAATGAGCTTCGGTGAATATGAGCCAACAAACCTGAGTGGTCAATATAAAGGAGAAGTCCCCATGTATGAAGCGGTGATGAATTCCTTGAATGTACCGACGGTTTGGCTATTGAATGAGATTGGAATCGATAGGGGGCTTGATTCACTTAAGCGGTTTGGGATTCCATATGACAAGGATGATCGAAACCTGTCTATCGCTTTAGGAGGGATGAAAAAAGGTGTGTCCCCGCTGCAGATGGCAGGAGCCTTTTCTGCTTTCGCCAACGAAGGGGAACGGATGGAAACCCACGCCATCGTAAGGATAGAAAATGCCGATGGAAAAGAGGTTGCCGCCTGGAAAGAGAAAAGCACCAAAGTGACCTCTGTAGGCGCCGTCGACAAAATGAACGCCATGCTGCTTGGAACAGTGGAATATGGCACAGCGAAAAACGCGGCTGTTTCCGGTTATGAAATAGCAGGTAAAACAGGATCTACACAAGTTCCCATCGAAGGAGTATCAGGGGTTAAAGATCAATGGTTCATCGGTTATTCACCTTCGCTGGTCTGTGCTGTTTGGGCGGGATATGATAAGACGGACGCAAAACATTATCTAACGACACACAGCAGTCAGGGAAGTGCGCTCATCTTTCAAAAAATAATGTCGAAAGCCTTACAGAATCAAGCTGCTCAATCTTTTAAAGCTCAAGATATCGGTCCGCTTATAGCAGAACAACAGGCACTTATAGCTGAGCAACAGGAGAAGGAAGAAGAGGAGAAGAAGAGACAATATTGGATTGATAAAGGAAATGAAATAAGGGAAGGCTTGAATAAATGGAGGGACTGGGAGGTTCCGTGGTGATTCCCAGGTCCGGGAGCATGATCAAGCCCTTCTAAATCAAATCAACAAAAAAAGACTGTCAATCATTGACAGTCTTTCATCATTCTTAAAAAATGAGATTTGCTATTATGCCGATTACGACGATTGCGCCTATCACCATTAAAATGGTTCTCATATAGATACACCCTCTTCAAAACGTAGTTGGATTCTTTTAAATATTTACGGTTTGGTTCGATTGGAAACGAAATGCACTTTCATCATTTTCTTTACAAATAGCCTGTACTTTTTCAAGCATGGTGTGTACATTCTCGCCTTCAAGTATGACTTTCATGGTTGCACACTCTTGAAGAATGAGCACAAAGGATACAAAAGTCGACAGTTTCTTGGCATCGACCAATTTATGGTTGCAGATAAAATATATATTCCCTTTAAATTCTTTTGTAACTTGATATAGGTTCATGATTTGTCGCATGGATAATCTTTTATTTGTTTGAATGTCAGAAGAAATCACTTTATTCATGTCGTTTACTCCTTTTGTTTTTATACTTTTGTAAAAGCATAATCAAGATGTCAATTCAGCTACAACGTTTAAAAATGAACAAGTATGTTTGGATTTTTTTATGTAATTGTTAGCGGGTCATGTTGTATATTTACCCGCGTGAAAGATTTTGAAACCTATTTGAAAATTTCAATTTTTTGAGGGGGAACGAACGATGCTCACGCTTATTAAAAATGGGGAGCTTTATGGTCCGGAATATATGGGCCAAAAAGATATCCTCTTGGTTGGAAAGCAAATTGGCTTCATTGAGGACCAGATTGATGTTCCTGCCAATTTCGTTGAAATGAAAGTGATTGATGCGAGTGGTCAAATTGTGGCTCCGGGTTTTATAGATGCTCACGTACATATTATCGGCGGAGGCGGGGAAGGGGGCTTTAAAACGCGCACACCTGAAATCCAATTAACAGATGCCACTTTAGCCGGTATAACGACATTGGTAGGGGTCATCGGCACAGATGGAACGACAAGGACGATGCCTGCACTGCTCGCCAAAGCGAGAGCGCTTGAAGAAGAAGGAATTAGCTGCTTCGTTCAGACTGGTTCGTATCAAGTTCCAGTCAAGACGTTAACCGGTAAGATCGAGGATGATTTGATTCTTGTGGATAAAATTATCGGTGTTGGCGAAATAGCCATTGCCGATCATCGTTCTTCGCAGCCGACTGCAGCCGAACTCGCTAAACTGGCCTCGCAGGCACGTAATGGAGGTCTGTTATCCGGGAAAAGCGGTATCGTCAATATTCATGTCGGCGACAGTCTAGATCATTTGCACGTAATTGAAGAAGTTGTCGAGACAACGGAAATTCCGATCACTCAGTTCTACCCTACGCATATAAACCGAAATCCGCATTTATTCAATGCTGGGGTGGAATATGCAAAAAAAGGGGGGTATATAGATTTTACGACAAGTACAATCCAGAAATTCCTTGAAGAAGGCGAGGTCAAAGCAAGTACAGCAATTAAAATGGCACTAGAAGAAGGCGTTGAAATCGGGCAGATCACCATAACTTCAGATGGGCAAGCCAGCCTGCCTGACTTCGATGGAAGCGGTAACCTGCGCGGTTTGAACATTGGTACCTGCATGTCGTTATATGATTGTGTTGTCGATGCGGTCCTCGAGGATGGAGTGGCAATTGCCGATGCCCTACGAGTTGTGACGGAAAACCCGGCAAACATTTTAAAGCTTTCTGCAAAGGGAAAGCTTTCGGTAGGTAAGGACGCGGACATCATCATGATGAATCAACGAACTCTAGAAATAAATAGTGTTATCGCGATGGGGCAGATGATGGTCAAAGATGGCCATGCTGTCGTGAAAGGAACATTTGAAAAATAGATCTTTTCTACCTTTGGGTGCAATTGCCGATGCAAGTCCTACCCCATCCTGAAATGCAAAAAGGGTAACATTGCTCTAATTTCGGATTTCTGAACCAGCCAAAAAACTGGCTAGCCGAGACCCCGCAGACGCTTGCTTTGATGAGGCTTGGCAGGCAGTCGGCGGAAAGGGAGCGGATTTCTGAAAACAACTGTCTGTTGAAAAAAACGTAGGCAGCTGATTTCTTCGAGTTTTTATACAGTCTAAGACCCATGTATTATATAATGGGTCTTTTTTGTGCTGAATACTTTTTGGAAAAGGTATGAATCGATCAAGTGGCATATCACATTTTGAAGGTAATCAATATGAAACTCCCCATTAAAGGTTCTCATTTTCAAAATGAAGGTGAAGTATCAGAAAACATCTTCTAAATAAAGGTAATATGTAAAAAATTCATTCTATTTAACATATTATTAAAAACATGGATGTATTATCCTTTTATATAAGGAAATGTAGTTTATGAAACAGCATTTAATCACAGACAGAAAGACCAATAAAAACATTTTGGGCTGTTATTTCATGACTGTTCAAAACCTAGGAAAGTTTGCGAAACAAATCTATCTTAAGGGGAGAAATGAAATGGAAAAGACGGGAAACCCAATAATGAAAGCGCATTCAAGTGGAGTTGAGCCGGAAATGTTTCGTGTATTGACTCCTGATGGGGAAATCATTGAAGCGATTGATGGAAAAATCGATAAATCACTTATGTTAAAGATGTATGAGAGCATGCTCCTGCTCAGAACATTTGACCGAAAATCAATTAATCTCCAGCGCCAAGGCAGGATAGGGACTTATGCACCTTTCGAAGGGCAGGAAGCGTCCCAAGCAGGAAGCGCTTTAGCATTGTCGGCAGGGGATTGGATGTTTCCCACATACCGTGATCATGGAGCCGCAATCATTCATGGACAGGAATTATACCGTGTTTTCCTATACTGGATGGCGCATTTTGATGGTTCGATTTGTCCAGAAGGAAAAAGGATATTGCCTCCAAGTGTTCCAATTGCCACTCAAATGGTTCATGCAGTCGGAACGGCTTGGGCAAGTAACCTTAAAGGCGAAAAGAATGTTAGCATTGCCTATTTTGGCGATGGAGCGACTTCTGAAGGGGACTTTCATGAAGCACTGAATTTTGCCGGCGTTTATAAAACCCCGACAATCTTTTTCTGCCAAAATAATGGCTACGCAATCAGTGTCCCTTTTGAAAAGCAATCGGCATCAAAAACAATATGCCAGCGGGCTGCCGCTTATGACATCCATGGGGTGCGGGTGGATGGAAATGATATTTTTGCCGTATGGATGACTGTAAAGGAGGCTGTCGAAAGAGCGGTTAAAGGGGAAGGACCTACATTAATCGAAGCCATTACATTTCGCTATGGCGCCCATACTACTGCAGATAATCCGAACATATATCGCGATCAGGACGAAATTTCAACGTTCTGGAGGGAAAACCGCGATCCCATTACACGCCTTAGAAAGTATTTGAATAAAGAGGGTCATTGGAATGAAGAGCAGGAAGAATTGGTGTTAAAGCAATTCAACGAACTGATCGATGCTCACCTTAAAAGGGCCGAAGCATATCCGAAATCCGACCCGCTTGAAATGTTTAACCATGTATATGCCGAGGAGTCATGGCATCTAAAGGAACAGAAGCAGGAATTGAACCAAATCTTAAGGAAAGGCGGGAAGAAATGATGGGCAAAAATTTAACGATGCTCCAGGCTGTTACGGAAGCGCTGGACCAAATGCTGGGTCATGATGATCGCGTGATGATCTTGGGTGAGGATATTGGAGTGAATGGCGGGGTTTTTCGAGCGACGGAAGGACTTTATGAGAAGTATGGAAAAGATCGAGTTGTGGATACGCCATTAGCTGAATCCGGAATCATCGGCTCTGCCATTGGTTTGGCTCTTAACGGGATGCTGCCCATAGTGGAAATCCAGTTTCTCGCCTTTATTTATCCGGGGTTCGAGCAGCTCGTTTCCCATGCTGCCCGTATGAGGTATCGTACTCGTGGGCAATTTGGGGTGCCCCTCGTAATCCGTACGCCATATGGTGCTGGAATCAGGGGTCCTGAACTTCATTCCGAAAGTGTCGAAACCTTCTTTGCCCATACTCCTGGTTTAAAGGTGGTTGCACCCAGTAATCCATATGACGCAAAAGGGCTGCTCATTTCAGCGCTGGAAGATCCAGATCCTGTGATTTTTTTGGAACCGACTAAATTGTATCGGGCTTTTAAGGAAGAAGTTCCCGACGAAAAGTACCGAATACCAATCGGTCAAGCAAAAGTGGTCCAGGAGGGTAGCGACCTGACCATTTTTGCATGGGGGGCCATGTTAAGGGAGGCATTGAATGCCGCGAAAAAGATTGAAGCAGAAAAAGGATGGAAGTGTGAAGTGGTCGATCTTAGAACTTTATACCCTTTAGATAGGGATTCGATCGTGCAATCCATTAAAAAGACAGGTCGTGCATTAATCGTCCATGAAGCCCACAAGACTGCCGGATTAGGTGCGGAGATTATCTCCATCATTAATGATGAAGCTCTTATTTACCTGAAAGCGCCGATTAAGCGTGTAACAGGATTTGATGTACCGGTTCCGCCGTTTACAATTGAAGATCATTATTTACCGACTGTTGACCGTGTAAAAAAAGGAATTGTCGAAACGATAACATTTTAATGGATTAAGGAGAAGGAGGATGACGCATGATGGAATTTAAACTTCCTGATGTAGGGGAAGGGATGCATGAAGGGGAAATTATCCAATGGCTCATCAAGGAAGGGGATGCGGTAAAACAGGACCAACCCATTGTTGAGGTGCAAACGGATAAAGTCAATGCGGAATTGACAGCTCCGGCAGCGGGAGTGGTTAAGAAAATATTTTTTTCCGTAGGGGATATCGTGGAAGTGGGGACCACTATATTCACAATTCAGGAAGAGAACGATGTGTCAGTTCCGATTACAGACATTAATGAAGAAGAAAACCAAGTCGGGCAATCCGGTGATGTAAATGTCAATGCGGAGCATATTACGACTAAACACCATCATCAGGCAGTGCGTGCGCTGGCAACACCATTCGTGCGTCAAATGGCCAGGGAAATGAAGATTGATATCGAGAAGGTTAAAGGCTCCGGTCCGGCTGGGCGAATTACCGAAAGTGACTTAAAGCAGTTTAAAGAAAATGATTCATATACACGGGAAAAGGCTAAACAGCATGATGAAAAGACAGGTCAAGAGTTGGCCCCGATAATGGGAAATGAGCGGGAAGAGCGGATTCCGCTTAAAGGGATTCGTAAAAAAATCGCTGAACATATGGTGAAGTCCGTTTCGACCATTCCTCATGTAACCCATGTAGATGAATTGGAAATGGACCGATTGAAGGAATTTAAAAATCAATTAAAGGAGTATTCAGATGATAAGGATATAAAATTGACTTTTTTGCCGTTTTTCGTTAAAGCCATTGTCATCGCCTTAAAGGAGTTCAAAACATTAAACGCTTCAATTGATGAAAGAACCAATGAAATCATCCTGAAAAATTATTATCATATTGGAATTGCGACGAATACAAATGAGGGTCTCATTGTTCCAGTGATCAAACATGCCGATCAAAAAACCATTTTCCAACTGGCTGATGAAATCAGGCAACTGGCAACTCAAGCCCGTGAAGGAAAGTTGAGTATTGATCAAATCACAGGCAGTACATTTACCATCAGCAATGTAGGACCGATCGGAGGGATGCACGCTACCCCGATCATTAACTATCCGGAAGCGGCCATCTTAGCTTTGCATAAAATGGAACATCGCATGGTCGTTCGCGATTTGGAAGGTGTTATCCGGTTAATGATGAATATGTCTCTTTCTTTCGATCATCGTTTGATTGATGGGGTAACAGCGGTACAATTTACCAATAAAATCAAGGAATTGCTGGAAAATCCAATTCGTTTAATTGTGGAGATGAGATAAATGGTAGTAGGGGAAGTTGCTGTTGAGACGGATATTGTCATCATGGGAGGAGGTCCGGGAGGATATGCTGCGGCTATCCGTCTCGGCCAGTTAGGAAAATCGGTCGTACTGGTTGAAAAGGATAAACTGGGCGGGGTTTGCCTTAATCGGGGCTGTATACCTTCAAAAGCATTGATTCACGCAGCTGATCGATATCATGGGCTTAATGATTTAGGGAAAATGGGAATCCAGCTGCCTCAGGAAAGAACCACTATGGACTTGGGAGTTTGGCAGGATTGGAAAGCGGGCATCACAACCCAGTTGGGGCAAGGTATTGCCCATTTGTGTAAGGAAAACGGAGTGACGGTGGTTAAAGGCCAAGCAACTTTTTTATCCGATGACCGCATTGGAGTTGAAACCGATGGCGATTTTGAAACCTACAAGTTTGAACAGGCAATTATTGCGACGGGGTCCAGGCCTTTCATTCCATCCTTCATTAAAGTCGATGGAGAATATATATTGGATTCGACTTCATCTTTGCAACTGAAGGAAGTTCCAGCAAGCTTGTCGATCATTGGCGGAGGATATATCGGAATCGAGCTGGGTATGGCATTTGCAAAGCTGGGTACTAAAGTGACCATCATTGAGATGGACAATCGCATACTCCCCCACGTTGCTGAAAACCTGGTAAAGGAAGTCACCCGGAATGCCAAGAAGCTTGGGATCAATATCAAAACATCCTCTAGGGTAGAGAAAGCGAGTGTAGTGGATGGTCAAGTGCATCTTCTTGTTTCCTCGGAAGAACAGGGGACGGAAGCGATCGTGAGCGAAAAGACCCTGGTTACAATTGGCAGGGTCCCTAACACTGAAGAAATTGGCCTGGATCGGGCTGGAGTGACGGTTGGAGAGAAAGGCCATATAGCAGTGGATATGGAATGCCGTACAAATGTCCCGCACATCTTTGCCATCGGTGATACCACGCCTGGTCCGGCTCTTGCCCATCGAGCGTCCAAACAGGGAATCGTGGCAGCTGAAGTGATAGCGGGGATGCCGAGTGCCGTTGACTCGCCTTATGTTCCCTATGTAATCTTCTCGGAACCACAAATAGCTGGTGTTGGTTTAAGCCGTGAAGAAGCTGAACAACAGGGATACAGCGTCAAGGTTGGCAAATTCCCGTTCAGTGCCAACGGAAGGGCGCTTGCAACGGATGAAACGGACGGATTTGCAGAAGTGATCGTGGATGCCAATAGCCATATATTGCTCGGAATGCATATGGTAGGTGCTGATGCTTCCAACCTTATAGGTGAAGGGGTCCTTGCCCTTGAGCTGGCGGCTCGGGTCGAAGATATAGCACTCAGCATGCATCCCCATCCAACCTTGACCGAGGGGTGGCTGGAAGCGGCTGAGGCAGTTTTGGGACATGCCATTCACATCGTAAATAAATAGGAAAAGGTAAAGTCATGGGGATTACCAATGTAATCCCCGATTAGAATGATTTATCTTAATGGAGTCAAAAACCTGGTAATTGTCCCCGAAAGGCAAGGCTATCGGTAAACTCACTCCATTTGGAATTCTGTCCCGGTTTGACCTTGGCCTGCAATGATTCCCTCTTGTAAAACCATCGGCATATTGATATCATTTTTACTTTGGGGAAGTATAGAGTTTTCAATAAGGCTTTGGATCCTTCCACTCCTAAACCATAACGGTTGATGAGATAACAAATCTATTCGCCATTCAACGATTGAAATGGGTTTAATTTATACGAGAAAATTATGGAATGAAGGAGGCAAATGTAAATGGAGTCAAATGGTGGGTCATTGCAAAAGAAATTATTGCCGAGGCATATTAGCATGATGGCAATGGGAGGGGCAATAGGTACTGGGATTTTTAAAGGAAGTGCCGAAACCATATCGTTAGCAGGGCCAGGAGTCATATTCACTTATATTTTTGCAGGATTGTTATTGCTAGTAGTCATGGGTGCCATAGCGGAAATGGCAATTGTCTATCCAAATACGAATATGAAAGGCTTCGTTCAGAAAGCATTCGGTAAGCGCTTTTCCTTCATCGTAGGCTGGATGTATTGTTTTATGTGGCTGTCCGTTTGTGTCATCGAGGTAGTGGTGGCAGGAAGCTTTTTGCAGTATTGGCTCCCGGTAATCCCGCTATGGATATTAAGTTTAGGGTGTGCGGCCTTCATCATTGGGATTAACATGATGAATGTCAAAAATTATGGTGAATTCGAATTTTGGTTTGCCGGCATTAAAATTACAATGATCATCTTATTCATCATATTGGGAGCCTGTATTTTATTTGGTGTGATCCCAAGCGGCGGATCTAATTATCTGCAAAACTTCACAGGGCATGGAGGATTTTTCCCGAATGGGTGGATGTCCATCTTTTCGGCATTACTGATCGTCATGTTCTCCTATGGCGGTTCCGAGTTAATAGGGGTGACGGTAACGGAAGCGAAGGATGCAGAACGCATTTTACCTAAGGTCATTAAAAACTATATTTGGAGAGTTGTATTATTCTTCACCTTACCGATACTTGTAATCTGCGGTTTGATTCCGTGGAATGAAATTGGCGACCAGGCAAGTCCGTTTGTACAGGTGTTGTCAATGTCAGGTTTTCAGGGATCTGCACATATCATGAATTTCATTTTGATTACGGCCGTCTTATCAGCCGCTAACTCTGGGATATATGGGTGTACCCGAATGCTGCATTCTTTAGCTGCAGAAGGGGAAGCTCCCAAGTCGTTCTCTTATGTATCAAAAAATGGCGTTCCCTTGTACAGTTTGCTATTAAGTGCAGGTGTATTGGTCGTCGGCTCCATGATTACTTTCGTTGCACAGGACAAGGCATTTACTCTATTAATGGCGTTTCCGGGTTTTGTAGTATCACTTGTATGGATCAGCATCTGCTTAGCGCAGCTTAAACTTCGCAATTCATATCCCAAAGCTCCGAGTTTTAAATTGTGGGGATTTCCATATGTAACCTTGTTTACCGTAATCACGTTAAGCATCATTTGTGTCACGTTCGTGTTCAGCGATCAGAATCGAATCAGTATCATTGCTTGCCTGATTGTGTTGGCTGCCTTAATCTCGATTTCGATTTTTAAATTTAAAAGTGTGGACAAACAGGAAACACCTATTATAGAAAAGAATATCGCTAAATAAATCCACGTAAAAGATACGACAGGGGCATAGGCGTCCATGTCGTATCTTTCATTACTGATCACTGATATTGTGCAACTTCATTTCGAGTGGTCATGCTCCAGATGTTTTATTGATTATATGTTGTAAGGATGCTATGAATCTCTCGTTTTCAAGCGGAGTGCCGATGGTCACACGGATGGTATTTTCATAGCCTAGCAAATGACCTGAACGGATGATGACACCCTGGATTAATAACTTCTCAAAAATCTCCCTGCCAGGCTGGTTCAATTTGACCATCAAGAAGTTGGCATGTGAAGGGAAGAAGGTTAAACCCATCTTGCTTAGTTCATTCTCTAAATATCTTCTTCCTTCCTCATTCTTACGAACACAATTCTTAACAAATGGATGGTCGTCGAGGGAAGCGAATGCCGCAGCCTGTGCTAAACGATTGGTATTGAAGGGTTCCTTCACTTTAACTAGCTCTTGTATGATGGAGGCATCCATTAAACCGTATCCAATCCTTAATGCAGCAAGTCCATAAATCTTTGAAAAAGTTCGTAAGATAACCAGATTTGAATGCATATTGAGAAATGGCAAGGTTTCTAAATATTCTGCATCATCGACATATTCATAGTATGCTTCATCAACGATCAGTAAAATATGTTTCGGCACCTTCTCGATAAAAGAGCGCAACTTTTCTTTTTGAACGATCGTTCCTGTCGGATTATTGGGATTACAGACGAATATCATTCTCGTTTTCTCTGTTATGGCTTCATACATACCCTGGAGGTCATGTACACCATTGATAAGAGGAATCTTTACAGGTGTGCCGCCGTCAATCAATACATTCGTTTCATACCGTGGAAAAGTCACATCAGCCATGATGACTTCATCATTTTGTTGGATATAGGTTCGTGTCAACAAACGTATCACTTCATCAGATCCATTACCTAAAATGATATGGTCTTTATTGATCTTCAATTTCCTTGCCAGCTTTTCAGCTAATGCAGGCGCCATACCTTCAGGATAAAAGGAAGTTTGCTCCATTTCGGTAAGCATGGCTTCTTTTGCTAGAGGTGAGTAACCGAATGGGTTCTCGTTGGATGCCAATTTAACGATCGTTTCAAGGCCAAGTTCACGTTGCACTTCTTCAATGGGCTTGCCGGAAACATATGGGCTAATGCTTTCGATGTTTTGTCGAACCGGGATTTTCGTAAAAGTCAATGCAGGTTCCTCCCTTTGGTAAATTCTGAATTTTCTTTTTCTATTTGATTATTTTAATGATAGAATATTAACTGTTAAAATTACATACAAAAAAGAATGTATTTTTCGCTATCCATACAACATTTTAAAGAAATATATGCTTATATTCCTTCATTATGAAAGGCGGTTGCTTCATGGATGAAATAGATGTCAGTTTACTGGAACTTTTACAAAAAGATGGACGCATTACGATTAGTGAACTATCGAAGAAATTGGCTCTCAGTCGACCTAGCATCTCTGAACGAATGTACCGCCTGCAAGAAAAGGGGATCATTGAGGGGTTCAGCGCAAGGGTTTCACCTTTGGCAATTGGAAGGGGTGTACTTGTGTTCATTCAGGTGAGTGAACTTAAGGTCCCTGTTACCGATTTTGAGCAATTAGTGAAAAATGATTTAGACATTATAGAGTGCCACCGTGTAACAGGAACAGTTGGATATTTTTTGAAAGCGGCTTTAGCTGATATGGACAGCATGAGATTACTGATAGATCGATTAATACCTTATGGACATCTGAATACATCTGTGGTTTTGACATCCCCGGTACCTTCACGCTCCATTCTTCCAAGAATCAATGAAATGGAGGATCATGGTGCGAAATCCTAGGCGGTCATTCAATTGATGATGATAAAGGATTTGGATATCGTTCAAACTAATGAAGGGTAGAATGTAGGTTTTTTACAGAAAGGAACGAGGCGGAAGGCCTGTTCCTTTTTTTGTGTTATTTTAAATCCATCAAAGCGCCGAAATATTGCTGGGCGGTTGTAAAACAAATGAATGCCAATAGTTCAGAAATCTCTTCATCACTGAACACTTCCTTCAATACTTGGAAAAACTTTTCCTCCGTTTTTTCACGTTGCAAGAGAAATACTTCCGCAAAGGCAATTGCATAGCTTTCTTTCATATCTTCCGGCTTTAGCGGAGTCCCTTTTGCCTGACAGTATGAGCAGCCATTACCGTATGCCAGCACCCTTCTGACGTTTTCCTTCAATTTTCCCGAAAGTTTCCCATCTGCAGATATGCAATCTGCGAGATCCGACCATTTATCCGAAATCTCTTCAGAATGAAATAATCTTTGAAATGGACTGGAGCCCTGTGATGATTTTTTTATTCTTGTCATGAACATCTCTCCTTTGAGATAATCCTATTATAAAAATCCAGGAATTTTAATTCCGTTTGTAAAGTAATGTGGTTTAATAATGAATGAATGTAAAGAGAAGAAGGGAAATAATTTAAAAATGAAAATAGATGAGAAAGACCAGAGCATCCTTGCCGAATTGACGTTGAATAGCCGAATCTCCATGAGGGAATTGGCAAAGAAAGTAAACCTCTCGGCCCCAACCGTTGCCGATCGGGTACGGCAAATGGAGTCGTTCGGGATCATTAAAGGGTATGTTGCCGAGATTGATCATAAAAAGATCGGTTTTCCAATTGAGTGTATCGTGGAAGCTACGATAAAAAATGGGGAATATGAGAAATTCAAAAAGTATATCTCCAAGGTACCGAATGTTGACTTTTGTTATCGCATTGCCGGGCAGGCTTGCTTTATGCTGAAAATCCACACTCAGAGCCTTGAAGAAGTGGAGGAATTCATCAATCGGACCATTCCTTTTGCAGCAACCGTTACCCATGTGATCCTTTCACAGGTAGAGCCGGAACAGGAATGAGTATTTTTATAGTGGAAGAAAAAGAGATCTGTATATGCCAATCATTTTGAACGGTTCTAGAATTAAAGGATAAAATCACGTGTCCATAAAGATATGACATATGTTTGCAGCGCCAGGTGTTTTTTTGCAATCAATGCTTTCGGTGATTCAAGAAAGAATAAGCTAATGGAATAAGGGGTACATGTAATAATGGATAATAATCTGAAAAGGTGGGGTGAGTATCATGGAAGGAACCGACGACTACAAACCTGAACTGGCCAGGGAAGCAATAAATGTGATTGAAAATGTAGCAGGAACACATCCTGGTTATCGGCGTGTGCATGCAAGGGGATATGTTTATGAGGGGGTTTTTACCCCAAACGGAAAAGCGTCCCCCTTAACGGTCGCTTCGCATCTACAGGATGAAGCCGTGCCGGCAATCATTCGGTTTTCAAATAGCTCACCGATTCCAAGCCATCCTGATGCCATTTCCCCTGTAAAGGGCATGGCAGTCAAGTTTCATTTGCCGAATGGAAAGGTGTCAGATCTTATTACTGTGACCATTCCGTTATTCTTTGCGAAAACACCGCAAGCGTTTGTTGATATTGCTGGCTTTTTCCAATCCGCAATGGAAGGTTTCCCCAATCTGAAAGAGCTTGCAAAAATCCTGTGGAAATACCCTGAAAGCAAGGCAAGCCTACAAATGCTTAAAGAAATGCGTTCTCCAGCCAGCTTTTCAACGTGCCAATATTACTCCATTCACGCATTCTATTTCATTAACAAGGAAGGAAGGCGGCAGGCAATCAAGTATGAGTGGGTGCCAGATGCCGGCCTTAGTATGTTAGAAAAAGGGGAGGTTGCCGAGCAGTCGCCGGAGTATCTGGATGAAGAAATGGAAAAAAGGCTTAAAGAAGGACCGGTGGGCTTTAAATTGAACATCCAAATAGGAGGGGAAAATGACCCGACTGACGATCCGACTAAAGCTTGGTCGGAAGATAAACAAGTAATCACGATAGGGCATTTAATGATCTCGAAAAAATCGGAAGTGTGTAAAGATACTTTATTGTTTGATCCAACCAATATTCCTGAAGGAATCGAATGCACGGAAGACCGGATTTTACATTTTCGCCACAGTGCGTATGCCGTTTCATATGAACGTCGGATAAATAACCAATGAATCAAATCAAGAAAAGGGAACCCCTTTACCAAAGGGGTTCCCTTGATTGTAGACAAACTCGATGAAAATCGAGTTTGTCTACATTTTTTTTGCTTGTACACTCACTGACTTTCAATCGGAATTCGATCAATGAGTAAAACAATTGAAGATGTTGAAACAAATATGGCTTACCGCTGGTTTTTGGGCTATGGTTTCCATGATAAATTGCTTCCTACTCCACGTTCGGGATGAGACCAATCTGAATCCCGTTTTAAGTGAGTTTTACATTTTTCCGGATCTGAAAATAGTGTAGAGCATGAGTAAGAACATCAGGGTTGCAACGACAAAACCAATTTCGATAACCGGTATCTTCCAAAGGATCAAGGTTTCCCCGCCTATTGCCGAGCCGATAATGAGACCGACCATGATTATGCTGAATGCAAGCAGGATGATACTGAAAGACAGCCGGTTCGAGATTTGATCAAGCTTATGTAAAAAAACTTGAAGTTCGGGAATGTTGATATCGAGCCGCAATTTCCCTTTTTTAATGATGCCTGTCACTTCCCTGATATCCTTGGGCAGTTCGGCAATGGCTTCAGCAGACTCGATGAATTGATTCCAGACGTTCTTCGCAATGTTTTTGGGGTTGTAGCGTTCTTTAAAAAGCTTTTCCCCAAAAGGTTCAGCTGCCTTCATGATGCTGAAATTCGGATCTAATCCTTCGACAATGGCCTCCATTGTAAGCAGAGCCTTGCCGAGCATCGTGAATTCGGGTGGGATTTGGACTTGGTGACGATTGGCAACCGTGAACAGGTCATTGACTGCTCCGCCTAAGCTGATTTGGCTTAATGGGATATCATAATATTTATTTCGCAGTTCATCAATATCCCCCCTTAAGGGGGCCATATCTATTTCGTCCGTCAAGAGACCCATATCTGAAAGCGTCTTGATCAATCCATTGGTGCTTCCGCGTTTCAGATTGATGACAAGCGAGGCGAACTGATATTTCGTTTCTTCCTCCAGACGTCCCACCATTCCAAAATCCATGAGTGCGACGACATTCCCAGGCAATATGATGATATTGCCTGGGTGGGGATCACCGTGGTAAAAGCCATCGATCAATATTTGATGAAGCATGGAGTTCGCTAATCTTTCCGCGATTTGCCGGCGATCATAACCTTCATCATCAAGCTGTTTATAATGATTGATCTTAATTCCCTGAATGAAATCCATTGTCAGGACCCTTTTTGTGGAATACTCCCAATGAATCCTTGGTACTTTAAACCCTTGATCATTGATGAATTGCTTGGCTATTCTTTCCCCGTTTCGACCCTCGGAGTTATAATCAAGTTCTGCGCGGAGTGATTTAGCAAATTCATCAATCATTTTTCTGATTTGGTAGCGTCTTGCCCAAGATATGCGTGCTTCCATAAGTCTTGCCAAATCATCGAGAATTTCCAAATCCGTTTCCACAGTCGGCAGAATATCTGGCCGCTGCACTTTGATTGCTACGACTTCCAGTGATGGAAGCCGAGCCGTATGAACCTGTCCAATTGAAGCGGTTGCCAGTGGGGTTTCATTAAATTCAAGGAAAATGTTTTCCAAAGAATCACCCAATTCGGCCTCGACAATTTTGCGGACCCTATCAAATGGAAAGGGGGTGACCTGGTCCTGTAACTTTTCAAGCTCGCGGACGATTTCGTCAGGAACGAAATCACGCCTCGTACTTGCAATCTGACCAAGTTTAATGAATGTAGGTCCCAAGCTTTGTAATATCGTATGCAGCCGCTCTCCGATTGAGCGGAGGTTCAGGTTTTCATCGGGTTGGAGTTTCGATCCCGCTTTATTCTCGGATAATCCAAGGCGATAGATGAAGTAACCAAACCCATTTTTCAAGAAGGCATTAATGATTTCTTGGTAACGATGTGCGTGTTTCAGTCGCTTGCGAAACATTCAAGTACCTCCTGTCAAGGTTGTAAGTTTTGGTTCTGTTTCTCCAAAATTACTATACGGCGCTCCAATTCCTCGACTTCTTCTTTAGTTGCCAAGTTTAGGCCATTGAGCGCTTGATTGACTTTGGCCTTAACGGAATCATCCAGCTGCTTTTGGGCTTGCTCCCCTTTTTCGACCCATTGCTTAATAAGGACCTTGGAGTCTTCTTTGCTGATATCGCCTTTTTTGACAAGAGAGTCCACCGTTTTTTCAATTTGCTCTTTTGTAGAAGCGGCAGCACCTAATCCTAAAGAAAACACATTTTTTAATAAGTCCATTTTTACATTCCTCCAATATAGATTTTTACACTGTAAGAAAGATAATAGCGGATGCCTTTCACTCTGGCTCATACTTGTTGTTACCATCTATCATACATCACTTTAGGGCAGCTACAAAAATATAAGGGTCCTTTGATTATTGATGATAAAGAAAAGGATTTTTAGTTAGGTCAAAATTGTTTGAAGTGGAGCGGATTGGATATTATGATAGGGAAAAGCGGCTGTGAAAGTGAGGTTGGAATAATGGGTTTCAAAAATAAAACGGTTATTGTAACAGGTGCTTCGAATGGGATAGGGAGAGGCGTGGCAAAGGGATATGCAGAAAGCGGCGCTTCAGTCGTTCTCGCAGATTTGGACGAGCGGGAAGGACTTCTGTGTGTGGAAGAACTCAATAGTAACGGTCATGAAGCCATGTTCGTTAAAACGGATGTACGCAGGGAAGGTGACATTCAACAATTGATGGATGTAACTCTAAAAACATACAAGACCATTGATATATTAATCAATAATGCAGGAAAGGCATTATTCAAATCGCTTTATGATCTGACGATAGAGGAATGGGACGATATGATGAATACGAATTTGCGCAGTGTTTTCCTTTGTTCCCGGGCCGCGGCAGAATCGATGCGGAAAAATGAAATGGGAGGTGCGATCATCAATATAGCATCAACCAGAGCGATGATGTCTGAGCCAGATTCAGAATCCTATGCAGCAACCAAAGGAGGGATCAAAGCATTGACACATGCGCTTGCATCTTCTTTGGGCAAAGAGAAAATTACGGTCAATTCGATTTCTCCGGGGTGGATTGAAACGGGAGATTATGAATCGCTGAGGGATAAAGATCACCAGCAGCATTTTTCCAATCGGGTTGGCAAACCGGACGATATTGCAAGGGCCTGTCTTTATTTGACGGCAACGGAAAATAATTTCGTTACGGGTGAGGATCTTATCGTCGATGGAGGCATGACAAGAAAAATGATGTACGAGGAGTAACTCATTTTTTTCGGTAGAGATATTGCAGTTCAGTCCCGAGCTCACGGTTGAGCAGCTGTTCCATTTCTTCAAGCTCTTTTATGCCGATAGGGGCATCGGCGGCTGTCCAGTGAACGGTATAAACAAAATAGTAATCTCTTATTTTCCGGAAAATAACAGGCGAATTCGGGAATTGATCAAAAATTGCCCTGATATTATAGCGTCTCATGTAGGACCACTTAACAAGCTGCATGTAGCTACCCATCCTTTTCAAAAGAGATCAATGACTGCCAGGATGGCAGCCATTGGTCCGGTTCTTATTTATCGTTGAATAAATTGAATAAGCCTCTAGCTACGCTGCCTTCTTCGGATGATCCTCCATTTTGCGGCGCTGCAGCAAATACACGGCTGGCAAGCCGGCTGAATGGCAAAGATTGCACCCAGACTGTTCCGGGTCCTTTTAATGTTGCAAAGAATAAACCTTCGCCGCCGAACAAAGCGGTTTTCACGCCCTTTACAGATTCAATATTATAATCTACCCCGCTAGTCATTGCCACTAAACATCCTGTATCGACGCGTAAAATCTCCCCTGCTGCCAATTCCTTTTTATGGATGGTGCCGCCGGCATGAACGAAGGTCATTCCATCTCCTTCTAGTTTTTGCATGATGAAGCCTTCGCCGCCAAAGAAGCCTGCCCCTATTTTTCTCTGAAACTCAATTCCGACCGAAACGCCTTTTGCGGCCGCCAGGAACGCGTCTTTTTGACATATGATTTTCCCGCCCAGCTCGCTTAAATCCATCGGGATGATTTTACCTGGATATGGCGATGCGAATGAAACGTGTTTTTTATCTCGTCCTTCATTCGTAAAAGCCGTCATGAAAAGACTCTCACCAGTAAGTAGCCGTTTCCCGGCCCCGAATAGCTTACCCATCATTCCGCTGTCACCATTTGAAGACCCATCACCAAAGATGGTTTCCATCTTGATTTGATCTTCCATCATCATTAAGCTTCCAGCCTCGGCAATCACCGTTTCCTGAGGGTCCAATTCCACTTCAACAAACTGCATGTCATCTCCATATACCTTAAAATCTATTTCATGATTATTCAATTTCCATTCCTCCTATCCACTTATTTTCATTGTAAAAGATAAACTCTTAACCTGCCAATATTATTCAGTTTTCTGCTGTAGTTTATATATTTTTTGTTTTCACGGGTATATCTAGTAAAATGTAGAAAGAAAAAACAGCATGACACTTAAGCTGAAATGAACCTTTTCTTAAGTGCAGGAGGAGACAGCCATGGAGACTTACATTCTATCATTGGACCAGGGAACGACAAGTTCCAGGGCCATTTTATTTAATAAAAGCGGGGAAGTTTTGCATATTGCCCAAAAGGAATTCACCCAATACTTCAGAAATCCAGGATGGGTGGAGCATAACGCCAATGAAATTTGGGGCTCCATCTTATCGGTAATCGCTTCCTGTCTATCGGAAATGAATGTAAGGCCTGAACAGATCGCTGGAATTGGCATAGCGAATCAACGGGAGACGACCGTGGTATGGGACAAGGAAACAGGTCAGCCGATTCATCATGCCATCGTCTGGCAATCCCGGCAAACAAGCGAAATTTGTACGCAATTGAAGAATGAAGGCCTCGATGGCTTATTCTTGCAGAAAACCGGATTATTGATTGATGCATATTTTTCCGGTACAAAGGTGAAATGGATTCTCGACTATGTAGATGGGGCACGGGAAAAGGCTGAAAACGGAGACTTATTGTTTGGTACGATCGATACATGGCTGATATGGAAACTTTCGGGTGGTAAATCACATGTAACAGACTATTCGAATGCTTCAAGGACGCTGATGTATAACATTCATGACCTGAAGTGGGACGAAGAGCTGCTGGAAATCCTGCAAGTGCCGCGATCGATGCTTCCGGATGTTCGTTCTTCATCGGAGATATTCGGGAAAACAGCGCCACATCATTTCTTTGGGCATGAAATCCCGATTGCCGGAGCGGCGGGAGATCAACAGGCAGCATTGTTCGGCCAAGAATGCTTTGAAAAAGGAATGGCTAAGAATACGTATGGCACCGGATGCTTCATGCTGATGAACACAGGAGAAAAGGCAGTGAAATCAGAGCATGGCCTGTTGACCACGATTGCATGGGGCCTGAATGGAAAAGTCGAATATGCCTTGGAAGGAAGTGTTTTTGTCGCAGGTTCGGCCATACAATGGTTAAGGGATGGACTGAAACTCTTGCATGATCCGAAAGACAGTGAAAAGTATGCTTTGCGGGTCACTTCAGCCGATGGTGTCTATGTAGTTCCCGCATTTGTTGGATTAGGCACCCCTTATTGGGATAGTGATGTCAGGGGAGCTGTATTCGGACTGACAAGGGGGACATCGAAGGAGCATTTCGTCCGCGCAACATTGGAAGCATTGGCCTACCAGACAAAAGATGTCCTTAGCGCCATGGAAGTCGATTCAGGGATTAACCTAAAGGCATTGAGGGTCGATGGCGGGGTTGTCAAAAACAACTTCTTGATGGAATTTCAAAGCGGCCTCCTGAATGTGCCAGTCGAAAGACCCGTTATTAGTGAAACGACAGCGTTAGGAGCGGCGTATTTAGCTGGGCTCGCTGTCGGATATTGGGAAAGTCAGGAAGAGATTTCAAAGCTATGGGCAGTCGATAAGAAATTCGAACCCGAGATGGAAGAACAGGAACGGAAGGATTTATATAATGGCTGGAAAAAGGCAGTTCAGGCGGCAAGGGTTTTTAAATAGAGTAAGTAAGGGTATTAATAGAGGAGAGATGGATACAGAACGTACAAACTTAAAAAAGGGGTGGTAATATGTTAGTTAAGGATTTCATGATAAGGGAAGTCTTTGTAGCCCGTCCTGATTTTACATTAAAGGAAATTCTGCGGATCTTGATCGAAAATAAAGTGGGCGGGGTCCCCGTCGTGGATGAACATGATAAGCTATTGGGAATGGTGACGGACGGGGATATCCTTCGTTACTTGACACCTGCAGAGGAAGCCATCATGGGGTATTTCACCTACATTACGGTTCTTCCCGGTGAAGAATTGGATGAAAAGGTTACATCCAAAATGAATGATAAAGTCTCACAAATCATTAAAAATAAAAGGATTACAAAGCTATCTCCCGAAGATCCGCTAGATGAATTGATAAAGGTCCTTTCCAAGCATCATTTCAAGAAAATCCCCGTCGTGGACAAAAATGATAAAGTCGTGGGCATCATCAGCAGGGGAGATGCCCTTAGGGCCCTTTATAAGGAATTCGTTCAAAAGCTGGAATAAATGTAACATTAAAAAAGGCCTGCTCGTAATCTAGCAGGCCTTTTTTGTATTCATCATTGAGTGCTTTCTACTGCTTTATCTGCATCAGATTCACCTTTTGCTCTTTTTTCCTTCAATTTAAAGTAGGCGTCCATTACGTCCCGCCCAATCCGTTTGTTAATATCATCAGAGGGTTTGCCTTGATAAACCCATGGCACGACGACAGAAAATGCCACTTCCGGATTATTGTGAGGTGCATAACCTACAAGCGTCAGATTGATAGTAGGGACTGGCGCGCTATATTGATTTCTCCGCGGTCCGTCGTAAAAGGCCTCGGCAGTACCCGTTTTTGCTGCCGCGCGGTAGGATTTCCCGCCGAAATATTTATATGCCGTCCCGCCTGGCTCCTGGGCGACCTGTCTGAATCCTTCCTGGACACGCTGCATCCAAACGTCTTTCCCGCCTAAGTCGTTTAATACTTTGGGACTCATTGTTTTAAAGACGCTGCCCAATTCATTGTGTTCGTTGGATGGATTCCTGATTTCCCTGACCATATGTGGCTCAAGCCTTTTTCCGCCATTTGCAATCGTCGAAACATACTGTGCCAATTGCATAGGTGTATATGTATCATATTGGCCAATCGATAAATCCAGCAGCAATCCGTCTGTTGACATATCGACGCCTTTAAACCCTACGGATTCATTTGGCAGGTCGATTCCTGTACGGACACCCAATCCAAATTGGGCATAATGATTCCGCATGATGGCATAAGCTTCCCGATTGATTCCTAACGGCCGGTTAGGGATATAATGCCCGCCGGCAATTCTGATCGCCGTCATGAACATATAGACATTCGACGATTTCTTTAACGCAGAGACATCGGTTACATAACCCAAATCACTATAAGATCCTTTCTTAGCCCCTGCTAAATGGAGTTTCCTGTCAAAAAAAGCTGACCCTGGTGCGATGGCTCCTGTCTGAAAGCCCGTATAGACAGTGGCCCCTTTGACAGATGATCCCATCGTATAGGAGGTCGTAATGTTTCCAAGGGCAAAATCGTTCATTTCGGTCAATCCGGTTTTACTGTTACGGCCGTATTGCCTGCCGGCCATCGTAAGCACCTCGCCTGTATTCGGGTCCATTAAAACGACGAAGGCACGATCCAAAAGGTAGGTATTTCCCTTAGCCTTGGTTTTGCGCAATTCGTTCTCGATGATTTTTTCAACCTGCTGCTGCAGCTCCATATCAATTGTAAGGACCAAGTCTTTTCCGCTTTGCCCTTCAGTGAGGGTATTCGTTTTGATGACTTCCCCTTTGCTCAGCACATTTTCAATCCGCGTCTTTTGACCGCGGAGGACATCTTCATATTGCTTTTCGATATAACTTTTTCCGACCCGGTCATTCCTGGTATAGTCGCGTGCCAGATAATAGTCGATATTTTCACTGGGAATGCCTTCTTCGGAAGAAGAGACCTTGCCAAGAACCGAGCGGAGGGTCTCGTCATACTTATAAGTCCTTTCCCAATCCGTCGTTACATCCACGCCTGGCATTTCATCCAAATGTTCACTGACCCTGGCGAATTCCTTAGTGGTGACATCTTTATTTTTCACGATCGACGGTGCAAGGGCATAGCCGCTATTGAATTCCCGGAATATGGCGATCACTTCCAATTCATCCTTGGTGAATTCGTTGATATCCTCATCGGTTACCCGTTCCATTTGAAGTTTGTATAAATCTTTTTGCTCCAGTTTCTTTTCGATTACTTTCTTCTTCTCGGCCTTGGTGATCAAGGCTTCGGCTTCTTTCGGATGCTTTAAAATCCAAAAATCCTTTTTATCCGGCAGGGTTACCTTTTTGGTATCCTTTTCTATCAAGGTGGCAAGGACCTCTGCCGTCTTCACCATATCGGCCGTTTTCGTATTCGGGTATTTCGTATAGGTGATGGCATTACGCGGCTCATTATCAACGACCGGATTCAAGTTGCGGTCATACATCTTGCCACGGGGAACGGGGGTATTGGCCACATCGTTTTCCGTTCGGTCGACTTCGCGGAGGTAATCATCCCCATATACGATTTGGACGATGCCAAGCCGGATTATTAAGCTTGAAAATAAAATGAATATTAAAAAGAACATAAAGTTCAGTCGGAAAGGAATTGGGGTTTTTTTCTTTTTTTCTTTGGCCATCATTAACATTCCTTTCTAGTAAAAGTAAAAAATAAGAAAATTCCTATCTCCAATGATATATAAAATTAACTTATTTTTCTATGCTTTATCCGTAAATTTATCTATATTTCCAAAAGAATGTTCTGTAGTTATATAATTCCTAGTAATCTTATAATTGGGAAAGTTGATATAAATATAAAGGCCGATGAATCCGAAGGGGGGGTAATAGATAAGGGGGGCGAAGCGGCACAACGGCAATCATAAGAGGGATGAGTGTTGGGGCGCTCCATCAAAAAAGGGGAACATAAACCAAGGTACTTGGAAAGAGGTCTTGTACATGAAATATTAATGGCTATAACCCTAATTCACTACAGCGACTTAAGTACCATGATTTTATTTTGCTTCATATTTCCTAACGGGAGTTTGAGTCGTGACATTGATGATTCCTTTGAAATATCCGCATAACTCAAGCCATTTTTCAGGGTAAATATAGTTGAAACGTTCAATGGTTTCCAGGGAGTGAAGCACAAGGCAATCGATTTGCCCCGTTTTTTTACTTTGTAAATTGGATAGAAGCTCATGCGGGATGGTGTAATAAGGGTGGATTTGATACGGATTGAGTATGACCGGGGAAATATTATTCTCTTCCATATACTTGTCCGTCACGATCTTTTGGATTGCAAAGCTTTCATCCGTATGTAAATCCCCGATTTTGTAATTCGGATTCAATAGTACAATGCCTCTCATTTGATTCACCCATTCTTTTTGCTAACCATTCTTGCCAAATGGGGGATGGGATATTCAAAGTAAGAGGCATCAAGCTAGAAAATGGCTTTTATTTCGTTAAGGGTTTTGAGCTGTTTGGCATTTTCGAGCACCTCGTTGGTGAGGTCCTCCTTTTTAATGTTCGGTAAACTTCGTAAATCTTCCATGAAGCTTTCATTCGTGAACCAATCAAAGGAATGGGGAGGAAAGAATAGTTGATCTTTCCATGCATCATGAAGAGTGGGGCTGTAGATTTTATCATCTTTTGACGTGGATCCATCAGATGTATATATGCTTGCCCAGTAATCCTCTCTGGAACCCGTGTGGGGAATCTCCTTTGTAAACTGGCCAACACCGCGAAAAACCACCGGATGCTGAAAAAGAAGCCCATATAATAATTTCCCCGTTTCAATACGCTTTTTCGGGTCGGCAAATCGTTCGACGGTTAGTCCTGTCAAGGAATGAAGTCCTTTTTGCTTGTTTGCATAAGGAAAGATCACTTTCATGAAGCCTAAGTATTCCTGAAGTTGAAAATCAAGCCTGCGGAGGATTTCACCATGACGGGTGCGTTTTAATATCCTTTCCTGAAGCGTTCTTTGTTCATTAATGATAAGGGCCGTTGTCAAAAGGGGGGAATGGGGCTCTTCGATGAAAGATTCCCAAATCGGGGCCATGAATCTTGAAATGCGGAATACTGGTAAATACCTTCTTAGCGGAATTTCTTTTCGTTTAGAATGTTCATATAAAAGAAGCTGGGGGAAGGCATCTGCAAATATGGCTGAATTGGCACGCTCAAGGAAAAGGAAAAATTTCTGCCGTTCCTCTCTGTCAAGGAGGTGGGTCATGTTTGAACTTTTCAAGTCAGTCATATGGTATCCTCCATTCCGCGAAACCATATGTGCTAAAAAGGACCAGTGGACTTCTGGGTTGCGATTGTAAAAGGCAAGATAGGCTTGTGTTCTTGTGATATTGTTCCGGTTCAAGGCAGCCGTTTCGGTTCGAATGCTTTTTATCAGAGCGGCTTCCTCGGGGAAAAAAGCTTTTGACTCATCAACAGGCTGAAAGAGCTCTTTTTGTAAACGGGATTTTAGCGCGTCAAATCTTTCAGCATCGATGATCGGTTTTGTTTTGGCGGGGTGTTTACCCAACAGCTTTTGCAAATATTGGGGAAGCATACATTTCACCACGGATGTTTTTCGATCATTATATGCAGAACCGTCAAGAAAGGGGCGTTGCATTTGCAACGCCCCCAGGTGATGTCATCTTTTTTTCTTCTTTTCCCGGTACAATAAAATATAATAAACTATCCAGAAAAGAAACACAGGAATGAAGGATAAAAATCTATATTGGAGCGGTACGGCAAATAAGATGAAAATCGCTGATAATAAAAAGGGAACCGCCAGGAGTATATATTTTCTCCATTGCATATGCTGAACCTCCTTAGGTTGCGTCATTCTTATTAGAATAAAGGATTATCCATCAATAATCTAGAAAAGTCACAATTGACAAAAATATGCAAACGTAGTAATCTTTAAAAATAAGTTAAAAATTACCATTAATCAATGGGAAAGGAGGCGAACGTCATGACTAAATCAGCTAAGCACAGTGATGTCACAATTGAATATCATACGTCCGCCTGCCCTGAGACCTTGTCTTTCCAGACATAGGATTCCTCGTTTCCATTCGATTTTAAAGCGCAGGTTGTGGATTTTTCGCGGCCTGCGCTTTTATATGTGTTATTACGCATCTAAAAAAGCTTCCGCTAATTGGCGGGGGCTTTTTGGCATTTTGGATCCAGGTGCATTAGCACCCTTTCCATATAAAGGATAGGAGGAACTATAAATGAGACAAAAGACATTGGAAATTTTATTGCAGCCGGGAGATCCAGAAAGCGGTTAGCGAGTGAAAGGTTTGACCAAAAGGGAGGGGAATTCATGTTTGCAATCTTTAAAAAACTGTCCTGGTTCTTTAAAGAACAGTGGCAGCGTTACACCTGGGCGATTTTATTTCTATGTCTAGTGAATATCTTGGAGGTTATCCCGCCAAAACTTGTCGGGAATGCCATCGATGATATGAACAATGGCAGCATGACGCAGGAAGGGGTCATGAAATACGTTATTTATTTGCTCATGTTACTGATCGGCAGTTACCTATTTGGTTACTTATGGAGCTATCTGTTATTCGGCGGCGGAAACTTGGTCGAACGGAAACTAAGGTCAGGGTTTATGGGCCATTTGCTGAAAATGACGCCGAGTTTTTATGAAAAAAACCGTACAGGAGACTTAATGGCAAGGGCAACGAATGATTTAAAGGCAATATCCCTCACAGCTGGTTTCGGGATATTGACCCTCGTAGACGCGGTGCTGTTCACCATCACGGTAGTGGTCATGATGGGAGCCACGATCAGCTGGCAGTTAACGATTGCGGCGGTACTGCCGCTTCCGATCATGGCAGTGCTGATGCAAATTTACGTGAAGAAAATTTACAAGCGTTTTACGGAGGCACAAGCAGCTTTTGGCACTTTAAATGACAAGGTCCTGGAATCCATTTCTGGTGTCCGTGTTATCCGGGCCTATGTCCAGGAACGGGAAGACGAAAAGCGATTTGAGGAAATGACCGAGGATGTATATCGCAAAAACCTAGCCGTGGCAAGGATCGACGCCCTCTTTGATCCGACAATCAGCATTATCATAGGCATCAGTTATTTAATCGGGTTGGGCTATGGGGCTTATCTTGTGTTTCAACAAGCCATAACGCTTGGCGGACTTGTTTCGTTCAATGTATACCTAGGCATGTTAATCTGGCCGATGATCGCGGTGGGTGAACTGATCAATGTCATGCAAAGGGGAAATGCTTCGCTAGACCGTGTTCAGGATACCCTTTCGTATGAAGCGGATGTGAAGAATTCAATGGGGCTGGAGAGTATTACGAACCCGGGGAATATCCAATTCAATTCAGTGCATTTTACATACCCTTCCTCAACGGTTGTGAATCTATCCGATATTTCCGTTCAGCTTGAGCGCGGTCAAACATTGGGGATAGTGGGGAAAACAGGTAGTGGAAAAACGACATTCGTAAAGCAATTGCTGCGGGAATATCCTTTAGGAACGGGTGAAATCGCTTTTGCAGGCAAGCCGCTGGAGCAACTGCACCTTGAAGATATCCGTAAATGGATCGGATATGTTCCACAGGACCATTTTTTATTCTCGAAGACTGTTAGGGAAAATATCTTATTCGGTAAAATGGATGCAACGGAAGATGAACTGGCTGAAGCTATCCGGCTTGCGGATTTTGAGAAGGATTTAATGATGCTGCCAAACCGTCTGGAGACACTCGTCGGTGAGAAGGGTGTCGCTCTATCCGGTGGGCAAAAGCAGAGGATCTCGATTGCCAGGGCATTGATCAAAAATCCGGAAATCCTTATATTGGATGATTCCTTATCCGCTGTCGATGCAAAAACGGAAACGACGATCATCGAAAATATCCAAAATGAACGGGCAGGGAAAACGACCATCATAACAACCCACCGCTTATCAGCCGTTCAGCACGCGGACAGGATTATCGTATTGGACAGCGGAAAGATCATCGAAGAGGGGACTCATGCGGATTTACTGCTGAATGATGGCTGGTATAGCGAGCAATATGAACGACAGCAGGTTGACGAAGGAACGGAGGTGAAGGCATGAAGGTCGTAAAGAAACTTTTTAATTATGCTGCCCTTTATAAAAAATTGATCATTGGCGCCCTGATCATGCTTGCACTTTCGGTAGCGGCTGATTTAACGGGTCCTTTCGTTGCCAAGAAAATCATCGATTCACATATACTTGGCATCGAATCTTCCTGGCATGAAGCAGGTAAAGGAAAAGATGCAGTTAAATATGATGGTAAATGGTATAAACGGGCTGATTACTTTGCAAAAGGTGAGAAGAAAGGCAGGGAAGTCCATGTTCTGCAGGTTGGCAATCAATTTGCCTTCGTAGATGAAGCTGTCCCTATCGATGGGCGCAGAACCTTGGAGAACCAATCATTGATCATCAAGAAAGACGGGAAAGAGCAACGTGCGCAAGCAGTGAAATTGACGAGTCAGGAAGTGATGGGATTTTATCAACCGGAAATCCCGCGGATCATTAAGCTTGTGGCTTTTTATTTTAGCCTTGTCATTCTTTCCTCCATTTTTCAATATGGCCAGAGTTTTTATTTGCAGAAAGCGGCAAACCGAATCATACAGAAGATGCGAAATGATATTTTTAGGCATATTTCCCGTCTTCCGATACGTTATTTTGATAATATGCCAGCGGGTAAAATTGTAGCAAGGGTCACTAATGATACGGAAGCGATCCGGGAATTATATGTAACCGTGCTCGCCAACTTCTTCTCGAGTACCATTAATATTTTCGGCGTTCTAATTGCATTGTTTATTCTGGATCCACGAGTCGGTACCATTGGCCTCCTACTCATTCCGATCATCGTTATCTGGACGATGGTATACCGTAAATTCGCCTCGAAATATAATCACATCATTCGGGAACGGGTCAGCGATATTAATGGGATGATCAATGAATCCATTTCTGGTATGAACATCATTCAGGCATTTGGACGTGAAAAGGAGACGAAGCAATCTTTTGAAAATCTGAACCGGGAGCATTTTTCCTATCAAAATAAAATGCTCCATTTGAACTCGTTGACGGGTGGAAACTTGATTGGCGTCATTAAGGTTTTGGCGCTGATGGCCTTCGTCTGGTATTTCGGCGGGATTTCCCTTACAGCGAGTTCGGCCATTTCCTTAGGGATGATGTATGCCATTGTTGATTTAATCAGCCGCCTGCTACATCCGCTTCATGGAATCGTCAATCAGTTCGCTAATCTTGAACAGGCGCTTGTTGCAGGGGAGAGGACGTTCAGCTTATTGGATGAGAAGGGATTGGCAGTCAGTGATGAAAACATATCCAGATACAAAGGAAACGTACAATTCGAAAATGTTTCTTTTGGTTATAAGGCTAAAGAATATGTGTTAAGAGACATTTCCTTTTCCGCTAAACAAGGGGAAACGGTCGCTTTAGTTGGCCACACCGGTTCAGGAAAAAGTTCCATAATGAATTTATTGTTCCGCTTTTATGACAGCAGTGAAGGCCAGATCAAAATCGATGGCAGAAATATATTGGATATCCCACATCAGACGCTTAGGGAGCATATGGGGATCGTCCTTCAGGATCCCTATTTATTTACTGGTACCATCGCCTCCAATATCAGTCTGAATCATAAAGGCATCACAAGGGAAATGGTTGAAAAAGCATTAAGAGATGTCGGGGGGGACAAAGTGCTGAAGCATCTTCCTTTAGGGCTTGACGAACCCGTGATCGAAAAAGGCGGAACGCTGTCTTCCGGACAGCGGCAGCTAATCTCTTTTGCCCGTGCCCTTGCATTCAATCCGGCCATATTGATCTTGGATGAAGCGACAGCAAGCATCGACACCGAAACCGAGGCAATTATCCAGGAGGGTATGGAGGTGCTGAAAAAAGGGAGAACGACCTTCATCATTGCACATAGGCTTTCCACGATAAAAAATGCCGACCAAATTCTTGTACTGGAAAAAGGGCGGATTGCTGAGCAAGGTACACATGAGGAATTAATGGAACTGAAAGGGAAGTACTACCAAATGTATGAACTGCAGGCTGGTCCGCATAAAGGCATGGCTGGCTGAACACAATGGAATAAGGGTGAATCGTCTAGATTAAACTATAATGAGGGTACCGACTTTTGGTACCTTCAAGCATAATGATTGATAATAGTAATCATTACGTTTAACATATACCTATACTGACGATGAGGTGATAATAGTGAAACAAGAAATTCATCCTGATTATAAACAAGTGGTATTCATGGATACCAATAGTGGGTATAAATTTTTGACAGGCTCCACGAAGACGTCCAATGAAACGATCGTTTGGGAAGACGGTCAAACATATCCATTATTAAAAGTGGAAATCAGCTCGGATACGCACCCTTACTATACAGGAAAGCAGAAGTTTGCTGAAAAAGGCGGACGGGTGGATCGCTTCCTGGATAAATATAATATGAAGAAATGAGAGTCAGGCCATCGGAAATCGATGGCCTTTTTTTATGAGAGTTAATAATGATGCAAGGGAAAAGGGTGCCCATAATATATGAGGCACCCATCCTTATTCATTTTGCAGCAATTGCTTCCCCTTTGGCAATATTTACGAGGGCCGCATCGAAGTCCTTAATTAAATCGTCCGGATTTTCCAGTCCGACAGAGAGGCGGAGCAAGCTATTCGTGATGCCTCGCTTTTCCCTTTCATCAGCAGGCATGGCCGCATGGGACATTTTGGCCGGGTAGGATAATATGGATTCTACCGCTCCCAGGCTTACGGCAAAAACAGGGAGCTCAACAGTGTTCACGAAGGAACGGAAGATTTCCTCACTTTCCAATTCAAATGAAAGGACCGCCCCCGCTCCGAGTGACTGGCCTTTCTGGATGGCGTGCTGTGGATGATCGGCTAGGCCGGGATAATACACGTTTTTCACCAAGGGCTGCTCCTTTAAGTAGGCTGCAATCTTTTCTGCCCCTTTTTGTGAATGTTCCATTCTAACTGACAAGGTTTTCAAGCCTCTCATTACGAGCCAGGCATCCTGGACACCAAGGACCGCTCCAAAGGAGTTTTGGAGCGAACCGAGTCTTGCCGCCAATTCCGGGTCTTTCACGACCGCAAGCCCAGCTACCACATCACTATGTCCGGATAAAAACTTCGTCGCGCTATGAAGGACTACATCAGCGCCCAGATTCAGCGGTTTTTGCAATGCGGGCGTCAAGAATGTATTATCAACAAAACTTAAGGCGCCGGCTTTTTTTGCAATATCACATACAGCTTGAATATCGGTCACTTTAAGTAACGGATTTGAAGGCGTTTCGATGTATATGGCCCTGGTATTTGGCTGAACGGCCGCTTTGACACTTTCAAGGTCCGTCATGTCAACGAAGGTATGCTCAATATTGAAACGGTTCAATACGCTTGTGACCATCCTGAACGTTCCGCCATACACATCTTCGGAAATGACGATATGATCCCCGGCAGACAATAGCAGGAAGGCTGTTGAAATGGCAGCCATACCTGATGAAAAGGCAAAACCGTGAGTGCCTTCCTCAAGTTCGGCAATGATGTCTTCAAGTGCCTCGCGGGTTGGGTTCCCGCTTCTGCTGTAGTCATATTTGCCGAATTGATCGATATCGGATTGATGGAAAGTCGATGCATGCTGGATGGGGACGCTCACACCGCCCGTTGCCGGATCGAATTTATGTTGATTATGAAGCAATTTCGTTTCAAAGCTAAATTCATGATCTGTCATCGTAGTGCCTCCCTTTTTACATGTGCGAATGCTTGCTGCAAGTCACCAATCAAATCGTCGCTATCCTCGATGCCAACGGAGAAGCGGAGCAGTCGATTACAAACCCCGTTTGCCGTTCTGACCTCAAGCGGTATATCGGCATGTGTTTGTGTGGCAGGATAGGTGATGAAGCTTTCAACCCCTCCCAGGCTTTCTGCAAAGGAAATTAATGAGAGCGATTGTAAAAATGGGTTGACTGCCGCTTCATCAATGATACGGAAAGAAATCATGCCGCCTCGGCCTGGATACAATACGTCCGTAACACAATCATGCTCCGATAAGTAATCTACAAGTATCTTGGCATTCTTTTCATGACGCTCCATCCGCAATGCCAGGGTTTTCATTCCGCGCATCAACAGCCAAGAATCAAATGGGCTCAAGACAGCTCCAGTGCCATTATGATGGAAGGCAAGTGCATCACATAATTCAGCGCCGCTAGCAACGATCAGTCCGGCGAGCACATCATTATGACCACCGAGATACTTGGTTGCACTGTGAATCACAATATCCGCTCCAAGCAAGATGGGTTGTTGAATAAGAGGCGTGTAAAAAGTGTTATCAACGATTAGCAATAAATCATATCGTTTAGCCAATGCGGCAACCGCGCTAATATCCGTTTGCTGCATAAGAGGGTTAGTGGGAGTTTCGATGAAGATGGCTTTCGTGTGAGGAGTGATGGCCTTTTCGATATCCTCCAAACAACAAGTGTTTACATAGTCACACTGCAATCCCCATTTTTTAAAACCTTGTTCTAACAGCCGATATGTACCGCCATAAAGATCTTCACTGACAATCCACGCATCCCCGGATTTAAAAAGGGCGAGTATAGTGGAGATGGCGGCCATTCCTGAACTGCAGGCATAGCCTTGGTCTCCTTTTTCCAGATCGGCGATCGATCGCTCCAATAGCTGGCGGGTAGGGTTACCTGTCCTTGTGTAGTCGAATCCCGTCGATTGACCGATTCCTTCGTGTCGAAAAGCTGTTGAAAAGTATACCGGCGGATTGACTGTTCCTGTCGCCGTTTCACTGCGATTTCCTAATTGAGCAAGATATGTTTCAGGTTTATACATGGTTTTCACTGCTCCTTTGAGTTAAATAAAATAAAAAAAAGTCTTCTTTAAGAAGAAGACTTTGATTAAGTAGGGACGAGTCATTCTTCTTATCTTCCAAGTACATAAACTTGTGGAATTAGCACCTTTTCATTGGTTTGAAACAAATGAAGGTTGCTGAGGTGTCATCGGGCCATTCCCTCTACCTCTCTCGATAAGAGTTTAGATTATTCAATTTCTTTTGAATTTACTATATATACAAAATACTGTCAAGGACATTTTGGGAGTGATGTTGTGTTTGTGTTCATGGCCAGGTCAATTGAAGCCTAGCGGTGCCTACACTTAATGTGTCAAAAAAGAATATCCGAATTTTCATCTAAATATGAATGGCCTAGGATGTTTTCAGAAATATGGAAAGGGTCAGCGGGATATTTTTGCTTTAAAATAATAAAGTTTGTACAATGTATGGAGAGAAAGAATAATCCGACATTATTCATTTCATATGCAAAAATTCTTCAATGAATAGTACAAACATAGGAGGAGAACACATGGAATACAGAATCGAACGAGATACGATGGGTGAAGTGAAAGTTCCTGCTGATAAATATTGGGGAGCACAAACTGAGAGAAGTCGTAACAATTTCAAAATCGGTAACGAAAAAATGCCGATTGAATTAGTTCGTGCATTTGCATACGTTAAACAAGCTGCCGCAAAGGTGAACTATGATCTTGGTGATCTTTCCGAAGTTAAAAAGAACGCCATCGTCAAGATTTGCGGCGAAATCCTTGAAGGTACGCTTGATGAACATTTCCCGCTTGTAGTTTGGCAAACGGGAAGCGGTACGCAAAGTAATATGAATGTGAATGAAGTGGTCGCTAACAAAGGGAATGAATGGTTAAAAGAAAATGGTGAATCGGAAACCCTTCACCCGAATGATGACGTTAACAAGGCTCAAAGCTCAAATGATACTTTCCCGACCGCCATGCATATTGCAGCCTTTATGGAAGTCGCTGAAAAATTGGTTCCTGCCATCAAAGCACTTCGTGATACATTCGATACGAAAGAAAAAGAATTTTGGGATGTCGTGAAAATCGGCCGGACCCATCTTCAAGATGCTACACCATTAACATTAGGACAAGAAATTTCCGGTTGGAAAGCGATGCTCGATAAAGATTTGGCGATGATTGAGGAAAGCAGCCAAAAACTATTGAACCTTGCCCTAGGCGGAACGGCTGTAGGAACCGGAATCAATACAAAGAAAGAATTCCCGGGACTTTCTGCCAAACAAATTGCAGCGGATACAGGATATCCTTTTGTCACATCTGATAATAAGTTCCATGCATTGACTAGCCATAACGAAATCGTCTACGCACACGGTGCTTTGAAAGCATTGGCGGCGGATTTAATGAAAATTGCCAACGATGTCAGATGGCTGGCAAGTGGACCTAGAAGCGGAATCGGCGAAATAGCCATTCCGGAAAACGAGCCCGGCAGCTCCATCATGCCAGGTAAAGTCAATCCGACCCAAAGTGAAGCGCTTACCATGATTGCAACACAAATCGTGGGTAACGATGCTACAATTGGCTTTGCAGCAAGCCAAGGTAACTTTGAATTGAATGTATTCAAACCAGTCATCATCTATAACTTCCTGCAAACGGTCAAATTATTGACGGAAGGCATTCATTCCTTCAACGATAATTGTGCGGTTGGCATCACTGCAAATGAAGATAAGATCAAAGAAAATGTAGAGCGTTCCCTTATGCTGGTAACAGCGTTGAACCCGCATATCGGTTATGAAAAGGCAGCCAAGATCGCCAAAACTGCCTTCAAGGACAACTCCACGTTAAAAGAAGCGGCGTTGAAACTGGGGTTCCTGACGGAGGATGAATTTAAAGCATGGGTCGATCCTGCTAACATGGTTAATAAATAATTGGATGGAAACACCCTCCCTCTAGCATTAGGGAGGGTGTTTCCATGTGTTAAAATAATGGAATCGACAAATACTGAAATCATAAGTATCGGGAACAGGAGGTAAAACAATGTCTATATGCCCGCTTTGCAACGGCCTAAGAAAAATTCATGTGGATTGCCCGGAATGCGGCAGTGAACTTGAGGATAAAGGGAAATTCATGGATTATGCTGATGATTACAGTGCTTATATGGATATCGACATACTTAAAGAAAACGACGGATACCCTCAATCCCTTCAAAAAGGGCAATGCCCTCATCTCATGAAATGCCCTGAATGCGGACATGATGAAGTGGTATTGGTCCAGGAATGAATCTCCCTTTATTTGAATAAACGTAAAAAGACCCATAATGAATGGGTCTTTTCATGTTTAATTGGCAGATAACTTCATGCTTTCCTGCATCTGTTCATCTTCTTCAACTAAAATGCGATGTTCGGTCCCTTTATCAAAAAAGTGTGCTTTATTCATGTCTAAGGCAAGTTCGATCTTTTCGCCTGCCTGGATAATGTTATTGGCATCGACCCTTGCAACGAAGTCCTGCCCCTCTAATGTCGAGTAGAGCATGATCTCCGCGCCCATGAGTTCGGCTACATCAATTTGGGTCGTGAATGTAGTGCTAGGGGACTCCGTGAAATAAGCTCCTTCATTATGGAAATCTTCCGGACGGATGCCAAGGATTACTTCTTTTCCGACATATCCTTGATCACGTAGCATTTTCATCTTAAATTCAGGTATTTCAAGCGCTTGTTCGCCTATTTTGATTGTGCCTTCTTTTAATGTTCCGGTAAAGAAGTTCATGGCAGGCGATCCGATAAAGCCGCCGACGAACACGTTTATTGGTTTCTCATAAACATCCTTTGGGGCACCGACCTGTTGGATGATACCATCTTTCATTACAACAAGACGTGTCGCCATGGTCATTGCCTCTGTTTGGTCATGTGTGACATATATCGTTGTGGTGTCGAGCCGTTTATGAAGTTTAGCTATTTCCGCACGCATTTGAACCCGCAGCTTTGCGTCGAGATTGGATAATGGCTCATCCATCAAGAAAACTTTTGCGTCCCTTACAATTGCACGGCCAAGTGCAACACGCTGGCGCTGACCACCTGAAAGCGCTTTAGGTTTCCTGTTTAGCAGCTCTTCAAGTCCAAGAATCCTTGCCGCTTCATTGACTCTTTGCTTGATTTCAGCTTTTGGCGTTTTCCTGAGCTTCAATCCGAATGCCATATTGTCAAATACGGACATATGAGGATATAAGGCATAGTTCTGGAAAACCATCGCAATATCGCGATCTTTAGGGGGGACGTCGTTGACTCGTTTGCCGTCTATGTATAAATCCCCTTGGGAAATGTCTTCCAGTCCGGCAATCATCCTTAATGTCGTAGATTTACCGCAACCGGAAGGTCCCACAAAAACGATGAATTCCTTATCGGCAACACGAAGGTTGAAATCTTTAACAGCCGTCACCTTTTTATCATAAATCTTGAATATATGATCTAACACTAACTCTGCCATGAAAAATCCCCCTTTTAAACTCTTAAATTACTTGTACCAATTAGCTATAGTCTAAGCTATGGGTTTTGAAAAAAGTATGGGCATATTGCACAAAAAAGTGCTTACATTGGAAATTAATCATTCAGTATAAGTATCAAGTATGCAGTAAGGGCATGACGGAAGTTTCTAATATCGAGACCAGTTCTTTCAGAAAATTTATCGATTCGGTACTGTAAGCTGTTCCGATGTATATAAAGCTGTTTGGCGGCATATGTGGCATTGGAATTACATTCGATATACGTTTTTACCGTTTTGATAAGCTCAGTATCCTGCTTGGTCTTGCCAAGAATTTCATTGATAAACCAATTTGCATTCTTAAACGATGGATCATTTATTAATGAGTACGGGATGATGTCTGCCAGATCAGCCACCTTTATATCCGGCATATGCACCTGTGCCACTTCAAAACACTTTTTCTCCTGAGTCCAGTGATGGCGAAGGTCTTGATCTACAGGGTGAAAGCGCCCGGTGAACATACGGGTCTTTACATAAAAGTCACTTTCAAGCGTGGAAGTAATGGCGATCAATTCTTTATTTGATAATGGTTCATCCTTGTCCGTTTCAATTAAGACGCCTGCCGTTTCATTTTCCCAGATAATAGCAGAGTCAGATGGAACGAAAGCGAGGAAGGCCCCTTCAAAATCGGTGTTGGAAAAATCAGCATGAGTCAACTTGAAATGAAGGAATCGAACATTCTCCCAGTTCGTTAAAGGCAATGGTGCATTCGGTTCTGATAAAAAGTTTTTCCATGATGAGCCTGGATGTGCATTGAGGTTATTTGGGTTTATGGAAGGAACAAAAAGCAGTTCCAATAAACGGATTTCTTCGGCTGTGATTTCTGAACGGGGAATACCAATTATACTTCTGAAGTCTTCGAACCAAACATAATTAGAAATATCATCAGTATCCTTTTTATTGGTAAGGGCGTTCGGGAATTTTTGTTTAAGATTTTCAAGCATCGTTTCCACCTTCTTTCTCCCTTTCCATATCATTATAGCGAAAAAGAATAAAGTTCAAAAGATTAGGATATCTTTAGTTTTTCCGAGAAGGGAAAACCAAAGAGAAGTTGCAAGTATTATTAATTTCAGGAAAGGGTATTGCGTATGCTTTATGGAATATCGTTAAAGAGGGGGGATCTTATGAACATTTTAATACTGGGTGGTACACGGTTTTTAGGCCGATATTTAGCAAAAGCTGCAATAGAGAAGGGGCATGATGTCACACTTTTTAATCGTGGAAATGATCCTTATGTTTTCGCCGAAATAGAACAGTTAAAAGGGGACCGCGACGGGGATCTTGAAAAGCTGAAAGGAAGACAGTGGGATGCGGTCATTGATACATCAGGCTTTGTCCCTCGAACTGTATCGAAATCTTGCAGATTGCTTAATCAAGTTAAACATTATACATATATTTCAAGCATCTCGGTTTATAGTGATCCTACCGAACCAGGTATTGATGAAAATGGAGAGGTTCATGCACTAAATGAAGATAAAGCAGAAGAAATAACCCGCGGAACGGCTGGACCGATATACGGTGAATATTATGGACCGTTAAAATCATTAAGCGAAAAAGCAGCTGAAAACGAACTGCCGGGGAAAGTCTTGTCAATTCGTGCTGGGCAAATAGTAGGTCCATTTGATTACACTGACCGATTGCCGTACTGGCTTAAAAGAATAGCGGAAGGGGGAGAAGTTTTAGCGCCTGGACGTCCTGGACGTCCAATCCAAATTATCGATGCAAGGGACTTGGCTCAATGGATCATCCGAATGATGGAAAAAGGCGTGACAGGAACGTTTAATGCTGTTGGACCAGAATACACACTGACTATGGGGCAAATACTTGAAGGCTGCAAAAAGGTTACAAGAAGTAATGCTGCCTTTACATGGGTCTCTGAAAAATTTTTAAATGACAATAGAGTAGAGCCGTGGGGAGAAATGCCCTTATGGATACCGGAAGAATTCCCTTTACCAGGAGGTAAGGAACCTTTGAATGGGTTTTTGGCTGTCGACAACGATAAAGCCATCAATAATGGACTAACATTCCGTCCCCTATCAGAAACTCTCGAAGATATATGGAATTGGGAAAAGGGCCGTCCGGAATCTGCCGAGAGAAAAGCAGGCATGCACAGACAACATGAAAGTGATCTTCTTGGATTATGGAAACAGACAGTAGGTTGAGATCTTCTTTTATTATACTGAAGTATTAATGGAACATTATGTATGCTTGGTGAAAAGGATGATTTTAAACAATGAGGAATCAAATAAAAAGCGATGGGTAAAAAACCCCAATCGCTTTTTTAGTCCATGGATGGATTTGCATGGTTTGTAAGGATTTCAAGGTTTTCCATGGCGGCTGCCACTTTTTCCTTGTTGATATCAGGGAAGAGAAGATGGATGTCTTCCCCTTTTTTGACAGAGTGGGTAGCAATCTGTTGAAGTTCCGCTTTATGTTCAACAGTTAGGCCAATATCAAGCAATGTCATCGGCAATTTAAGTACCTGGTAGATGGGCAGCAATTGTTTGATTTCCGAGAATTTCCCTTCTAGCACAAGCTGGACTAAAATGCCATATGCCACTTTTTCCCCGTGAAGTAAATGATTCGCTTGGGTGATGGAAGTCATGCCATTATGAATGGAGTGGGCACCGGCAACGCGCAAATACTGGCCGCCAAACCCGTCGCCAAGACCACTGATGATGATGTTCGTTTCAATTACACGCTGCAGCGCATCTGTCCATTTCCCTTTTTCTAAATCAGCTAAGGCTTCCTCGGCATATGTCAATAAAACTTCCTGGCATTGCCTCGCAGCCAAATGGGCCAATTCAATACAAACGGACTTGGTGGCAAGCTTTTCGGCCAGTGCATTGCCCTCGTACCATTTCGCCAATGTATCGCCGATTCCAGCACGTAAATAGTTAATTGGCGAATTAAGAAGAATTCTTGGTTCAATCAATAACATCCAAGTGCTTTTTTCATGAATATCATAACGGGCATATGAGCCATTATCATCATAAATGACACTCAACGGTGTCCAGGCAGCGCAGGTGGAAGCCAAGGTTGGAATGAGGATGATTTCCTTTTGAAGCGAGTTTCCGGCCGATTTGGCCAGGTCGAGCAACTTACCGCCGCCAATGCCAATTAATGCATCTGCACCATGTTCAAGAGCTGCCTTCTACGCGTTCAATTTCCGGGTCACTGCATTCCCCGCCGTATGTGAAAAAAATCGTCTCAATATTTTCTAAGGAAGGAAAAAAGGGTTCAGTAACTTCCCAGGATTTTCGTCCATGAATAACGAGCACTTTACGGATGTTCCCTTTATTCAGTTTCCCTTCCAGGTTTTCAAGGACATTTGCTTTACAAGCGTAATAAGCGGGACCGCTGCGGACCTCCAGTAAGGTATTCATCCTAAATGAAAGGCCTGTTTCCGGTAAAGGGAAGCAGGCCTTGGTTATTTGATCAATTCATCCAGTCTGGTTTTCCGAATCCGGCAAATTTGTCATCGATCACTTTTTCAAACTGGTCGGATTCCACTACTGATTTAATATCCTTGGCAAATTGAGCGTCTACATCTTTTGTATTCACTGCAACCACGTTTCGATACATATCCGGCATTTTTTCTAAAACTAGGGCATCCTTGAGGTCCATTTTCGCTGCAAGAGCAAAGTTGCCAGGGACCGCCGATAGGTCAACGCTGTCTGTTGCGCGGGGCAACTGAGCGGATTCCAATGGTTTTAGCTGGATGTTTTTTGGATTTTTCGTTACATCCTTTTCAGATACTTTTAGAGGGTCGACATTTGGATCGACTTCAATCAACCCTTCATCCACCAGCACTTTTAGTGCACGGGCCAGGTTAACCGGATCATTGGGCACTGCAAGGGATGTACCGTCCTTCACTTCTTTCAATGAATTATACTTATTAGAATATATGCCCATTGGTGCTGTTGGAACTATGATAAGGTCGGAAAGCTTTAAATCATTTTCTTTAGCGAAGTTATCCATGTACACTTTATGCTGGAACAGGTTGGCGTCGATCGAGTTGTTGCCAAGTGATTTATTCGGCTGGATATAGTCGGTGAATTCGACGATCTCTATTTTGTATCCGAGATCTTCCAGACCTGGTTTGATGGCCTCCTTAACCATATCGGCGTACGGCCCGGTAGTCGCCCCGATCTTCAATTCTTTTTTGTCTTCAGTATTTGGGGATGCATCGCTCCCGCAAGCTGCCAAGCCGAGTGCAAGTGCACAGACTGATAATAACGAAGCTATTTTCTTCATTTGAAATTCCTCCTGAGTAATGAAATGTATTGAATCATGAAAAAATGACTGATCCTATCGCTTGTTAACCATGTATGAGACTTTATCACCAACCATTTGAATGAGTTGCACAAGGCAGATCAGCACGACGATCGTCGTGATCATGACTGTGTTGTCATATCGGTAATATCCGTACCGGATGGCCAGGTCGCCTATTCCGCCACCGCCGATTGTCCCGGCCATTGCTGAGTAACCGATAAGCGAAATGGTCGTTAATGTCAGTCCTTGAATGATTCCCGGTTTTGCCTCTGGAAGAAGTACATCCTTAATGATCATCCATGGAGTGGCACCTACGGCAATTGCAGCTTCAATCACTCCTCTGTCTATTTCACGTAATGCCGTTTCAACAATCCTTGCAAAAAAAGGTATTGCGGACACGGACAGGGAAACAGAAGCTGCTCTTGGCCCTATCGTCGATCCCGTAAGTAGGTCCGTTAAAGGAAGGAGGGCGACCAAGAGAATGATGAACGGGATTGAACGGACAATATTGACTGCGAAACCGAGAGATCGATTCACGATGCTATTTTCAAAAAATAAATTCCTGGTTGTTGTAAATAGCAATACTCCAAGCGGTAAACCGATCAGCAGGGCTACTGCAAGAGAAACGCCGACCATATAAATCGTTTCAAGAAAGGCTTTATTAAGATCAGGTAAAATATTGACGATGGGATTAAGCAGTGACATGTTTTAACACCTCCACAGAACTGGAACGATTTTTTATATATTCCAGTGCCGAATGTATTTGGTCGGAATCGCCAATTAACTCGATGATTAAAATGCCTAAAGGAACATCCTGGATATACTCAATTTTACCGTGTAAAATATTCCCCTTTACTGGATGGGATTGGAGAGTATCCGAAAGAATCGACTCACCGGCGGTTTGCCCTTCGAATTGGATCTTAATAATCGTACCTTGACTTTCTTCAATCAAGTGCGAAGGGAGTTCGAAATCCAGTACACTGCTAATGAATTGCTTCGTTAACTCCTGTTTAGGCTGTGAAAATATTTCATAAACGGGTCCTTCTTCAATTACCCGGCCATCCTGCATGACGGCGACTCGGTGGCATAGTTCTTTGACCACTTCCATTTCATGTGTAATCAGGACGATGGTGATACCAAGCTCACTGCTTATCTTTTTCAATAACTGTAAAATCGCCTTTGTAGTTGTTGGATCAAGGGCTGAAGTCGCTTCATCACACAATAGTACAGTGGGTTCATTTGCTAAGGCGCGAGCTATGACGACCCGTTGCTTCTGTCCACCGCTAAGCTGTGCCGGATAGACATCTTTCTTATCGCTGAGCCCTACGATTTCCAACAATTCCAATACACGTAGCTTGATTGCGTCCTTCGATCGATGTGCGGCCTTTAAGGCGAAAGCGACATTTTCAAAAACGGTTTTTGAACTGACCAGGGAAAAGTGCTGGAATATCATTCCGATTTTTTGGCGTTGTTTACGAAGCTCTTTACTTGATAAAGAGGTTAGATCAATGCCGTCGATGATGATATTTCCACCTGTCGGACGTTCAAGCAAATTCAAGCAGCGGAGTAATGAGCTTTTTCCAGCTCCGCTGTAGCCGACAATTCCATAAACTTCGCCAGTTTGAATGGTTATAGATATGTTATCCACTCCGATAACTCGGTTTTTTTTCGAGACGTATTCCTTTCGGACTGAACGGATTTCAATCATGAGCTTTCCCCCTTAAACATTAAAAAAGCTGCCTCCATCATTCAGAAAGAGGCAGCGAAATCATATCTCGTCTTATCTTTCAGAATGCAATCATTCTGCAGGAATTAGCACCGTTCCCTAAGGGCGGTTGCCGGACATCGCAGGGCCTGATCCCTCCGTCACTCTTGATAAGTAAATTATTATTTTAGAATATTTCAAGTTTTATAATATAATCTATATTATTTGTAAAACCCGACAATGTCAATCGTTTCTTTGACTTTTTTGTCATTAAATCTGGTACAGTCCGTTAAAACGATTCATGGAAAATGGGCTATTATGCAATAATCCAGCCGTTTCATCGAGGAAACTTATTCCTATATTTCCTTGTCAAAAAGGTAAAGTGGTACTACATTTATTATAGTGAAGTTAAAAAAAGGAAGATGAAACTATTTTTGTACAATGATGGGAGGAAACCGAATGATAGAGATTAACACGATAAATGATGTGGTTTGCGTGCATGGGACTCCTGGCGGAAACAAGGCGGGGATGAGTGTGTATGTCTTTTTAACGGATGGCCTGTTGATAGATACTGGCGCACAGATTTTATTGGAAGAGCTTATTCCATTCTATGAATCGGCAGACTTCGACTCAGTGGCCCTGACTCACTATCATGAAGACCATACTGGGGGCGCTGCCTGGATACAGGAACATAAAAAGGTGCCGCTTTTCATCCACCCGATGTCAGTGGAGGTTTGTGCAAAGGATGCTATATATCCTGAATATCGCAAAATTTTCTGGGGAAAGCGAGATGCTTTTAAAGCTGAGCCGCTAGGGAAGGCTATACAGTCTCGTACCCAAACATGGGAGCCGATTTTCACCCCCGGCCATGCTAAGGACCATATGGTGTATTTGAACCATAATAATGGCGTACTCTTTTCAGGAGACCTTTTTGTTACACCGAAAACAAAGCTTGTTTTACGGGAAGAGTCTGTCCCGGTCATCATCGATTCCATAAAAAGATTACTTCAATATGACTTCGGGGATGTGTTTTGCTGCCATGCTGGGCATGTCCCTGATGGGAAGGACATGTTTCGGAAAAAGCTTGATTATTTGGAAAACCTCCAAGGTGAAGTTTTACGCTTACATTCTCAAGGACTGACCGTTCATGAAATTCAGCAGCTCGTTTTACCGAATCGCTATCCCCTTATCGAAATATCTGGGCATGAATGGGATTCAGAACATATCATTACATCGATATTAAACGAAAATATTTTAAGTGCGAGGGAGAATGGGACTGATTGAATTATCGTTTTAACGGTCTGACCAATATAAAAGAGAGCTCTCCATAAGAGAGCCCACATTATTCATTTATTGACATTGGGATCTGTTTCATCATAAAAATCATGTGCTTCTTCGATGTTCTGAAGGTTTGCGACTTCGTACACATTTCCGCCCGCCATTCCTTCATTGATGATACGGTCGATATCCAAGTAAACGGAGTCCTTGCCATCATATTCGGTATCCTTCAAAAATGTCATTTTTTCTTTATCCAAAATAAATCCCTCCTAGCCTTTTCTTTAGTTTAGGCAAAGGAGTTTTTTTTATTCTGTTTAGCGATTCATGAATGGAAAGGGGGGTCATTCATATACATGGAAAATCATTAAATCATGTATCATGCTTTTAAGTTTGGTTTCATCTGTTTCGGAAGGCGGATTGGCTGTCCACTCGATGGATCCATCTTTATGATACAAGGCTTTGACTGCCTGCTTATTGAAATAAAAGGAAATTTTCCATCCTGGCAGATTCTTATGCAATGGTTCCCATTGAAAATGAGTGATCATATGTATTACCTCCATATAACTGTTTCTCATTCGATTATAATGGAAAACGGCAGCTGGAGGTGTTATTTTCTTTTCAGGTTAGGAAAAGTTAATTCAATGAAAAGATTTTTTAAATGCAAAAGCCTGTTTTTTTCAATTTCTTCTTCATCGAATTGCATCGGCTTTGAGTTCACTTCGTATATGAATAGCGAACCCGATTCGTCTTCCCCTATATCAATGGAAAACTCACCGAGAAACCCGATCTTTTTTGAAAGTATCTCTCCGCATTTTTGGGCGATATTCGCTAATTTTAGATCCAGTTTTTTTGATTTAAGGTCCTGATATGGAAAAAGCTTTCCGCCTAGGGGAGTGTGGGTGGTGATTTCCTGAGTTTGCGACATCCTTACCGCTTTGCCGGTCACTTTATAAAAACCTTTTTCATAATGGACGAGAATCCGGTAATCATAACGATGTCCAAAGAGTTTTTTTGGTATGATCGCCTGTTGAGCAAGATAGCTCCTTTTTAATAAATCCCTTTTTTTGGTTTCCCAGAAGGAAGCAAAATCCGGGAAGGACTCACTATGCTTTAAGCTATTGAACAATAGGGTATCATCATCATTTTTGGCAATGGTATAAATTCCCTTCCCTTGGCTTCCTTTGCATGGCTTAAGGTATATATGCCTGTATGTCTCCAGGAAAGAATCAAGGCAACCGCTGTTTCGTAAGACCATGGTGGGCGGAAGGTGATTGGTGAGGGATCCATCTTCAGTTAATGCTTCGAACATCACATATTTATCTATAAAACAGGGGTTGAATAGAGTCATTCGGTAATCTTTAAAATGTCTGATAAGATGTTGGAATTCCTCTGACGCCTCATAGCTCCTCCAGGGGATACGGTTATAGACGATGTCAGGGAAGGGCACTTTACATTCAATCCACTTGTTTGAAATGGAGGAAAAAAGATACCCTTTCATCGACTCGGAATGAAGGGCATTTCCTGTGAATACATACGCCAATATTCCATGTTTCAATAAATATAATGATAAGTCCCGAAAAAGGGTCAGGTTTCCACCCAAACCTGATTCCTTTTTGGGATTGGAAACAGTTAAAATTCCGATGGTAAGCATCCGGTTACCCGGAAATATTGTGATTGGAATTAGAGGTTGATTCGAATGGTCCTTTTTATAGCTGATTTCTTCTTCGGCAGAGCCGGCGAAAAGTTCCGCATTCTCATGAGTGTGGTACCAATTTTCAGTGAGGATATCATAAAAAATGTTCATTGCGGCACTCTGATTGATTTCGTGATCGTCTGTTCCGTAAGATAAATGGCATAATCAAGGCTTAGCTTTCGGGTCAGCAATTCGAAATCCTTGAGTTTTGGATGGGAGAAGATGGAACGTCCAGGCTTGGAATTGGCTTCAAACATCCAAACCTGCCCTTTTTTATCCAATCCAAAATCAAATCCTATTTCTGCGATGATGCCGTCCAAGTTTTTTTCTATACTGTCACTTAAAATCAGTGCGGCTTCCGATAGCTTTCGTTCGACTTCTGTCGCCTCATCGTCATCTCCAAACAGTTCGGCAACCGTTTTGATGACACCCCCGCTTTTAATATGGGTCGTGACACTGCCGGCGCCGGCGATTTTTGCGGCAATCGCGGTCACCTGCCATTTTCCATTACTGTCCTTGTTCGTATGGACCCGGAAATCCACTGGACGTTTTTCAGATCGAATTAAAGGGATGCCCTGCTGCACGATCAGATTCTCGAGCGGGCGGTCGTGAAAAATATGTTTAACGATGGATTCCAATGTCGAAAACCGTTGCAGTTTATTTTCTTTTGCTTCGTTTGTATAGCGGCAATAGTAAACATTTTCATGCTTATCATAAAGAATTTGGTGAATCCCTAGACCAAGGCTGCCGTGAATGGGCTTTATATAAACTTGCCGGTAATGGGAAAGAAGGGTTTCCACAACGGATATGGATTGAAATGGATACGTTTCCGGCAAATAAGGCAGTGCCCGCTCATCTGCGCATAACCTTTCATTTACATCCCATTTATTGAAAAATCCGGGGTTATACCATGGTATGGTATATATTTTTTTGAATTTCTGCTTCACTTCTTTGGGTCCATCACGGTTTTCCGTCAACCGATTTGGTAGCCGGTCATAGATGACATTAGGAAAAGGAAATTCATAAATGTTCCAGTCATCTTTATCAAATACATAGCCCCTGATTGTCTCCTCATCCCAATTGATTACATTCTCTCCAAAAACAAAGGGAATACAGCCTGTGGTCTTGCTAAGCGAAAGGAGCTTTGCGAAAAATTCAGATCTCTCCCCTAAAGGTTTGTTTGAAAGACCCGTGAAGCCTGAGGAAAAGATTCCGACAAGCGGTCCGATATGGATGTTCTTGCCGTATATGAATAAATGAAGGGGGATATCGGCATGATCGAATAATAGAGATTCAGCAAGACTTTCCGATAGCACGATTGTTTGATTGACGGCCGGGTTTTGTTTGACGATGGCAGGACATGAATGTCGTCCGAAATAAATTAATTCAATCTCTGCCAAATCTCCAAGCTCTGAAGGGTAGTAGAGAACATTGCCAGGGATAGTGGCAATTTCGGCAGGATAAGTCTTTCTCACTTCCTATTCACCTGCTTTCTGAAGCTGTTCTGCTAAATACTGGCTATACTTAAACGGTGCACGATGAATATCTTTCATGGTCTCCGGCTGTAGTGCCTGAATGATTTTCCTACCTGGCTTCGAGTTAATGTCCATTATCCATATTTGGCCTTTTTTATCGATGCCTAGATCAATTCCCAACTCAAATAATCTTTCAAAGACAGCTTCGGTTTCAACGGGCAAGGTGCGAAGGATATGCTGAATCTTTTGTTCGACAGCAATCGAAATCGTTTCCGGGTTTCTTTTGTTGAAGGTATCCAATGAAATGGCTTCCCCGCCTGTGGCAAGATTTGAAGTAATTCCGTCTTTTTGTCCCGTACGAATTCCGCGGCCCCGTTCCATCCATTGATTCTTATCGTTTTTTTGAAGTAAAATCCGTAAATCGAACGGCTCATTATTTTGGGTGCAAAGTTCCAAATATGGCTGGCAAAGATAACGGTATCGATTTAATAAATGCTGCAGCCATTTGTTAAGCTGAGATTTGGAGGAGAATGGGCGGTCATATTTGGTGCCCTTTTTCGTCATGGAAACCAAAGTCCCGTCTTCAGTTTTTGAAAGGAGGTAGATTCCTGTACCGCCTGCACCGAATTCAGGTTTGATGATGATTTTATCCAGGCGTTCCAAATGTCCTATAATATCTTCAGGCGTCGTCACTTGTACGGTTTCTGGAAAAAATGCCTGTAGGTGTGGATGTTTTTTTAGGATTTGGTACACTTCCCACTTGCCAGGAAGGCCCAGTCCTAAGAAATTCGAGTTATCTTTTAACCACTCGATTTTGTGTCGTGTTTCCGTTGACTCACGAACTAAACCGTGAAAACAGCGATCATATACAAAATCAGGTAAATCAAAAGATGTGGCGATCCAAGTTTCGTTCCCGGAATCAAAACGCTCGCCCCTCACTTTTTTCAGGTCCATATCAATATTTTCCGGTGAAAATTTGCAAACTTTCATATTAAATGATTTAGCGGTTTTGGCTATTTCGGTGAAGTAGTTGTTTTCATTATCCGACGTGGCCATTAATCCTATTAACACGTGCTAGCAACTCCTTTTATGGATGGTTTTCGCGGTTAAGGGCAAGCATGAAATCTATGATTGATTTTACTGATGGACGAAAGGTTTCATAGTTGCCTTGAAATTTTTTCGAAGGTTTTGAATTCACTTCGATGATCCATGGATGGGTATCGGTATCCAGTGCTAAATCGATCCCTAGCTCACCGAATGAATCGTCAAGGTTCTCGACTAAGGCCTGTGCAGTGTTTTTAGCCAGGCGTACGAGCTTTTGATATATTCGGCTGGCGTCCTGAAGTTCAAATGCTTCTTTTAGAAAATCCGGCCCATTTTTCATCAATCCGCCTTGTGCAAGATTGGAAACAATAGTACCAGGATCCCCAATCCGGGCAACCATTGATGTAACTTTCCATTCAAGCTGTTCGTTCCGGTGAAGTAGTATGCGAAAATCAACTTTTCTCTGATCGGTTTCGAATAGGGAAATCCCTTTTTGAAGAATGAAGGATCGTTTTCTGGAAAATCTTTTTAAGGTTTCAAACAATTTTTCATCCGTATCAGCAAATTGTATATTCTGGAGATGTCCGGATTGCTCGATTTTCCATTTTCCAGCTACTTGCGTTAATCTGCAAATATTCCTGCCTTGGCTGCCTGATGTGGGTTTAAAGTAGATTACCGAATGCTTTTCTATAAATGTCAAGAAAGGTTCCATTTCGTTAAACAGCATCGTCTCTGGCAAATTTGGCAATAGCTCATTTTCTAAGATTAGCAGTTCATGTACATCATGTTTGGATAGGAACCTTCCGTTGAACATTGGAATTGACCGTTCCTCCAGTTCAGTTTTAAACACCTTGAAAGAAGGCGATTGCTCAAGTTTGCGCGAATGTATCCGGTTATAAAATACATCAGGGATGGGGAGAGGCAAGGCTTTCCAGCCACCTTGCCCTGGCAGGTAGCCTTCCACAACCCCATTTTGAAGAGACTGCAGTTTTACTAAATAGAAGGGGATGCCCTGCTGATTACAATATGATTTCATTTCCTGATAAAATTTTTCCATTTCGCCAAATGTCCCGTCTTGCAAGGGAGTCTGGTTCATGAGTGAAGCGAAGAATGGGCCTATTTTTATTGACCTTTCTTCCGCATGGTATGAGACGGAAATTGGATCGGAAAAAGCGGGTAAGGATAAAATTTGGTTCATATCATATGAAAGTTTCATTGTAGGCTGGGATGACGGGAATGGCTGGACAAGTACCGGGACGGAACGGCATCCAGCCATTATCGTTACGGGTTCTCCAAATTGAAGGTCCCATTCCTCAAATAACTTTTCTTCGATAAACAATAGCGCCTTCTTTCTAGTCTCTGCGGGATTTACCGTAATGTAAACTTTCTGTTGGTTAAGGTTCATAATAATTCCCCGTTTGCACTAAGTTTAATATCCTTTAATAATTAAATGATGGGCAAATGTGGATAACACATTCTATGATTTTTTAATTAGAAGGTGTCATCAAGCCTTTATTTCAAGCAATAAAAGGAGAAATTTCATGGGTGAGTTTTGGTAAAAATACTGTTTATGGTTGTCGTTGGTGCTGTAATAGGCGGCTTCACTAATTTATTGGCTATCAGAATGCTATTCAGACCGTATAAGCCAATCCATATTTTGGGGAGCAGCTGCCGTTGACACCAGGGGTGATTCCAAAGCGGCAGGATGAGCTAGCCGAACAATTAGGCAAATTGGTGGTCGATCATATCACACCAGAGAGCATTCACAGTAAAGTCATCAATGATGCCTCTATACAGAATATGAAAATTTTCGTCCAGGCAGAAGTAAAGAAAGCATTGTCCACACAAAAAAGTACTGCTCAATAGCTTGATCAAATGGGGATGAAGAATTCTTCATTTACGCTAGAACAGCGATTACAAACATTCATTCTTGGTAAATATGAAACATGGTCGGGAGAGAGCAGGAGCAAGAGCTTGAAAGATATCGTCCCTCCGCCACCTTCAGCAAAAAGCCCTCGACTCGATTCCTGATTTGTCACGTTTCATCGTGAAAATGGGAAAAGAATACTACGACAGCGGAAGGAAAACTTCGTCTTTAAGACATGTAGGATGATTTTTTCAAGGAACGGGGCAAGCTGATCAATTTAATTCAGATGTTCATTGGAAACGAAAAGTTAATTGATAAGATTCAGCCGGAAATCATTAAATTTTTTGAACAATCGAGAACGATTGATATATTGTCAGTGATGTTGGTGAAAGAGTGGGGAAGTCTCGAGAAATGGGATATAGAGAATATCGAGGGAATGATCGGGAGAGAAACGATAAAACAATGGATTACCGAAAAAACGGCTGAAATGCTGCCTGTCGCTTCGATCCTGAATAAACCGGTTCGAGAATTGACTGCCAATTTCTCGGACATCATCGTGGACAAGGGAGTTCCGATTTTTGTGGAAAAAGGTGCCGAGTACGTAAACAATCATTTCCAGCCGCTATTCCAAAACTGCATTTGGACGATATCGTGGAAGAACAGGTTTCAACCTTTTCGGTGTCCTGACTTGAGGAAATGGTCGTTTCCATCACTTAGAAGGAATTGTCGATGAATCACATACCTTGGGGCCATGCTTGGTGGAATCATCGGTTTATTTCAAGGTTTCGTAACTGTTTTAATAGGATGACGTGTAATTCTCAATCGGATTTGTTATAGTGGAAAAGGTGTAGGAATACAATGATTACCGGGAGGGGAAATAAATGAGTAACGTATATGATGCAGCGTATGAAATGGAAAAGGCGATTAGGGCAAGTAATGAATATGCCGATTTGCAACGCTTATATGATCTTGTGAATTCTGATGAAGCAACAAAAGGAATGTTTGAAAACTTCCGTAATCTGCAGATGTCATTGCAGCAAAAGCAAATGATGGGACAGGAGATTGCACCGGAAGAGGTTGAGCAAGCACAAAAGACGGTACAGCTTGTCCAACAAAACCCAACCATTTCACAATTGATGGAAGCTGAACAACGGATGAGCATGGTCATCGCAGACCTCAATAAAATTATCATGAAGCCGCTTGAAGATTTATATGGCTTGCCTGAACAACAGCAATAAGCAGTTGGAGACTCCCTTCTATAATGGTTGGGGGTTTTTTTGTTCCCTGAAAGCACAAGTGCAAGGGGTGTGAACCACTATTTGTTCTATTCTCGAAATTTTAGTCATAAATTTTGAAAGAGGATACTACAGATGGGGGAGATCAGCATGGTATATCGACTACTTGCGGTCAATATCGACGGGACATTGCTCCAGTCGAATGGCCGTTTAAATAAATCGACTAAAGAAGCAATAGATTATGTTCACCAAAAAGGTGTCCATGTTGCACTTGTGACGTCAAGAAACTATCACTCAGCAAAAAAAGTGGCCAAAGCCCTAAAAATAAATCCGATGATCGTTGCTCAGCAAGGAGCCTTTGTCGGAGCTTCCATGGAGAAGCCGATAATGGTAAAAAGAATATCAGAAGAACTGACTGCAGAGCTTGTGCAAATGCTTGAAAAGACCACGTGCCAAATATTGCTCATTCATGAAAAATACTCGCTGGGCAATCGGGTGAACCTCCCGGAGAATTTGCTTGGTAAATCGGTTATGTATTTGAATGACCAAAATATTTATGCTCAAAATTATGTGGATGATATCAGTGAAGAGCTTATTGACCAGCCGATGGCCCCGACAAAGATGGACATTATATTTCCAGAAAAAAATGCTCGAAATGATATGTTGAAATTGATAAAGGAAATGTTCCCTGAGGTAGATGCACTCTTACACCCAGGACATAAACTGACCATCGTTCCGAAGGGTGTATCTAAATGGAGCGGTGTATTGTATTTAGCTGACCATTTAGAGGTGAAAAGAACGGAAATCGTCTCGATTGGCGATGGATTGGATGATATGGAGATGATTGCCGGTTCTGGTCTGGGAGTTGCCATGGGCAATGCGGATGAGGAAGTACGGAAAGTGGCAAAATGGGTGACGCGCTCCAATGATCAAGATGGTGTTGCCTATATGCTTAGGGAATTTTTCCGGAAACAGCATCCGATCGAATTTTTACAAAAAATGAATATGCTTAAGTGAATGGCGGGGCTCCTTCATATAGAAGGGGCCCCATTCGGATAATGCCGCTCTTTATAAATAATTATAAGCTTCTTTCCATAAACTAAAGGAAAATCAGTAATGGAAAGGAAGAATTCTATGGGTGTAATCAATGCAAAAGAAGTGCAGGTCGGTGACGAGGTGTTTGTGATTTATAATAATCCCCATGTCCCTACCGTTTCGAATATCAGGGCAGCGGAAATTGTTCCGCACCCCAAAGATCCCAATGCAGTTGCCTTGTTCCTGAACGATACATTTCATACGATCGAGGATGATGATGCTTTGTTCACTTCGGAAGCCTCAGCAGAAAAAGCATACAGTGATTATATGGATAACCAAATGACGTAAAGAGACGTTCACTTCGAATGAACTGATGGAGGCCCTCGCTAAAAAGAGCGGGGGCTCTTATTGATTATATTTACGAGTAAAAGCATAAAATTCACGAGTATTTGCACTAAACTCACGAGTAAAAGCTTAAAACTCACGAGTATTTGCTCCAAACGTACGTGCAAACGCCAAAACTGTAATTTTTCGTCCTAATGAAAAAAACTGCCACTCCCATTTCAAGAAAAACAGGGTGACAGTTTCTTAATCTCAGTTGTTGGATTGTATGAATAGTTTCATTGCGTGAATTTGGCCTATATGATTGGTTTCGTGCAAGACCACAAAATTAATGAATTCTCCCACTGTTTCCATTCCGTTAAAAGGCTGTGCCGTTTTTTCTGTCAATCGTTCTTCCGGAATTTCAAGCAGTCGATCAAGTTGTTCATGCAACTGTTGCTTTAATACTTCAACGGAAGGTACATCTCCGGTCCAGTTGGCTGGTTTTGAACCGTATCCGAATAGCTGGCTGTAACTCTCTGGCAAATTACTATTGGAGTTCAATAAAAACTTTTCCGCTGCAGTAAGGACATGTCCAATGTGCCAATGGATTGTATTATTAAAACCTTTAGGCTGCACATCCATGAACTCTGGATTGATTCCTTCAATTTCTTTCAAAAGATTGCTGCGCATGGCTGTCAGTTGATTTTTAACATAATTCATTTTATATTCCCCTTTCAATCTTGTATTACTTATCGCTACTCATGAAAATTATAGCAAGGATATTTCAATATTATCAAATTTTAGATAAGCCTTTCCAAAAGGGGAAGGCTTTTTAATTTACAATTTATTTCATTTTAAGGGGTGTAATTGTTGAATAATAATCGGAATACATGCATTGAAGGACATATGCCCAAGGGATAAAGGTTAAAAAATAGACAAACAATCCTATTACTCTTTTGCGTGGACTAGTATAATGAAAAATATTGGATAATTAATCCATTGGGGTATAAGGGGATGACATGTAATGAAAAGGAAACCGCTCCTGGTTGGCCTTTGCTTATTATCAATAACGTTGGCTTCAGGTTGTACAACAAAGCAAGAACATATTTCCGTTCAAAAATATGAAGGTAAACACTACAAATTCGAAGCATATAAAAAAAAGATAGAAATGGGGAAAACAGAAAAAACAAAAGAAATAGTAAAGAATGCCGATTGGGAAGAATTCGCGCTGGAGAAGGATCATCCTAAGGCGGACTTCATCTTTTATTTTAATGATGAGAAAAACGAAAGTGGAATTTCCGTATATTATGTTTGGGTAAATCCTGATGAAAATATTGTAGAATTGACAAAGGATGAACATAGCCAGTATGTACAGCTAAATAGAAAGGATTCTGAAATAATATTAAGATTGCTGAATTGATGTATAGAGGAGATCCTTGATTTCAAAAAAATCTATACAAGCATTTTTTGAACTCTCATGTGCCCGACTATCAGAGTTATATAATGCAGCCAGCCTTTTTAAGGGTGGTCGCAAATTCCTTAAATCCAGAAAGAAGTCATAAAAGGGTAAAAAAAACATGAAGAATTTCCCGGTATTAATCGTGGTTCCTGTTGAGACTATTCCGAATGAAAAACTGTAACATTAAAAATTGATGATTGACAACAAAAAGGTGAAAGAAACCGGGCTTCCATAAAAGTCCGGTTTCTTTCATTCTGCTCAGGCAGAATCAGTCTTCTTCGTTGTCCTCAATAGTGGCATGGTGCAACAACGGAAAGAGCCACCGGACTTGATGATTTCGCTTATATCTACTTCAATGACTTCATATCCGCGTGCACGAAGCTGACTATTTACCTGTTTATTACATGGTAGACTGAACAATTTTTTATTCCCAATCGATAGCACGTTGGTTCCTAAAGTGAATTGTTCTTCTTTCGTCACTTCAATCATGTCATAACGTGAAGCTAATAAATCCATCTCTTTTTTTGTAAAGGACTCTGGAAAAATAAGCGCCTCTGTCGGTGAGATGATATTGAAAACACAATCTAAATGAAGGAATGTTTCAATGAAAGGAACCGCTATGACCTCGTATTCCGGTAATAAGGATTGAAGATGCTTGACGGATGTTTCATCCGTTCTTTCACTGATTCCAATATAGATGGTTTTTCCGTCAATAAGGACATCCCCGCCCTCAATATGATTTTTGAGGAGGTTGAAATATGAAATACCATTCGTTTCGAGCCAGGATTTCAATATTTGTTCTTCACCCTGCCTGATACCTGTTGCCAACTCAGCTACGTAAACGGTTTCGCCAAGAGTGAAACCGATATCTCTCGTAAAGACTTGTTCCGGATATGTAAATTGAGGCGGAAGTTTAATGACTTCAATCCCTTCATGTTCTAGAGCCTTTGTAAATTGTGCGTGCTGCTCCAAGGCAAGTGCTTGATCGATATTTTCTTCTTGAAACTCTTTTTGCGTTTCGTTAATAATCTCCCGGATCTCCATATAACGAGGTTCACAAACAATTACCCGTGATAGCTTTGAATATTCACTCGCACAATATGCTTCTAGTTCTTCGTTTATTTTATTTACCATAAATGAGCTCCCTCTAAATATAATTGTATCCTTACTATTTCCTCTTTTTTCTAGAAAGAAACATAAAAAATTGTCATGGAACAGCACCACTAAATTTAGATGGTTTAAAAAAACTTTTCAGATTCCGCTCTTAATAAATGTTTCTGCTTGATTTCAGAAATCCGCTCCCTTTTCGCCGACTGTCTGCCAATCCTCCTCGGGGCAAGCGTTGTGGGGTCTCGGCTAGCTAGTTATTCGGCAGGCGTGTGGAAAATTTAATCCATCCAATAAGGATTACAGAAAATACATGGAGAATAACCTCATCCGAAATTTTTTCGTGATGAGTCCAGCCTACGTTTTTTCTTGAATTACATTTCAGTTGATTCAGAAATCCGCTCCCTTTCAGAATCCGTTTTTTGCAGTCAATTTGATTTGAAAATATCATCAAAATAAAGTCAGATCCTAAATAATCATAAAAGGTACCTAGGGAAAAAGGATTATTTTTTTTCTGGTCGAATATATAATGAGCATGCTTTTAATATAAGGGGGAGTTTGTAATGATGGATACTCCATTGATCATGACTCAAATCATTGAGAGAGCAGAAAAATATTTTCCGAAGAAAGAGGTAGTTTCGCGTACGGATGGTGGCATTCACACATTTACATATGCTGAGATTGCTGAGCGTACAAGAAGGCTGACCAGTAATTTTGAAAAATTCGGTATTCAAACAGGTGACCGTATTGGAACGCTTGCCTGGAACCATCACCGGCATTTAGAAGCTTATTTTGCGATTCCTTGTCATGGTGCTGTCTTACATACAATCAATATGCGTTTGTCCCCTCAACATGTTTCTTATATCGTCAATAGTGCGGAGGATCGATTATTATTGATAGATCCGGATGTCATCCCCCTTTTGGAAGCAATTAAAGATGAGTTAACGACAGTGGAAGGGTATATCATTATGACGGATAAAGATGAGCTGCCTGAAACGACCCTTTCACCTATTTATCATTATGAAAAATTATTAGCCGAAGGAAATCCGAAACAGCCATTCATCCAAACCTTGGATGAAAATGCACCTGCCGGCATATGTTATACGTCCGCCACGACCGGGAACCCCAAAGGTGTGGTTTATTCGCATCGCGGCATTTTACTGCATGCGATTGCACTGGGGCTTGCCGATTCTACTGCAATAAGCGAACGTGATGTGGCCCTTCCTGTCGTACCGATGTTTCATGTGAATGCATGGGGCATGCCTTTTGCCAGTGTTTGGTTTGGAACGAAGATGGTTTTGCCAGGACCCTATTTCACCCCAAAGATTTTGGCGGAGCTTATAGAGACGGAGAAGGTTACTATCGCAGCGGGGGTACCGACGATATGGCTGGGCTTATTGAAGGAGCTGGAAGAAGGCAGCCATGATACGAGCAGCATTCGTGCTGTTTTATGCGGAGGGTCGGCTGCTCCGAAAAGCATGATTAAAACTTTTGAACAAAAGTATGGGATACCATTCCTGCATGCATATGGAATGACTGAAACAAGCCCGCTCGTATTTATATCGAAACCAAAAAGCTATCAGGTAGACCTCCCTGAAGAAGAACTTTATGAGTTGAAGGCCAAGCAGGGCCTTGTTTCGCCAATGATAGAAATTAAAGTGATCGGTAAGGATGGCGAAGTGAAGCCTGATGGAAAGGAAATGGGAGAATTGCTGATTAGGGGTCCTTGGATTGCCAATGAGTATTTTAAGGATGAGCGGTCAGGGGATACGTTTAAAGATGGCTGGCTTTATACGGGGGATGTTGTCACGATTGATGAAGAAGGATTCGTGAAAATCGTCGACCGGACAAAAGATTTGATTAAAAGCGGCGGTGAATGGATTTCATCCGTGGATATAGAGAATGCCTTAATGGCCCATGAAGGAATCTTTGAGGCGGCGGTAATTGCGGTGCCTCACGAAAAGTGGCAGGAACGGCCGATCGCTTGTGTTGTCTTGAAGGAGGCTTACAAGGGGCAAGTGTCCGAGGAAGACATCATCGAATTTTTAAAACCGCAGTTTGCAAAATGGTGGCTGCCGGATGAAGTGGTCTTTTTGGATGAAATCCCGAAAACCGGCGTTGGGAAGTTTTTGAAAAGGGCATTGCGTGATCAGCTTCAGGATAAATATATCAATAAATAACGGCATTATTTGTTTAATTATAACTTTTCACCCTATTCTGAAAACGATTGATGAATATATAATAGATTCATAGAACGAAAGAGGAGGAAATAAATTGAGTATTGAATCGACATCACCTGCAGGCACGGTTTTAGTCACATATTCGGACAGGACAGCCATTGTTGCAATGAACCGTCCAGAGGCAATGAATTCTCTAAATCCGAAAATGCTGCATGATTTCATTAATGCCCTGAAGGAAGTAAGCGAGAAGGATGAAGTGGACGTCGTCATTTTAAAAGGGAATGGGAAAGCGTTTTCCGCTGGTGGTGACATTAAGATGATGCTCTCGCCTGGAAAAGAAAACGCTTTCGATGAGCTGATGGATGGAATCAGTGAATTGGTGACCACCCTATACTTCATGCCAAAATTGACCATCAGTGCCATTCATGGTGCAGCTGCAGGGCTAGGGTTGAGTATAGCTCTTGCAACGGATCATCTTATTGCCGATTCGGAAAGTAAGGTTGCGATGAATTTCATCGGGATTGGATTAATCCCTGATGGCGGCGGACACTTCTTCCTTGAACGCCGTCTTGGTGAAGTGGGTGCGAAAGAATTGATTTGGGAAGGTAAAGTGCTTACAGCGCTGGAAGCAAAAGAAAAGGGCCTCATTCATGAAGTGGCAGACGGAACCTTGGAACATGCGGTAGAGAAAAAAGTGCAATCTTGGCTGCAAAGTCCGGTGCAGGCCATGATTAAAACGAAAAAGATCCTTAGTGAAAAAAATCGCCCACTATTAATAAAGATGCTTGAGATTGAAAAAGCTGCTCAGATGAAAATGCGCCAAACAGCGGACCACCAAGAGGGAATAAAAGCGTTCGTGGAAAAAAGGAAACCGAACTTCATTGGAAAATGAATGAAACGGTCATCGTTTTTTAGTGGCGGTCACAGTTGTAGGGGTTCGGAAAACGTATATGTCATCAAATGACGTTCCCGAATCAACTGACCCATAGCAACACCTTCAATTCCTCAGGTAAGGTTTATAACAAAGTTGATTGGAGCGTAAGGTGCGAGACTCCCGCAGGCGCTAGCCGAGGAGGCTCTCCGGACCGCCCGCGGAAAGCGAGTGCCTGTAGCGGAAATCAACGGCCAAATTGTACAAGACATTAAAAATTGTAGGCCGTCACATCATTGTGACGGCCTTTCTATATAGATTAGAAGCGGGAAACTTGATCATATTTTTTAGTGATTGCGCTTCCATTTTCAATCAGCGATGAAAAAGCAATAAAGCGCCTGAAGGCGATGTACAGCGATGAGTTTGATCTTGATAGTTTTTTTCCTTCAATAGATTTTGTCCCAATTCTTTTGCTTGTTCATCGTTCTCGGCTGTAAATGATTCATCCAATAGTTTTTCCCCTGACGGTTCAAAAACGGTTAATTTGTATATTCTGCTCATTTTAAAAAACTCCCTTATCAAAAATGTTATCAACTGTTATAAAAATTTTATCATTATCTGTCAATTTTGACTATTGTTATGTGAGTGAATCTATTAAGACAAGGAATATTGATATATAGCTGAATATCTTGAAAAAGTAACTATATCGAACTAACTTCATCGTTTTTTTCCTTTAAGATTGGAAAGAATGAAAACAAAACCTATTTATACTAGAGGAATTCTCTCTTTAAAATGAAAAATCATAAATGATATAATAAACTTGAGTAAAAGTGCATGTTGGAAGTGTATGGATCGAAGGGGGTTTTTTTGAATGACGGTAAAAATCGTTAATAATATCACTGAATTGATAGGAGATACACCTGTTGTTAGGATTAATCATTTAACAGCGGAGGGTGATGCTGAGGTATTCGTGAAACTTGAGTATTTCAATCCGAGCCGCAGTGTAAAAGATCGGGCTGCCTTCAACTTAATTAGGCAGGCAGAATTGGATGGTATCATTCAAGCCGGGGCTACGATCATAGAACCAACATCAGGGAATACAGGTATTGGGCTTGCCATGAATGCCGCGGCTAAGGGGTATCGGGCGATTATGGTCATGCCGGATAATATGTCGAAAGAAAGAATCAATATCTTAAAGGCATACGGAGCGGAAGTTGTCCTCACCCCTGCATCAGAGCGGATGCCGGGAGCCATTCGTAAAGCCGAGGAGCTCGCAGCAGAGATTCCTAATAGCTTTATTCCGCAGCAATTCGAAAACCAAGCCAATCCTGATATTCACAGAGTGACGACAGCAGTCGAGATTCTGGATCAGATGGATGGAGACCTGGATGTTTTTGTCGCTACTGCTGGAACTGGAGGAACGATAACGGGTACAGGTGAAGCCTTAAAAGAACATCTGCCGGATTTAAGGGTTGTCGTTGTCGAGCCTAAGGGTTCCCCAGTCCTTTCCGGCGGAAAGCCTGGTCCCCACAAGTTAGTGGGTACGAGCCCTGGTTTCATCCCTAGCATCTTAAATACAGAGGTATTTGATGAAATCGTTCAAGCGGCTGATGAAGATGCGATTTCCACCATGAAGGATATGGCTTCGAAGGAAGGGATATTGATTGGGCCTTCAGGAGGTGCCTCTGTCTGGACTGCCCTGCAGGAAGCCCGGCGTCTTGGAAGTGGAAAACGAGTATTATGCATTGCACCGGATAATGGTGAACGCTATTTAAGTATGGATATCTTTAATTGATGAAAAAGACCGAATGCCGTGAATGAAACAATGTTCGCCATTCGGTCTTTTTCCTGTTGAATTTGCCCATACTGCATGGTGACGTAATAAAATAATAATGTATGGGAAAGTATGTTCTGTTCATGTTAAAATTGAATTGAAATGTTGAAAGAAATCGAGGTGACACTTTTGAGCGGTGTGAAGTTCATTCATGCGGCGGATCTCCATCTGGATAGTCCCTTTTCAGGGTTGAAGGACATGCCGTCAGCTATATTAAAGGAATTAAGGGAAAGTCCGTTTAAAGCTTTTCAAACAATCATTAATGAAGCAATTTCCCGTCAGGTTGACTTTATCGTGTTATCGGGGGATCTATTTGATGGGGAAAATCGGAGTCTCCGGACACAGGTCCGCTTTCGGACCGAAATGGAAAAGCTCCAGCAGCATCAAATCCCTGCCTATATCATTCATGGTAACCATGATCACCTAAGCGGCTCATGGATTACTGTGGGGCTGCCGGATAATGTCCACGTATTTTCAGGGCAAACCGAAGTGAAACGGTTTGAAAAAATCGATGGGACGACTGTCCATCTTTATGGATTCAGTTATCCGCGCCGTCAGGTAAGGGAGAGGATGATCGAAACCTACATAAAAGCTGAAGGGGCCGATTATCATATAGGTTTGCTTCATGGGAACTTGGAAGGCAACTCCGAACATAGCCCGTACGCCCCTTTTTCATTGAAGGAACTTGCTGCCAAAGATTTCGATTACTGGGCATTAGGCCATATTCATAAACATCAGGTTGTTTCGGAAGTCCCGCTTGTGATATATCCAGGAAATATTCAAGGCAGGAACAGAAAAGAGTCAGGCGTTAAAGGGTGCATGCTTATAGAATTCGATGGGGACATGAAGCGCCATTCTTTTATTGAAACCTCTGAGGTGATATGGGAAAGCGAAACAATTGAACGATCCGAAGAAGGTGGATTTGATGCCCTGCTCAAGCAATGCAAGGAAGTAATTGAACGGAAGGGTTTCGATGGGAGAAGCTTTCTTTTGGAGTTGAAGCTGGATGCAGGTGATGCAGCAGGAGCTTCCGGGGAATATCTTGAAGAATTGACCCGGATTTTGCAGGAAGAGGACCAAGGGGAATCATTTGTCTGGGTGTATAAAATCAAACTCATCCAGTCCATTCCTATGAATAGGTCAAATGAAAGTATATCGCCATTTCTGGATGAGGTATCCAGGCTTGCTTCTGAATTTGATGATACGGAGGCTGCACTTGCCCCGCTATACATTCATCCGGGAGCAAGAAGGTTTCTTGATTCAATAGAGCCGGAAGAGCATAGGGAACTGTTGGATGATGCGGAAAGATGGCTTTTGCACGTTTTTGAAGCGAATAAATGAGTGTAGGGAGGAGCAACGGATTTGATTATTAAAGACCTCCATGTTTATGGTTACGGCAAACTGGAAAATCGGCGCTTTCCTGAATTGGGACAGCTGCAGATTTTCTTTGGGGAAAATGAATCGGGTAAGTCAACCCTCATGTCTTTCATTCATAGTATGCTGTTTGGTTTTCCGACAAAGGTTCAAATCGAACCGCGTTACGAGCCCAAAATGCATGCCAAATATGGAGGAAGGCTCAGCCTCATAACAAAAAAAGACGGGGAAATCGTTATTGAACGTGTGAAGGGAAAAGCTACTGGTGATGTGAAATTGACCTTCGAGGATGGAAGGGTCGGCGGCGAAGAAGAATTGAATGAGATTCTTCATGGCGTTGATAAAAACTATTACCAAGCCATTTTTTCTTTCGACCTTCAAGGTCTACAGGGATTACATACACTAAGTGAAGGCACGATGAGTAAATATCTGCTTTCAGCCGGGCTGATCGGGAATGATAAACTTCTAGAAGCCGAAACGAAATTGCAAAAAGAGCTCGATTCAAGGTTTAAACCATCAGGCCAAAAACCCATACTGAATGTGAAAATGAAAGAACTTATGGAATTGCAGAAAAAGGTGAAAGCATCTGAAGAAGAACAGCAGTCATATACGGCATTACTTCAGGAAGAAGCAAAACTTAAGGAGGAGCTCTCCAGAGTCACGGTGGATATTCAAGAGATTGAAGAAAATCTTGTTAACGTAAGTGCCTTTTTGCGGATTAAACCCTTGGTTGAAGAACAGGGGGAACTAGAGGCTGAAATAAGTAAAATTCCGGATGTGAATTTTCCTGTTGATGGCTTAAAAAGACTTGAACAGCTACAGGCAGTTGGAATCCCCATGAAAGCCCAACTTGCTGCATTGACTGAGAAAATGAACAAACTTGAGGGGAAACTCACGGAAATCGAAATCAATCCATTCATCAAGGAGCATAAAGAGCAAATTGAACATGCAATCGATCAAGGAACATTGTTGGAGAAGCTCGAGCTGGATATTAGGAAAGCGGAACACGAAAGACTGTTGGAAGAAAAGAATATCGAAAAGGTGAAGCAGGAATTATTCTTGGATGTTTCTGATGAGGAAATAAGAAAACTGGATATCAGTACATTCATGAAGGAAAAGGTGAAAAGGGCCGAAAGGGAAAAGCATCAGCTCCAAAATGATAAAAAACAGCTCGATGAGAAATATGAGCTGCAAAAGGGAAGTCTGGAAACGACAGAAGCCCGCTTGAAGGAGATTAAGGCCCAGTTACTGCCAGGTGAAAAAAGAATCGAGCTGGAGTCCTTATGCAACAAGCAGAATAACATCGAATTTGAAGCAGCACAATCCCTTATTCTTGATGAACAAATACTTGAACTTGAAAAGCAATTGGGAATACAGAGGAAGAAGGAAGCGGATAATCACAAACGTTCACATATCATGAATGGCAGTTTAATAGCGCTACTATGTTTAGGTGCAATCGGAAGTTATTTCAGTGAACAGATTTTGTTGGGGGTGATACTTCTAGCCGTAGCTGTTCTGTTTGCGGTTTCCAGGTATCTCTTTAAAGGTGATGATATATCGTCCGGGTATATCAGGCAATTGGATGAGATGAAAAGGAAAAGGGCTGCAATTGGGAGTGAAACCAATAAAGGGAGTGAAGGAGAGTCGATGGGGAGGCTGCTTGAACTGGACCAACGTCTCCAAAGGCGCTTTGAAAGTGAAAGTTTCAAATATGAAGAAAGGGAGGAAGCGTTTGAATCAACGATTCAGGAGTATGCCGATTGGGAAGCTAGCAGGGACCGGTTGGATAAAGAATTGAGGAACATCTTAAACGGTTGGGGTCTGTCTTATCCTGGAATGGAAATCAATCTTGAATCTGTATTTGAACTTCTTGAGAAATGGAAGGAAGCCGTTGATAGGAAATATGAAATAATCAAGAGGCATGATTTTCTCCAGGCAGAATTTGAGGGTAAATCAAAGGTTTTATTTCATTTTGCACAAAGCCTTGGTTTTGAACCATCCACATGGCGGGAAGCGATTGGCCAACTGAAACGGGAGTTGAATAAAGCGGTTGAATTCTCCGTTCAGTTAACGCAATGGAGGCAGGAAAGAAGCCGTTTGACGAACGAAATCGAGCAGCTGACAATGGAAAATGGTTATCTTGATGCAGAAATGGAAATGCTTTTTAAGTTAGCTAAGGTCAAGGACGAGGAAGAATTCAGGCATGTCGCTGCATTGTCCGAAAAGAAAATCACTTTACAAAAGCAGCTTGATTTGATTACCATTCAAATTGGGCAATCCAGAATGCTGCCTGATCAAATCCGATCTTATTTAAAACAGGGGATCAATACTTATACATTTGAGAATTTAGAACAGAAACGGAAGGATTCTGTAAAGGTGAAATCCCTTTTATTAGAGAAGCGGGCGGATGCGAAGCATAAAATAAAACAGCTTGAAGTTTCAGGGATTTATGATGATTTTCTTCATCGTTTTCATGAAGAAAAAGCTGCTTTTAACGAAGAGGCGAAGGAATGGGCGAAATTGGCAATAGCCAAAAGCTTATTGAATAAAACATTGGACAGATATAAAAGGGAGCGCCTGCCGAAGGTGATCGCTGATGCCGAGCGCCATTTTTCCTTTTTAACGAATGGAGGCTATCGTAAAATCATCCTTGATCAGTCGGGAGAAGGGATTTTGGTACAGCGAAGTGATGGTTTGAGTTTCAGTGTTGAAGAGGTCAGCCGCGGGACAGCTGAGCAAATATATGTTTCCTTAAGGCTTGCACTTGCTGATCATACTTTTGAAAATGATTCATTCCCTCTCATCATTGATGATAGTTTTGTCAATTTTGATGCGGAAAGGACAAAACGGATGCTTGAGTTATTGAAAAAGATTTCGGAAAAGCGGCAAATCTTATTTTTCACATGCCACCGATATATAGTGGAGCACTTTAGTGAAAATCAAGTGATTCGTCTATCCAGCCCCGTATTGCGCCAAAATATGAATGATTTGATCATCCCCGAAATATAATGGGTCTTAAACTATAGATAAAGAGAGTGAAGTCATTGAATAGGAATGAGTTTGTAAGCCGCCATGATTCTTCTTTGGAGTTAATCATCGAAAAGGAGTTTCCTGGTAAACGATGTGTTGGGGGAAAATATTCTGCCATAGGTCATAGCATCACTTTATATGAGAGAGATATTGAGATTCAGTGTGAACGCTCCCTAGGCTCGCTTGCAAGGCTTGAGGAATATACATGGGTGATTCTCACACATGAGATGGGGCACGCATTAGACCCCGATCTTGCTGTGCTTAGTGAGGAGCTGCACCGTACAGGGAAATCAGAAATCCTTTATCAAATAGAGGTCAATGCATGGAATATTGCAGAAGGATTAATTCCTTTTATCGATCACGATTTATTTTCCTTCATTAGGATTGAGTCCTTGAAACATTGTACAAATCGCCTGCTTGTGGGTTAAAAGGCTCTCCATATGGAGGGCTTTTTTTATTTTCCGCTAAATGGAGTTTGGTAATTCCGATAGTAATTCGGAGATGGGAGAATGGACTATCGTTCGGAAGCTGCAGGCAGTGATGAATGAAAGTATAATGTGCTGGTGTTTTTAGATTAATGTTTCCAAAGGAAGCTTCATATCTTTAAAGGAGCATTCACTTTAATGAATCATTTAAGAGGAATGGGACATGGAGTTATGGTTTATATTCCTTTTTAAGATTGACAGTGAGAATCATTTTCATTAAAATGGTATTATTAGACTAAAAGGGGAGTATTTTAATGCGACCAGCTATTAACACTCAGTCTTTATCGCTCGGTTATGGTGATAAATTAATAATAAATGATATGAATATAGAAATACCCAAAGGGGAGATCACCGTATTCATCGGTGCTAATGGATGTGGAAAATCAACACTTCTAAGGTCTGTAGCCCGATTGTTAAAACCTCAATCCGGCTCGGTCTTGCTCGAAGGCAAAGCGATCTCAACCATGTCATCGAAGGATGTAGCGAGAAAGATGGCGATTCTTCCGCAATCCCCGGTTGCTCCTGAAGGGCTTACCGTCTATCAACTTGTTAAACAAGGAAGATATCCTTATCAAAGTTGGTTGAAACAGTGGAGTTCCGTGGATGAAGAAAAAGTTCAAAAGGCGATTGAAGCAACGAATCTGACCGATTTAAAGGATCAGGCAGTCGATGAATTATCGGGAGGGCAGAAGCAACGGGCATGGATAGCCATGACGCTTGCTCAGGATACGGATGTCATTTTGTTGGATGAACCGACTACATATCTTGATATGACCCATCAAATCGAGATTTTGGACTTATTGTTCGACTTGAATGAGCTTGAGAACCGAACGATCGTGATGGTGCTTCATGATTTGAATTTAGCTTGCCGTTATGCGGATAATCTGGTGGCACTTAAAAATGGGGCGATACATGCTCAAGGCCGGCCAGAGGATATCATCACGCCTGAGTTGGTACAGCATGTATTCAGCATGGAATGTCAAATATCCTTTGATCCAATTTTCGGCAGTCCCATGTGCGTCCCGTTTGGTAAAGGGCGCTACGCACAAACTCAGATAAAAGCGCTGGCCAATGCATAACCTTACACCATCCATTGAAAAAGAACTTCAGGGATACCGGATATCCTTTCGAGATGAAGCCAAAGTTTCCAAGACCTTCAATCATGCTGATGAGCTTATTCAGTATGCACAAGCCCGGTCTGGGGCGGAAACGTCAAGGATAGCCATTTCAATGTGGTTCAGACGCTATGCTTTTTTTGTCACGGCACAATTGTACATGTTAAGCAAACATCGGCTTATTTGGGAAGGCACACTTCAGGACTTTGGTGTGTTGGATGATCCGGAAGATGAGCATTGGCTCCCGGATTTTTTGCTGAAAACCAACAGGTGGAGCAATGTCACGGAAAAGGAAAGCCCTTCTGCCCTCCATTCCATATTGAAAAGCTTTGGTGCCGATGCCATTCGCTTCTTTTCCGGAACTGCTAAAATATCGAAACTAGTACTCTGGGAAAATATTTGGAGCTATACGGTATGGATGTATAGTGAGTTATTGAAGCAAACTGATATAAAGACGCGAGTTGAAAAGGACATTGAAATGCTTCTTGAAGATGAAGTATGGCTGAATATTGAAACGCGTTCCCCCTTTAAACGATTCATTGGGGAAAAAAGTGTTCCGGAGTCAATGAACCCTTACAAACGGGTGACATGCTGTTTATATTACCGAATTGATGGCCAGGAGAAGTGCGCGTATTGTCCGAACATAAACTGTTGAAATAGATTTGATTGGAGAGCCAGGCTTGGGGTCAAGCCTGGTTTTCTTGTGGAGTGATAAGAGAATGCAAAGCATTAGCTTTTCATGTCCAATGTCTATCACTTATTAACGAAAACTAAACGCACTAACGAGATTGGTATGTTATAATGTTGATATTTAATTGAACGGAGGCAGTCGCATGGGAAATGGGATCATACACTACGGAATTGGTGAAGTAGTAGATATATATATGTACATTAAAACGAGTACAAAAGCGGTGGCAAGTAATGGAAAGCCGTTTTTGACATTGATTTTGTGCGATAAAACCGGGGAGATAGAGGCAAAGCTATGGGATGTTTCCGAGGCTGATGAGAAAACATACAGTGCGGAAGCAACAGTGAAGGTCCAAGGGGAAGTCCAGAATTATCGAGGACGCAGCCAATTGAAAATCCGTAATATTAGAATTACTTCAGATACTGACGGGGTCACGAAAGCTGATTTAATTCAAACGGCGCCTTTAAGTCAGGAAGAAATGATGGAAACCATCACTCAATACATTTTTGAAATGAGGAATCCGAATATCCAAAGAGTGACTAGGCATCTCATTAAAAAATATCAGAATGAATTCCTGACGTTCCCGGCTGCCACCAAGAACCATCATGAGTATATGTCGGGACTGGCCTATCACGTTGTATCGATGCTAGGGCTGGCTAAGGCCATTTCAACCCTATATCCTTCCCTCAATAAGGATCTTTTGTATGCAGGGGTCATTCTGCATGACCTTGGAAAGGTGCATGAGTTATCTGGACCTGTTTCGACTGTTTATACAGTGGAAGGGAACTTGTTGGGACATATCACCATCATGGTGAATGAAGTCGGTAAAGCTGCAGAGGAATTGGGCATTGAAGCGGAAGAAATCATGATTCTCAAGCACTTGATATTAAGCCACCATGGTAAAGCTGAGTGGGGCAGTCCCAAGCCGCCAATGGTTAGGGAAGCGGAAGTGCTGCATTATATTGATAATATGGATGCCAAGATAAATATGATGGATCGCGCCTTGGAAAAAGTGAAGCCGGGTGAATTTACGGAAAGAGTCTTCGCGCTCGATAATCGTTCATTCTATAAACCGACATTTTAATGAAATATGCTTCTTTCTCGATGGAGAAAGAAGCATATTTTTTTTGTTCGTGCATATTCTCTAGTAAATGAATAGTAGATTTTTTGGGAGGGAATGGACATGCCAATTTGGATCTGGTTCGTGTTTATCGGAATAATTGTCAGTGCAGTCATGTCAATTTGGACAGCCAGGCAGGAACGCCTCATAGATGATGCTTGGATTGAAAAGGAAGGTCAGAAATACATTGACCGCATGGAAGAAGAGCGTGAGAGGCGTAAAAAGGATATAAATCAGGGAGCATAGCCCGAATGATGAAAAAAAGCGACAGGTAAAGTCCTGTCGCTTTTTACTTTCAATTATTTTTCAGCTTGGGCTGCGTCACCAGAAGTGATGGCATCTTTTAAATCTTTGTCTTTAATCTTCACGTCCGCTTTTTTGACTTCTGAATTCAGAATGTCCTGAACTTTAGTTTGGTCAATTTGAGCGACTTTCAAATCATATTCAAGATCTTTTTTCATATCTTTGTATGGCTTTTTTTCTTTAGTATCAAGAAGTTGGATGATGTGGTAGCCATAATCGGATTTAATCGGCTTGCTGATTTCATCTTTCTTCATTTTGTAAGCTTGCTCTTCAAATGCGGGAACCATTTCACCTTGTCCGAACCAGCCTAGCTCCCCGCCTTTTTCAGCTGTGCCTGTGTCCGTTGAATATTCTTTGGCCAGTTTGGCGAAGTCTTCACCTTTGTCCAATTTAGCTTTAACTTCATTTGCCGTTTTTTCGTCTTTCACGAGAATATGTCTCGCTTTGATTTGTGGTTTATAGTTTTCATAAGCTTTTTTCACATCAGCTTCTTTAACTTTTATATCGGCAACGGCTGCTTTTTCTTGAAGCATGCCGATTCTAAGTGCACGTTTAAGATCAGCTTCGCTCTTATATCCGGAAGAAGCCAGGGCCGTTTCGAAATTTTCACCCATTTGCGCTTTAAGTTCGTCCGTTTTAGCTTTAACTTCTTTATCCGTTACTGTATATTTTTCAGAAAGAACTTTTTCATAAACAAGTTCTTGAAGAACGGTTTCACCATAACGGTCTTTCATTACATTGTAAAATTCTTCTTTGGTTATATCCCCCGCTTTAGTTTCCACGACTGCTTCCTTGTCGCTGTTGCATGCTGTAAGTCCGATCAGCCCTGCAGTAACAGCAATCGATAATGCCCACTTCTTCATAAAAACAACTCCTAGTTATAAGTTTCTGGTTTGCTACTTTTTCATATTTCCACAAAATTAACTATAACATATTCTGGTTACTTTACAAAAAATAATATATTGGTGCATGAATAAGATTTTTTTTAAAAATGGGTGTACGCCTACCCGGATATTAATCCATTACATATGATAAATCGAGGACAACAAAAGGGGGTAGCATAATGGGTAATGGATTTAACGGAGGCTTCGCTTTGTTAGTGGTGTTATTCATTTTATTAATAATTGTAGGATCAGCCTGTTTCTAATCGGCTGCAAAATTACTAATGGAAAGAGCCCACTCCTTTTGCCATGGAGTTGAATAGGATAGGGTAGCCGCTCAACAAAAAAAGATTTAAGTGATTTTCAAGCCATGAAAGGAATGGATTCCTTTAGGCGGATATAAGAGTGTGCATGAAATTACAATTACTTAAGAATGGAAAGGAGGAAGATCAATGTCTGGAGGAATAGGTGGAGGCTTTGCTCTAATTGTCGTTCTTTTCATCCTGTTAATCATCATTGGAGCTTCTTGGTGCTAAGCTCATAAACAAAAGGCGAAGCTATTGCTTCGCCCTTTTTCTTTATGTGGATAATGCTCCGGGTATCACCAATGTATGTAACAAATGATGGTCATCATTTGTTGCTCATCTCTACGTATACAAAATTTCAATATAGGAGGATAATAACATAATAGTAATTAATACATTAATGGTCCTGAATACTTTAGGCTGCCGGTCTTCAGCAATTTCCTTTTGAATGCATAAAGAGTTTGTCATTCTATTAATATTATAAAGGATCAAAATAGCAAAAATAATAAACCAGAACGAGATCAAAACCGAAAATCCCTCCTTGCAAAACATCATGTATAAATACGATACCAAATTATAATGAAAAAAGATACCTAAAAATCTTAGCAGCCATCATTATGAATGAATAAGAAATCACTTTTGAATAAGTATATCGTATCCTTCGAGATGTTCCTCGATAAAAGAATGCCTTGGGGAACCAACAAGGTTTTTTATATAAATAAAATCCGATACGCATAAGCCGGTGTGCATGGATAATAAAATAGTGAAATAATGGATGTAATGCGGAAAACTAAGGGCACAACCAATCAATATGACAGACATTATGACGAAAGGCAACGCAAGGGTCAAGAGATAAAGATGCTTTCGAATCGGATCATGCACATTGACTCTGCATGTTAGCACAAGGTTCCACTTCAAGGACCATGAAGTTTTTACTTTTTTACATAATAATCGTAAAGGTAAATAGTGTAATAGTTTGTGAACAGGATATAATAAGAGCAATAGGCTAAAAAATACCATTGTTTGATCGCCATACAAAATAACATGGGTTGAAAAGACACTTAATAATGTATAGATCAGAACAAAAGACATCAATATAGTAAAAACTGAAAAAAAGAGCAGACGGCAATTCCCATATTGTTTTGCCACGTCTATTGTTTTCCACGAATTCATTTCGAAATCAGCCCTCCAAAGCTGTTGAATATACTTACATACATTACGATGAATGGGTGGAAAAAGCAATGGTATTCTTTGATTATGTTTAAGATGAAATCACTTTGGTGAGTAAGCATGCAATGGGCAGGTTTTGAGATGGGGATCAGGCGGATTACCGAGTGTGAAATTCAAAAATTGGTTATAAGTCTTTTATGTTAAATTGAATGATTGAATGGGGATTAGTGATGTATGAAAAATATAAATGAAGAAATAGAAATACTCCGTTTTCATCAACGGCTTTTATTAAACCTTATACGCAATCCGGAGGCCAAGTTGGACTATCTTTTTGTGGAAAAAAATTTCACGAAGAAGGAAGCGGAAGAGTTATTAGAAACATGTGATATCTTGAGCAAACGCTATGAAATAGAAAAAGCGGAAGGGTATATGAACTTTCGACCGCTTTTTAATCAATTTGAAAGAAAGGTTAATCCAAAAATAACCACAAAGGAATGCATTGATGCATGCATCTCACAAGGTTTGTATGTATCATTCATGAAGGAAATGGATAGAGTATGAGATTAAACTGGCTCAGTTTCTTTCTCTATCTTTTTTTTTGTGATTTTACCCTCCACGTCCGTAAACTCCTGATCGATGTTATCGAAGGATCGTTCAAAGATTTGCATGAAGTCTTCACCGTATATATTTCGGATGATGGCCATCATTTCAATCATATCCGGAAACTTGCCATAAAGTTCACGCAATGGAAGTGCACCCGAGAAAGCGGAGTTCTTACTTGGGTCGTAGGTCTCCATTAAATCAAGTAGAATTTTTTCACCTTCCGCTGTGATCTCTATATACGTATTCCTTTTGTCATTTTCCTTTTTTGAAAATGTTAAGTATCCGCGTTCCTCTAATTTTTTTGAAAAGTTAAATGCGGTAGAAACATGCATGACCCCAAATTTTGCAACATCCGAAATGGAAGAGCCATTAAGATGGTAGGCAATCCAAAGGATATGGTGCTCATTGATGTTTAAATCATAGGGCTTGATCCATTGCTGCCAATCTTTTTCAATCGATTTCCATAATGCTTTGCTTAATTGTGCAATTCGTTGACTAAAAATCATTGCTTCTTTCATAGAATAATTTTTATTCTGCATATTATGGGCTCACCTACTTATAAGATTCTATATATTTATTATGACAATAAAATAAAAATTAATAAAGATAAATATTTGCAAAATTTTTAGAAAATTTTAGTTTTTTTAATGAATTCTCCATTCTTCTCCAATAAACCATGTAATTTATTGGGAAAAATGGAGAATCAAGCTTGTGTGACTAGTGTCAGCTATTAATTTTTAGAAGTAGGGGCGGCCGCTTCCAATTCTTTCAATGAATTTTCAATTTCCTGAACGTTCTTCAATAATTCATTCTTATTGGGTTCGATTTCCCGCTTCCAGTTCTCGATGACGACCTGAACATCCGAAATGAATGTTTTCACCGTTTCTTTGCTGATTTGTGAAGCTTCCATCGTATCATCTCTAATATTCTGCATTTTTACCTTTAATTCATCAATTGTAGTCTTAATTTCGTCGGTATTCGTCTTGATGCGGGTCCGTAGGTCTTTACCTGAACTTGGTGTCGAAAGTAAGGTTGCCGCACCAGCTACTACTGTTCCGGTCAAAAAGCCAATTAGTAATGATTTTGCTTTCATTAGGATCACCTCATTTTATAATATGTTTTCGCTTTCCATGGTCTGAATCCCTGCTGCATCAATTGGAAATTATGATAAATAGGGAGAGAAATACTATTGATATCAAAATACCATAATTTTCATCCTTATGGAAGAGAATCGACCATTTTATCTTTATATCACAAAAATATTTTTTTAAACTTAGAGAGTCAATATATAATATTTAAAAATAACTTGAAGCTTTAATAATAATGCTTCATATAAAGGGAAGAGCGGCATATAGATAATAAAAACAAGCTGTCGGAACATGGATGGCACTGGTGGGTTAATAATGAAAATCATTTTTTTATTAGGCCTGGTATGCCTGTGCGGGATGGGGTATTTTCTAAGGCAAGCAAAAAATCCTGGCATCTATCCGCCTAGGAGGGTGCTCCAGGCTAGAGCCTTCGCTATGGGTCTCCCCGGGGTTTTACTGCTTTTCATTTGGTTTATGTGGATGTTGATTCATTGACCATTGGAGGGTGATTCTGACTAGAATTCCAGATTCATATGATTGGAAAAAAAGCACCGGACATTCCGGTGCTTTTTTAGGTATGATGGTCCTGCTGCTTAAGCATTAATGGGTATATTTGATTTTCTTACGATGCCGTTCACAATTGGATATATGATGACCATCGCAACTGTATTTAACAATACGGCAGGAAGCACAACAGCTCCGAAAAGTGCAACGAAAGGCCCTGGAAGGGAAACGATATAATAAGCCGAACCAAGGAAGACAGCGCCGGAAATCAATGTTCCAACGGCAGTCAAGATACTGACGGTGACAACGGATGTTGAAAACTTCTTTAGACTGATGAATAAAAGGTAAAACAGAAAGGCTGTTGCCAATTTGTCTATGATATTTGGGATCTGTCCTGCAGGAAATGTAGTTGTCATGGCAGAGATGGCTCCTGCTGCCAAGGCGACAATGAATACATTCTTCTTAGCGGGAAAAAGGGTTATCGCCAAAAACATCATTAACAGCATCATATCCGGTTTCATTCCAAGGAAGAATCCAGGTACGATAAAATGCAGGGCAGCCCCAATCCCGATTAATAGGGACAGTGACACAAGGGTTTTCGTTTTCATTTACTCATCTCTCCTATTCTCATCTCAACTAACAGCTTTTCTTCAACAATGCACTATTGCCTGTTGCAAGAAGTTTAAAATAGTATATCATAAGACCTATTTTTTTAGAAGTTATATTTGTTTGAATTAAAGAGTTTGAGCTTCCTTCGCGTTATACGATTCCTGGAACTTCTTCATGAAATCAGCAAGGTCCTGGCAATGGGATAGAGGGACCGCATTATAGATGGATGCCCGGCAGCCGCCGATGGAACGGTGACCGTTCAGTCCTACGAATCCGGCTTCCTTCACTTCTTTAAGGAATTGCACTTCAGCTTCTTCAGACGGAAGCGTGAACGTTACGTTCATTAATGAACGGCTGTCCGGTAGGGCATGGCCTTTATAAAAACCATCACTGCCGTCGATGGCATCGTAAATGACTTTTGCTTTTTCTTCGTTGATTTCAGCAATCTTTTCCACTCCGCCCTGATCTTTTGCCCAATCCAACACAAGGGACAATAAGTAAATGGCCAATGTCGGAGGAGTGTTGTATAAAGAATTATTTTTCGAATGGATCGAATAGTTCATCATGGATGGGATCTTGTCATTATCCGTTATTAAATCTTTACGGATGATAACGACTGTGATTCCCGACGGACCTAGATTCTTTTGTGCACCAGCATAGATGATGCCGAATTTATTAATATCAATCTTTTTGCTGAGAATATCACTTGACATATCGGCTACTAGAGGAATGTTGCCTGTTTCCGGGAAATCCTTCCACTGTGTTCCGTAAATCGTATTATTGCTTGTGATATGAAGATAGGCAGCATCGTCATTCAATTTGATATCTTCCACTTTAGGGATGAACGTATATTTTTCATCTTTGGATGAAGCGACTACGGCCGTTTCACCAACCTTTTTGGCTTCTTTTAATGCTTTTTCCGACCAAGAACCAGTGAGTACATAATCTGCCCTTTTTCCATCTTTCAAAATGTTCATGGGAATCATGGAAAATTGTAGACTTGCCCCTCCTTGAAGCAGGAGAACTTCATAATTTTCAGGAATTTCCATAAGATCTTTTAATGATTGAATGGCATGGTTATGAATTTTTTCGAATTCGGAACTTCTATGGCTTAATTCCATGACAGACATACCGGAATCCTCAATATTCAACCATTCGTTTTGGGCTCTTTGTAAAACTTCTAAAGGAAGGGCGGCTGGCCCAGCGTTAAAATTACGTGCACGTTTCAATTTTTTTCCTCCTATGCGACAATGTGATAAAGTATTTTAGACTATTCATATATCCTACCAGAAAACTAAATTCAATTGGAGGAAAATTTAGAATTTTAAATCCGTTTTTTAATGATAGACCAAAGTAAAAAGGTCCTGCACTTTAAAGTGAGGACCAACTCGGGATCATTTTTTCAAGCGACGAAAGGAGAAGGAAACCTTCTTCAGGTTGCAGTCTCATTGTATATGCTGTGCAATGGAGTCAGCGATTTGTTTCAGGTCATCCGATGTATAGTCGCTGGTATTTGTTTTCCAAACTGCACCAAAGCCGTCACCTTCCCCATGCCGAGGAATTAAATGCATATGAAAATGGAAAACGGACTGCCCTGCAGCTTCACCGTTATTATTTAAAAGGTTCAGGCCTACAGGTTGGAATTCCTGCTTCATGGCGCGGGCAATTTCCGGCACCACTTCAAAAAGGTTCTTGGCAATCTCAGGTGTCAACTCATAAAGATTTTCCTTATGTACTTTAGGTATTACCAGCGTATGGCCTTTCGTTACTTGACTGATATCGAGAAAGGCCAAAACATGTTCATTTTCGAAAACTTTACTACTTGGAATTTCCCCATCGATTATTTTGCAAAAAATGCAATCACTCATTTATAACGCTCCTTTAAAAGTTAATGTATTTGGTTAATCGTACCATAGCTTGAATCCTTGAGAAAAGGAAAAATATAAAAACAGGATGCAACATTAAGTTGCACCCTGCCTGTTGAAAAAGGGGGTTTTGCTTCAAAATTCGCATTAGCATAAATTCTCTGCGACAAACACCTCATCTACATTGTAGTAAAATATGGTTATTATCTAAATAGAGATTTTCCATTCAAAGCAACCATCTCCTATATCTTTAAAGTTTCATCAACTTTTAAAGCATAATTGATAATTATTGAATGACTTTTCTGCTTTTACGTGCAAGAGAACCATCTCCTTGCTCGAAACGATTTTTGTTATGAAGCTTCTGGTTTAATTCAGTTTATACGTCTTTAACTGACACCTCATTTACAATATGATGTGAATCACACGTAATGACTAACCCCTTCTTCCTTATTTATGATGACCATCAAGCAGGAAAAATATAATTAGTTATTTATGGAAATCGAGCTCCGGAACACTCGACTATATAAAAGCAGGAGAATTTGATAAAATGGAAATAAGAACCTCTAAATAGAAAGGATCGTTTATATGTCCTTATTGGAAATAAAGCAGTTAGTGGGCGGATACACGAAAACGCCCGTTTTAAAAGGAATAAGTTTTGACATTCAGCCTAATGAGCTGGTTGGGTTAATTGGGCTTAACGGGGCCGGGAAAAGTACGACGATTAAACATATCATCGGACTCATGGAGCCGAAAGGCGGAAGCGTGTCGATTCATGGTAAAACACTAGCTCAGGACCCGGATACATATCGAAAACAATTCACTTATGTTCCAGAAACGCCCATTTTGTATGATGAGCTTACACTTGAGGAGCATTTAAAGCTTACAGCCATGGCACATGGTTTGGCCGAAGCCACATTTAAAGAAAGGATGGAAGTTCTGTTAAAGGAATTCCATATGGAGAAAAGGCTTAAATGGTTCCCGGCCCATTTTTCAAAGGGAATGAAGCAAAAGGTCATGATAATGTGCGCCTTTTTAGTACAGCCGTCTTTATATATCGTCGATGAACCCTTCGTAGGTCTTGATCCACTAGGCATTCAATCCCTGCTTGATTTGATGAGGAAGATGAAAGAGAGCGGAGCGGGAATTTTAATGTCTACACACATTCTGGCGACAGCCGAGAGGTATTGTGATTCTTTCATCATACTGCATAATGGAGAAATTCGGGCGAAAGGCAATCTTGAGCAGCTTCGTGAACAATTTTCCATGCCAGGGGCAACTCTGGACGATTTATATATCCAATTGACGAAAGAAGAATTCGGTCATGAATAGTCAAAATCTCTGGAAGGAAAGATATATAGGCTTTATAAATGAAACGCAAAAATATCTTCGTTATATTTTTAATGGCCATCTTGTTTTTGTCATGGTATTGGTTCTTGGTGGTTTGGCTTATTATTACAGTGATTGGGTGAAGACGTTAAACAGTGATTTCCCTGCTGAATTGATCATGGCCTTAGTTTTATCGATCATTGTAACCAGAAGTCCGATAAACACTTTCTTGAAAGAACCAGATACGGTATTCCTGCTTCCCCTTGAAACGAAGTTGAGAAGCTATTTCAAGAATTCACTGATATTAAGCTGGGTCATGCAAGGCTTTATTCTTCTGGTTGTCCTGATTGCTTCGATACCGATGTATTCGAAGGTTACGGGTGCAGGAGGTAAGGACATTGGAATCATCCTGGTCGTTTTGCTTATTTTGAAGCTTTTGAATTTAACCATGCGCTGGCTGGTATTGAAATATCAGGATACATCAGTGAGCCATTGGGACTCACTCATCCGCTTTTTACTTAATGGAGTGATTCTTTATTTCATCTGTTCAAGGGCAAATATACTGTTTGCACTTATAACCTTCTTATTATTGTTAGGACTTTACATGTATTACCGAAGCGCAACTAAAGGTTTTGTGCTGAAGTGGGAACGGCTGGTGGAACTGGAGAACAAACGGATGAATTCTTTCTATCGAATAGCGAACATGTTTACTGATGTACCTCATTTGAAAGGCAAGGTAGCGAGGAGGAAATGGATGGACTGGCCATTATCACTCATTCCCTATGGTGATAAATCAACTTATACCTATCTTTACGCCCGTACCCTGCTGCGATCCAATGATTATGTGGGACTTTGTTTTCGTTTAACGATCATGGGATCGGTGATTTTAAGTGTATTCACTAACATATTTGCACATTTGATTGTTGCGTTCATGTTCTTATTCATGACAGCTTTGCAACTGCTGCCGGTTTGGAAGGCACATGAATGGAAAGTATGGGTCTCATTGTACCCATTGCCAGCAAAAATGAGAGAATCTGCAGTCATAAAACTAATTTCCTATTTCCTATTATTTGAGGACCTTGTCTTCAGTTTGGTCCTGCTAGTGAAAGGGGAATGGATGTCCGCTTTAGCCGCCTTGGCAATGGGACTTGTTTTCATATTCGGTTTTAAAATTTATGCAACAAAGAAAATAAAAAACTTTTAAGCAGAAGCTGATTTTTCATAAAATCAGCTTTTTCTTTTAAGAAATGAAAATTGAAACTAAAAGCCTCATAGGGGGTATATACATATTTAACGGAGGTGTTAAATGATGGATGAATATGAGCAACAGGCATTATCGGAACTAATATCATGGAAAAAGAAAGTAGCCAAGAAATCCGGCAGGCTTGAGCGGATGTCCAAAAAGGCGCAAATCAAATTGAATAGTTATATTCCAGACCGAGTGCACAAAGTGATTACTGATAGTATTAAAGGGATGATAGAGGCTGTATTAGCAGGTTCTAAATATATGTCTAAAGAAAAAAATGTAGTGCTATTATCCTTGCAGCAAAAAGAAGAGTGGGTTGCGGAAACTGTAACCGCATATCGGAAAACGGCCGTTATAGAAGGTGTGGGAACCGGAGCGGCAGGGCTTTTAATTGGATTGGCTGATTTTCCATTACTGCTCAGCATCAAGATGAAATTATTATTCGAACTATCCCGTATATACGGTTTCGATCCAAATAAATATGAGGAACGTTTATTCATTCTCCATATCTTCCAGATGGCATTTTCTAGCGAGGAGAAGAAATTGGAAACATTACAGGTAATAGAGGAATGGGATTCAGGGAAATGGCCGGAAATAGACTGGCAAGAATTTCAGCAGGAATATCGCGATCACATCGATGTCATTAAAATGTTCCAGCTCGTTCCAGGTATTGGGGCAGCTGTCGGTGGATATGCCAACCATCATTTGTTGGAACATCTTGGGGAAACGGCTGTCCATTGTTACCGAATCAGACTTCTTAAACAGTAAGGGACGGGGAAAATCCGTCCCTTTTACCATTACCGCAATAAAGATTCATTCACCTTTTGGGATGAGTGTTTCTTATTGTGATAGGTCACCGCTGCAGTGCCTAATATTTTGGCAGCGATGAGCATCGCTTTTTCATCAATGTCAAACAAAGGATGATGATGTGGATATGTATGTTCATTTTTTGGCTTGGCCCCTGTAAAGAAGAATGTACCTTTTACATTTTGTAAATAATAAGAAAAATCTTCACCTGTCATATCCGGGTCAATTTCCTCTGTAATCAAAACTTCCTTGACGGACTCAGTGCTCTCGATGAGGAACTTAGTTTCCTCAACATGCGGAATAACAGCTGGATAACCTTGAAAGTATTGATATTCATAGGTGCAGTTCGCAGCTAGGCAGGTGCCTTTAATAATCCGCTCCATTTCTTTGCTAATGAATGAACGGATATCTTCCTTGAATGTACGGACGGTCCCAATTATTTTAGCCTTATCTGCAATGACGTTAAAGGCATTATCTGCAACAAAGGAACCGACGGTAATGACTGCAGAATCTATTGGGTTTAGGCGGCGGCTTACGATTTGCTGCAGGGCCATGACGAGCTGAGAGCCGACTACGATTGCATCACGGGTTTTATGCGGCTGGGCTCCATGTCCGCCCTGCCCTTGAATTGTGATTTCAAAACGGTCAGCAGCGGCCATAAGGGGTCCATAAGTGTATTGCACTGTTCCGGTTGGGGCAGTTGCCCATAAATGGGTGCCGAAAATTACATCCACCCCATCAAGGCAGCCAGCTTCAATCATTGGTTTGGCACCCCCTGGAGCATATTCTTCAGCATGCTGGTGGATAAATATATATTCACCCTCGAGCTCATCCTTCAGATCATTCAGGTTTTTAGCAAGGACAAGGAGTGTCGCTGTATGGCCATCGTGTCCACACGCATGCATGACCCCGGGTACGGAAGATTTATAGGGAACTTCTTTTTCATCTTGAATGGGTAAGGCGTCGAAGTCAGCGCGCAATGCTACGGTTTTACCAGGCTTACTGCCTTTGACCTTGGCAATAACACCATTACCGCCTACATTCGTCCGGTGTTCGATTCCATGTTTTTCATAATATTCAGCGATGAAGGCTGCCGTTTGGGCTTCTTGAAAAGAAAGCTCGGGATGTTGATGAAGGTAACGCCTGATCGAAACCATTTCTTCATATGAGCCATCCAGAAGATTGTGTAATCGCTGTATCATTTTGCACCTCCCAATGATTGGATTAATTGTAAATAGTATATCATATTCTGGAAGATCCAAAGTGAATTAAATACCTTGAGGAGAGAGATATATAATGAATAAATATCCTGGATTGCTATGGTTTCACTTGCTTGTTGCTATTCTTTTTTTTGATGAATGAAATTCAGAGTGAGAAATCTTTAGCATTCGATACATATATTGCGGAATTCTTTTCCGTAGGTAAAAATACATTTTCGTCACTTTCTTCAAGTCCATCCTATCTTGGAAAATCCATGTTTATTGGTTTTGGTAGCTTACTATGTGTTCTATATTTGTGAATAATATAGAAGGATTATTAGACCATGGTCGTCTCTTCTATCGGGATTGATGGGGGGATGTATTAAACGGGTGGATAAAAAATCATGTTAAAAGAGTGCGCCCTGAAAATCATTTGATGGAGACCACCGGCTTCAGTTTTCCAAGTGCCCACGAATTGGCGGGCCTTATTTTCTCATATGGTTGCTTATTTAATCATGAATGAAATTAAAGGAAACTCATTGAAATGGGCAGTGGGAATCGGTTTCGTTTTTCTCATCCTGCTGATCGGTGTCAGCAGGATCGCCATGAAAGTTCACTTTCCAACTGATATCTTGCGAGGTTTTGCATTATGGGCGGCATATAGTTTAACTCTGTTTAAATTGTATAAATTCCTGGGGTCTAGCGTACATTGAATAAAATATATGTAAATATCGGTTGCATTTCCCCGGAAATAAAGAAGGAATTTGTCGGATTGTTATAGGTTTATATGACTTTTAGCGTCCAAATAACGTTCTGCATTACTATGAAGGGGCCCATCCTTTAGGATGGGCCCCTTATTAAGCAGTAAATAGTCTATTCCTCAGAATCTTTCACCAATGTATACTGCGTTACAAAGGCTTCACCTGAAAACATCTTCTGGCTGGAATTCGTAACAGGAGGTTTGGAGTCACTGTTATGCGCCTGCTGGAATGAACTGGATTTCTTCCAGTTCATAAAGTCCGATTGTTTTTCCCAAATCGTTAAGATTACATATGTTTCAGAGTTGATTGGACGCAGGATACGAAGGGCAACGAAGCCTGGTTCATTTTCAATGAATCCGGCCCTGTTTTTAAAACGGTGTTCAAATACCGGCCGTCCTTCCTCACTGACAGGGATATTGTTCATGACCACATATCCATGATCTTGAAGAGTTCCCTTCCCATCGACTACCTCATATTTTCGTGGCGAGTTGAAGAGCGTTTTACCTGTAGTTTCATGTAAAAGTACTGTGTTTTGAGCATTCTGCATAAGTAATATTTTTTCATTGGGGTGTTTATCTTTTTTGATTTTCAAAAAATCATAAGTACCTGATGTGATGAATACATTCATAAATTCCCCTCCAATTTCTATATAGTGCCTGTATACCCATTTTACCCAATGAATAGTACTTTTACCATTTCCAAACTAACCATTAAGCTGGTAAACCGGTAAGATACATATATAAAAGTCGATTTTTTGACAAATATATTATAGAAAAAGCTATAGTTTAAGGAGATTCGATTTGAAATTCAACATCCTTCTGATATTCTATGTAGGTAATGAATAAAAATAGAAACGTGATTGCTTGAAAGGTGGATATTAATGTCTAAGGAAATTACGAATGATACATTTTTAAAAGCTGCAAGAGGAGAGAAAACGGATCATGTGCCTGTTTGGTATATGCGTCAGGCTGGCCGTTCACAGCCGGAATACCGTAAATTGAAAGAGAAGTACTCACTTTTTGAAATTACTCATCAGCCGGAATTATGCGCTTATGTAACTAGATTGCCAGTGGAGCAATATGATGTAGACGCTGCGATTTTATATAAAGATATAATGACACCGCTACCAGCCATTGGTGTCGATGTTGAGATTAAGTCCGGAATCGGTCCAGTCATAGCCAATCCGATCCAATCGGTGACAGATGTTGAAAAATTAGGTGAATTGAACCCAGAGAAAGACATCCCATATGTGTTGGACACTATTAAATTATTGACCAGGGAGCAATTGTCCGTGCCTTTGATCGGTTTCTCCGGGGCTCCGTTCACCATTGCTTCATACATGATTGAAGGCGGCCCCTCCAAAAACTACAATAAGACGAAAGCTTTCATGTATTCCGAGCCAAAGGCCTGGTTTGCATTAATGGATAAGCTAGCGGATATGATCATCATCTATGTCAAGTCGCAAATCAAAGCCGGCGTTAAAGCCATCCAAATCTTTGATTCATGGGTGGGTGCTTTGAATGTTGAAGATTACCGCGTATTCATCAAGCCGATCATGACTCGTATCTTTTCATCATTGCGTGAAGAAAATGTACCGCTAATCATGTTCGGGGTCGGCGCAAGTCACTTGGCACTTGAGTGGAATGATCTTCCGATTGATGTAGTCGGGCTTGATTGGAGACTGCCAATTACAGAAGCAAGACAAATGGGAATCCAGAAAACGGTACAAGGTAATCTAGATCCTGCCCTACTATTATCATCATGGGATGTTATAGAAGAACGGACGAAAAGGATCCTCGATCAGGGCATGGAGCAGGACGGCTACATCTTTAACCTTGGTCATGGCGTTTTCCCTTCCGTAAATCCGGAAACACTGAAGAGGCTGACCGCTTTCATTCATGAATATTCATCAAAAATGAAGTAAGGTGAGCGAACCATTTGCTAAAACTCCTTAATTGGATGCACAATAAAAGAACGAAATCTTTAAAAGAGGTGTAACTTCATGTCAAGAAAAAAAATGGGCCTTTTAGTCATGGCTTATGGTACTCCATACACTGAAGAGGATATTGATAGGTATTATACACATATTCGTCATGGGAGACGGCCAAGCGACGAATTGATTGCCGACCTAAAAGGCAGATATGAAGCGATCGGTGGATTATCCCCGCTTGCAAAAATAACGGCAGGACAAGCTGAAGCGCTTGAAAAGAAATTGAATTCCGTTCAGGAGGAAGTTGAATTCAAGGCATATCTTGGCCTGAAGCATATTGAACCTTTTGTTGAAGACGCAGTGAAACAAATGCATGAAGATGGAATCAAAGAAGCGGTCAGTATCGTATTGGCACCGCATTTTTCAACATTCAGCGTGAAGTCTTATAATGGACGTGCCCAGGATGAAGCCGCTAAATTGGGGGATCTGACCATCACTTCCGTTGAAAGCTGGTATGATGAGCCAAAATTCATCCAATATTGGGTAGACCAGGTAAGAGAAGTGATTGGGAGAATGACCTCGGAAGAACGCGATAATTTCGCTTTGATTGTGTCGGCACATAGCCTCCCGGAAAAAATCTTGCAATCCGGAGATCCGTATCCAAATCAACTGAAAGAAACCGCAGACATGATCGCTGAAGGCGCAGGGGTTACCAATTATGCAGTAGGCTGGCAAAGCGCTGGACAAACTCCTGAACCATGGTTGGGACCCGATGTACAGGATTTAACCCGAGATCTTCATCAAGCTAAAGGTTATAAAGCTTTCATTTATATTCCTGTTGGCTTTGTTGCCGAGCACCTTGAAGTCCTTTATGATAACGATTATGAATGTAAGGTTGTGACGGAAGAGATTGGCGCAGGCTACTACAGGCCGGATATGCCCAATGTTAAACCTGAATTCATCGATGCTTTGGCCTCTATCATTTTAAACAGATTACAGGAAAAGTGATCAGTCAATAGGGGAAAATTAGTTTAACCATGCTTGCCATGTGCTCTGCATTTTTCATTTGAAGTTATGTTATTCACTGGAAAAGCGACGCTATCTTTGGCTTTGCAGATTTAAATAAATAAGTATTTTCGAAAAGTGGCTGTCCAGTAACGGGGATGGCCATTGTTTCTCTTGGGAATTGAAAATATAATTGAAAAAACTGAAAATTTTTGGTATGATATCGTTGAACATAATGACTGTTTTGTCCGTCTGGTCAGAATTGAGGTGGGAAATGTCTGTTGATCGTAAAAAATTAATTTTGGAAGCTGCGACCAAGTCGTTTTCACTTTTTGGCTATAAGGCAACGACGATGGATCAAGTCGCTAAAATTGCCAATGTGGGAAAAGGGACCATTTATACCTTTTATAAAAATAAAGAAGAGCTGTTTAAAGAAATCGTTCAGCGGATGATAGAGGAAATGAAATATGAGGCGGAACAATCTTTGGATGACAAACTCTCCTTTTTTGAAAACCTGCATCGGGCCGTTTATCGAATTCTGGAGTTCAGGCAGGAACATCAATTATCATTAAAACTTCTTCAGGAAGAGCGGGAAATTGGCACGCCGGCCGTTCAGGAAATGGTTAATGAAATGGAAGAAGCCATTGTATCCTACATTAAGGAAAAACTAAAAATAGCGATTGATAAGGGCTATATACAACCTTGCGATCCGGAGATAACAGCTTTCCTGATGCTAAAGATGTACCTTGCCCTGATCTTTGATTGGGAAAGGAACCATGCCCCATTAGAGAAAGCGGAAATTGCTGAACTATTTAAAATATATTTGTTTAAAGGATTATCCGTTACGTGATCATTCTATTTTGCTGAAAGGCAATGACCTAATAAAAGAAGAGATACCGATCATCGGTATCTCTTCTTTTATTGGTTTTGTTTCAGCTGCGAAACTGAAACATCTATGATTTGGGAAGAGAATGGTGAAGCCCAAAGACTACTACTCTCCAGAAAGGCAATGATCACAGTGGTTTCCATAACATTCGTGCTGTTCTTCAATTTTTTTTCCGCATTCCGTGCATTGTTTTGATGGCAGATTTTTAAAGAACTCAATGCTACTTTGAATCATGAACATCATCTCCTGAATTTTTTTATTATTCGCTTTTCTATGGTTTTATTGTATTATAACAGATTTGAGATGTCAATTAATGTTTTATAACATAAGTGAAAAAGGTGAAATAAGGGCAAGAATAGTTTATATTAATGGGGTAGTCATTTAGAGAAGAAAAAGGAGTGCCTAAACATGAAAATCACCGTAATTGGCTGCTGGGGCGGTTATCCAGCTAAAAATGAGGCAAGTTCCGGCTATTTGCTTGAATATGAAGATTTTCGCATTCTGCTTGATTGTGGCAGCGGTGTTCTATCACAGCTTCAAAATCATATGAAGCCGGAGGATCTTGGTGCAGTTGTGTTATCCCACTATCATCCTGATCATGTAGCGGATATTGGTGTCCTGCAGCACGCGGCGTTCATACAGCAGATATTGGGCAGCGAAAAAAGGACGATTCCTATATATGGTCATGATTTGGACGAAGTCGAATTTGGTAAGTTAACTTATAAAGACGTGACAAAGGGGATAGCCATCTCTGCTGAATACCCCTTAACCATTGGACCGTGTAAATTTACGTTCATGAAAACAAAACACCCAGTCCCTTGTTTTGCAATGAGGATTGAAGCTGAAAATCATTCGATAGTTTACACAGGTGACAGTTCATATATGGATGAGCTTGCAGATTTCGCTAAAGACGCAAATGTTTTATTATGTGAAAGTAACTTTTACAGTGATATGGATGGTTCAAAGGCGGGGCATATGACGGCAAGGGAAGCGGGCCTGCTGGCAGAAAAGGCTGACGTCCAGCTTTTGCTGTTAACTCACCTCCCTCATTATGGGAATCTCGATCAACTGAAAAAAGAAGCATCCGAGGTATTCAAAAGGGAAATAGCTGTAGCCAAAACCAATCTCGAGTTCCAACTATAAATGAAACATCAGTGATATGAAGTCTACAAGGAGGTACAACTGTGCTTTTTATTGATAATAAGGGAATTACAGATCCAAGAATTAACCTGGCCATCGAAGAATATGCGCTTAAATATTTAAACATAGATGAAACCTATCTTTTATTTTACATTAATCGACCTTCAATCATCATAGGCAGAAATCAAAATACGATTGAAGAAATCAATTCCGATTATGTAGATGAAAAGGGCATTACAGTTGTTCGCCGCCTTTCCGGGGGTGGAGCGGTTTATCATGACCTAGGGAATCTCAATTTCAGTTTCATTACGAAAGACGATGGGGATAGTTTCCATAACTTCAAGAAATTCACCCAGCCTGTCGTGGAAACGCTCGAGAAATTAGGAATACATGCTGAATTGAGCGGTCGTAACGATATTCTGGCTGAAGGAAAGAAAATTTCGGGAAACGCGATGTTTTCAACGAAGGGCAGAATGTTCAGTCATGGGACATTGCTGTTTCAATCAGAAATGGATCACATTGTATCCGCTTTAAAAGTGAAAAAAGATAAAATCGAGTCCAAAGGGATTAAATCGATAAGAAGCCGTGTCGGTAATATCGCCGATTTCCTAAAAGAACCGATGTCTGTCGAAGAATTCCGTTCATTCCTTCTGCAAAATATTTTCAAAGATACCGGAAAGGTTACAGAGTATGTTTTAACAGAAACGGATTGGAAGAAAATTCACGAAATCTCGGAAGATAGGTATCAAAATTGGGAGTGGAATTACGGAAAATCACCTAAATTCAACTTGCAAAGCTCACATAGATTTCCCGTGGGATCTGTTGATATCCGCCTTGAAGTGAACAGGGGAATCATTGAAAACTGCAAGATCTACGGTGATTTCTTCGGGGTCGGAGAGGTTACGGATATTGAACGAAAGCTTACTGGAACTCGCTATGAAAAGGAAGCAATCAGCAGAGTACTGGATGAGATCGATGTTCGTCATTATTTTGGCAATGTAACAAAAGAAGAAATATTGGCTTTAATATATTAAGCCTGAAAGCCGTCCCGACTTAATAGGACGGCTTTTGTGACTAATAATGACAGTAATTGCTTGAATATGGATAAAATGGTTGCTGTGATCGCATTCTTTTAATATAATAAAAATGTATTTAGTTCACCATAAAAATGAATGATCATTCATTCATGCTATTTGCAGGGGAGGGAGAAAGATGAATTTATCTGAACAGCTTCATCAAATGGCTTTAAAAAAGGCGGATAAGCCAGCATATTACTTTTTGGATCAATCCACTTCATATGGGGAATTGGATAAAGCAGTTACCAAGTTCGCAGACGAATTACATAGGCTTGGTGTTTCAAAAGGTGATAACATTGCGCTGTTATTAGGCAACTCTCCACATTTCATCATTTCATTGTATGGAGCTATGCGAGCAGGGGCGACCGTAATTCCCGTCAATCCAATATACACACCTGACGAGATTGGTTATATCCTGAATAATGGCGATGTAAAGGTTGTTGTGGCATTAGATAAGCTTTTACCCTTACTGGAGAAAATGAACCCTATCCTTTCAAGTGTAGAACAATATGTAATTTGTGAAACGCAGCCGGATAATGGGGATAGTAGCGAATTTAATATCTGCAATAAAATGAAATCGTTTACAAAAATGGTCGAATCGGGGGATGAAGGCTTTAAAGGTCCAGAATTGGATCCGGAAGATACGGCAATCATACTTTATACTTCCGGGACAACGGGAAAACCAAAGGGGGCCATGCTCACACATACCAATATCTACTCCAATGCACATGATATTGGTGAATATTTAAATATCACGGAAAGTGACCGTGTCATTACGACATTGCCAATGTTCCATGTTTTCAGTTTAACGGTAGTTGTGAATGCCCCGTTGATAAGCGGAGGTACGCTTTTAATTGTCCCGCAATTCAGTCCAAAGGAAATATTCAGGCAAATCAAAAAATATGATGCAACCGTTTTTGCTGGCGTGCCAACGATGTATAACTTTCTTTTCCAATATCCAGATGCTAAAGAGGATGCTTTGAAGTCTTTACGGATATGCATATCGGGCGGATCCGCCATGCCAGTGTCCCTGCTTGAATCATTCGAGCGGAAATTTAATGTTAGGGTATCAGAAGGATATGGCTTATCCGAAGCTTCGCCTGTTACCTGCTTCAATCCTTTGGACCGTCCAAGGAAGGCGGGTTCCATTGGAACCTCCATCCTTAGGGTGGAAAACAAAGTGGTCAATGAGCTTGGAGAAGAAGTGCCGATCAATGGTGTAGGAGAATTGATTGTCAGAGGTCCGAATGTAATGAAGGGTTATTATAAAATGCCTGAAGAATCAGCCGCTGTCTTGAAAAATGGCTGGTTATATACTGGCGATTTAGCCAGGATGGATGATGAAGGCTACTTTTTCATTGTAGATCGTAAAAAGGAGCTTATCATCGTCGGTGGCTATAATGTCTATCCACGTGAAGTGGAGGAGGTTCTGTATGACCATCCTGAAGTAGTTGAGGCAGCAGCCATTGGCGTTCCCGATCCCAATCAGGGGGAAGTGGTTAAATGCTTTGTGGTAAAGAAAAACAATGCATTGACTGAGGAAGAGTTGCTTGCCCATTGCATGGAACATTTGGCCAAATATAAGGTGCCGGCAAAAATTGAGTTTTTGGATGAACTTCCAAAAAACGCGACTGGTAAAATTTTAAGGCGTTCCTTGAAAAACCAAGTACTGCAAAACTAAATTACATTGATCATGAGGAGATCATTGCCTATAACCGGCAATGGTCCTTTTTTTGTACAACCAAAGTGTATGAGGCTGCATAAAATATATTGAAAAATCTTAAAACCTTGATTCTTGTTTCGAAAAGAGTTATGATTGTCATTAAAAATTTCCACAAAATTGTAAGGAGGGGTTAGATGAGAGATGTAAAGCTTTTGGATATTTTTACACATCCCATTGCTCAAAAATACTTGAACCGTTCAGGTCTGGCACATGCGATTGCGGTAGCATACCATGCGTTTCACTTAGCAAATGAATATAATGTCGACCCTGATATTGCCGCTAAAGCCGGGCTATTGCATGATATGGGTCATTTCACCTGGTATCGCAATGGTAAATGGGATTATGATCTTTATAAACAAAATGATATTCACCCCATCAAAGGTGCCGAACGAGCACATAAACTGTTAATCCGCTTGGGAGAAAACCCGATCAAGGCAAAGACCATTTCCCTCGCCATTTTATTTCATACTGATTCGTTCTTACCTTCGAATGATATTATTCGTACACCGCTTCAGCAAGTCGTCAAATGGGCCGACGAAAAAGATGAAGAAGAAGGCGGAAAACACCATTATCGGAAAATTGATTTTCCACGGGCAAAGGAAAGCATCATGAAACTTGATACGCTCATAGATGAGGAACAAAGAAAAAGGCTATCATCCTGAAGTCAATCGGGTTGATAGCCTTTTTATTGTCAGGAGGAAAGCATTTATTAAAAGTATTTTTTACAGTTTAAATTTGTTAACAAGTGAATTAATGATGTAAAATATAGACCATTAGAACTATTTTGCGGCGGACAATTATAAAAAATCGGATTAAATAACAAATAAAGAAAGTAACAGGTGAGGTTATGAAGTCGATTAAGCTAATGATTTATGGTGGTCAGGGAGGAATTGAGGGAATCATCGAAAAAGAAGGTGACATTAAGGTCATGGGGATGACTGGAAATGAAATGGACCTTCTTGATTCTGATCATACATCAGTCATGCCAGATGTCATTCTTATTGATGCACGCTCATCAGGGAAGTATGGACAGGAAGTCATGCAAGTCCTTAAGGAAAAACACCCATCCACTCCTTTCGTCATTTTTACAGCCTATTCAGAAAATCATTATCTTATCGAAGCAATAGGCCATGGTGCAGCAGGTTATGTGTTACAGGATGGCGGAATGAAACAAGTGTTGTCGGCAATCCGTCAATGTGCCAACGGTCAGATCGTTTATCCTGCCTCATTCAAATCAATTTTAATGGAAAAGCTGGAGCGGGATGTTGAAAAATCACCAGTAACTTTGGAAAAGGCAATCGAAAAATTGGGGGCTTTTTCGAAACGCGAGCATGAACTGCTTATCCTGCTAACCCAAGGCGAAACGAATCAGCAAATTTCAAAAAAACTTTTTCTATCGATCGGCACGGTAAAAAACTATATAAGCCGTATTTACAGAAAACTGAATGTTAATAATCGACCGGAGCTTATGGCACTTTTGTATGGTTTTCAAAATAGTGGGATGAGGGAGGACCAATCATGCCCGCCGTTCCGTTAATCGGTCTCATTCATTACAAATCAAACTCACACTTGAAGCCCTTTGATGAAACGGTTATCATCTTAGCAATTAGGCAAAGGAGTAAATCCGTCGTTGCCTTAAAACTCCCATCCCTCCATATTTTTAGTGTCTCTGCATAAAACATATTTCGCCTCCCATCCCGGAAGTGCATGTTTTGCTGATGGAGTATACTGTGAAATCTAAAGGTTGATAATGAAGAATGAAAAATTAACAGAATGATGGGAATTGTAAGGAATGAATAATAAGGGAAATCCGGTTCTAACCTGTCCATTTTGGATTAAACTATTAAGAGGGAGATTCGTTTTAAGGAGGGGCATCATGGTTAGAAAATGGGCTGGAAGAGCGATTATATTATATATCCTTTATGCAGCAGCGATGTATTGGTATATTTTTTATGGAGCGGATACGACCATTCCCGAAGCTTTGCGTGGAACGGCAGCAGATCCTGCAACATTCCTGAATGCAAGGGAACTAAAGCTTAGTGAAGAGTATTCAGGACTGCGGAATTTTATTTTTTTCGTATCGACGCCATATGAATGGCTTCTGTATTTCTTCATATTATTATTCGGTTTTTCTAAGGCATTTGAAAAATCGTCAATGGCAGTCTCGAGACGGAAAACGATCAGAACGGGCATTTACTTATTCTGGCTTTCCGTTATTTCATACCTGGCACTATTTCCAATCAGTTTCATTGGATATCGGATGAGCAAGAGTTACCACATAAGTACACAAAGTTTCACCTCATGGATGAAGGATGGAGTCATCGAATTCTGGGTGAATTTTGGGATGATGTTCATCATCGTTTCCGTTTTATATTGGTTAATGAAGAAAAGTGTGAAGAAGTGGTGGCTCTATGCCTGGATGTTGTCCATTCCTTTTTCCTTGTTCCTGATGTTCGTTCAGCCTGTATTGATTGATCCGCTGTACAATGAATTCTATCCTCTCAAAAATAAAGAGCTGGAAACGGAAATATTGGCACTAGCCTCACAGGCTGAGATCCCGGCTGAACATGTGTATGAAGTAAATATGGCGGAAAAGACAAATGCCTTGAATGCATATGTGACCGGCATAGGTTCCAACTCAAGAATAGTTCTTTGGGATACGACCCTGAACAAACTGAAGGAAGATGAAATCCTTTTTATCATGGCACATGAAATGGCCCATTATGTGGAAAAGCACATTTATATAGGGATTGCAGGGTATTTAGGACTGACGTTAATCGGTTTGTGGCTGACATCGAAAATCATGAATTTTATCATTGGTCGCTGGGGCCGTCAGTTAAAGGTCCGTTCGGTTGACAGCATATCATCTCTTCCGTTATTTCTCTTGATAACGTCCGTGCTGCTCTTTGCTTCGAGTCCGCTGTCCAATTATGTTTCCAGATATCAAGAAACAAGGGCTGACCGTTATGCCATTGAAATGACCGGGGACAAAGAATCAGCCATCACGACTTTCCAGGAACTCACGAGGTCGGGTTTGAGCCAGGTCAACCCTCCATTCCTGGTTAAATGGCTGCGGTATTCCCATCCGACCATGCTCGAACGGATTTCAACGGTTGAAAATGCAGATACAAAGGGTGAGTGAAAGCCAGCTGAAAACCAGCTGGCTTTTTTTCTTCGGAAAGTGGAGGTTTGTAGTCGTTTTCAGAAAAAACTATTATTTTTAAAAATCTTAGGTTCTCTACTATAATAAATTAAATTCACAGTTCGTTTTAAGGAGATCGGATATGTATAATGTACTTTTCATCACTGTAGGCTCAGTGCTTGTGGCAGTAGCCTACAACTTATTTTTGATACCACATTTAATTTTAAGCAGCGGACTTAGTGGACTTGCGATCATGTTCGGAATCATCACCCCAGTCAACACAGGGATATTGAATTTTCTGATGAACCTGCCATTGCTGATTCTTGGGTACCTGAAATTAGGGAGACGCTTTATCACCTATACGATATTATCAGTTGTCGTGATTTCCATCAGTTTATACCTCATTCCAGTTCACGGAATTTCCACTGAACCGATTTTGTCTTCTTTATTTGGCGGAATCATATCGGGAATTGGTATAGGCATCGTCTTTCGCGCTTCGGGGTCTTCGGGCGGCTTTGATATCATTGCCATGCTATTGGCTAAGAAGAGCGACTTTCCGCTTGGTACATTGCTTTCGGTGATGAATGCAGTTGTGGTGGTAATCTCAGGCTTCATCTTCGGTTGGGATGCCGCATTATATACACTGATTTCCATTTATGCAGCAGGAAAGGTGATCGATACGATCCATTCCAATCACATTAAATTAACATTGATGATCGTTACCAAAAAGAGTGACGAAATGAAAACGAAGCTCCTGACCAACCTATATCGTGGAATTACCGTCATGGATGGTGAAGGTGCATATTCAGGAGAAAAGAGCAAAGTAATGATGACAGTCATTACACGTTATCAGTTAACGGATGTAAAAACAATGATAAAAGAAGTGGATCCGAATGCTTTTGTTAATATAACCGAAACTGCCGAGGTCATGGGTATGTTTCATAAAGAGTGATGATAATGAGAAAAGCCTCCCGACATTGCGGGAGGCTTTTTTTGATCATGAATGTTAATTTCCAAATTGTTTTAGTAAAACGTTCATTTCAGAACTTAGTTTTAAGAATAAAGGTTTGTTTTTCATATCCAAGGCTTCATCGATCTGTTTTGCAAGGATATGCTTTTTGGTAGTAAGGACGGCTTCCTGAATAATCATATCAATTAACATTTCCTGAACCACGGCATCGTTTTTCATTTCGCTCATTGATAAGGACTTCACTGACTCTGAATAAGATTTTTCATTTTTCAAAGTTACCACCCCTGACCCTTTTTATTATTATATGGATTTGAGCGGATAAAATCAACTGAAAATTTAAAAAATTTAAATTATGATAGAGAATGTGTCGTTTGGATGACGAAAAAGCCACTATATAAAAGAATTTTAAATTTTTTGTGAACTTACTTTTTATGTTTAAGGGTTATGCTATTATAGTGAGTAATTTAACATACATTTACTATCTCCCTTCACTCTTCTTGGACAGGAATTGAAGGGTACAAGCAATTAAGAATATAACATTTGGAAAGTGATAGCGATGTTTAGCAATGAGGAAGAGGTGGATTAAAAATGAAGGAACACAATCAGGGAATCATCGAGGAATATGAAATCACGCCACATACACTAATGGTTGCTCCAATTAATTACGGCAGTAAAATATATGCCCGTATCGTTGAAATCGAGGACGAGTTCATCTCCCCGTTTAAACCTATGGAAATCATAAAGAAAAGCTGCGAGTTCTTCGGATCAAGTTATGAAGGACGCAAGCAAGGCACGAAACAGCTCATAAACATCACACATAAAGCACCGATCGCGATTGACCCGACCAGTTCGATATTCTTCTTTCCAACTACATCTCCGTTACGTCCTCAATGCATCTGGTTATCACATGAGCATGTGGTATCCTATGATCGCCTGGATTCCAAACATACAACCATCACATTCAGGAATAGACAAACCATCGATATAGCTGTGTCATGCAGCTCTTTCGAAAACCAGCTGCATCGGACCTCATTTTTAAAAACGAAATTGATCCAGAGGATTGAGGAAACAAAGAGGAAATCTTTTTATCTGTTCACTGATGCTAATGGAGTCAAGGCTTCAGAGGTAATCTCAAAGTATATACCGCGATAAGAGGGGGGCAGGGGAAAAAATCAGAGTAGAATGCAAACGGGAATATTCAAATTTAAAGCAGCCCTTCTTATTAAAGAAGGGCCCTGGAATCAATCTTCAAATAATTCATCCATTAAATCGTCAATTTCTTTTCTTAATCTTTCAGTTCCTTCTTTGGAAATGGTGATGGTATCACCATCGATAATCAGCATATCTCCTACTTTTGCTCCCTTGGGAAGAGCACTTTTAGGAAAATCCTTCATGTCACCACCATCGATTTCGACGACAGCGATCTTTCCTTCGAAGCGATCAATAATTCCTTGTACCAATTATTTCACCGTCTTTACAGTAATTTTCTGACCTGTAGAAGTAAAAATAATGTTACCTGATTTATCTGTGCGATAAGTTTTGGCTTTCACTGAATTCAACCGTTTTATAACAGTGGAAGTAGGGTGCCCATAGCCATTTGTCCCTACACTGATTACAGCATATTTCGGTTTTGTTTTGTTAATGAAAGCTGAACTTGTCGATGTTTTTGCACCATGATGGGCTACCTTAAGTACATCCACACTTGGAACCAGTTTTTTAGCCAGCATATCCTTCTCTGCTTTTTCTTCGGCATCACCTGTAAACAAGAATGTTTTTTTGCCGTGTTTAAGCAACAGGACAGCACTCCAATTATTTAAGTCAGACTTAGCATAGTCTTTAACAGGTGCAATGAATTTAAGGGAATTATCCTTTGCTTTAGTGTTGATTTCCACGCCCGTCTTCGCTTTTTTTATTGTAAGCTTCTTCTTCTTGACAGCCGTTAAAAAGTCTTTGTATGCCTGGGTAGTATGTGAAACTTTTGGGGCATACACAGATTTTACACTAAGCGATTTGATCACATGTGCAAGACCGCCAACATGATCCGCATCTGGGTGAGTGGAGACTAATGCAGTAAGTGTTTTTACCTTTTGTTTTTTTAGGTAGGCAACAACCTCGTCACCCTTTCCTTTACCGCCGCCATCGATTAAAACGTTTTCATTACCGGTTTGTATCAGGATTGAATCTCCTTGTCCAACGTTGATGAAATGTACCTTTACACTTGAGGCTGCCTCAGTTGTTTTAAGTCCAGTGAATAAAGACAAAACAAGAACAGCCACCAGTAGAATATTTATTTTCTTCATTTTTCCCCTCCAGTTAATAATTTACCATGTGTAACCGGAAAAATGGGAATATGGACACGGTTTTTATTTGTAGTAAAAAAAGGATGATGTCGTCTGAATCTATGGGTAGAGAAAATGATCGTGGGTATTTATGATTAATTTCTTGATTTAAAGAATCAATAAAAAATCTATTTCTTTCAGAAAAGAGTGTGAAGTTGGCATATATTAAAGGAGCAGACTCCCGGAGAAAGTTAGGATTACCAACAAAATATTTGTTAAAGAGATTGTTTACTATTTTTTAGGATTTGTTCAATTTAAACGTTGATACCCCCTCAGGCACTCGCTTTCCGCGGTCGGTCCGTGAGCCTCCGCACCTTTCGTTCCAACCAACTTTGTTTTAAAATTTAGATAGAAACCCTTTTGGCTACAAATTAAACCATGCAAATAAAACATTGCATGGATCATTAGGGATGAGTAAAAGTTTCCTTATGTTTGACTCCTTAGTACATAATATAATAAACACCGATGATGTATCTTTTGTTCAGTGTTTCACAAATGGTTTTGTTTTTCTGGAAGTTCTTTTTGCTTTATACATTTAATATAAAGAGGTTGTTATTAGTAGATAATACTATGCATGGATATGCAATTAACATCTTTCTCAATAAGGTTGTACTGACACTAAAATGATAGTTTAGACGTATAGTTATAATATATGAATGGAAATTAAATGTCGCTTAATAATGAACAAACGGGCCAGACCTTATAAACGTTAAGGACATTTTCGTCGAAACTGTTGTCTTAATTCAGTATGCAGTAATTGTGTAAACGGCTTGTGTAACAAGAAGTGGAGAAGCGGCTATTGCAGTCCTCGGTTCCTTTAATAGGGAAGAGGATAATATACCAGAAGGATGCAGTTTCGACATTCTGCCGTTTAATCACCTAGAACAAAGGCGATGCTATGCATACAGCAAACTTTTAATGAAGGATGCTCAAGGGAACTTGAAGTAACGCAGTTAAATATAAAAGGTATTTTAATCTGAAAACTATGGCAGACGTTTCATCCGACATGCGAGAGTTTGATCCAAAAAAGGATAGCATGGGCTTTTTAAGCGGCCCATCGTCCTAAAGGAATTTCCATTCTTTCGATGCAGGGAATGGTTGACGGCAATCGATCAGGGAAAATCATGGGATACGTGTTACATTCTGCGGCGGATCATGATATTGGTTACTTTTACATCGATTTGTCGAAGCTGGCTGTTTTCCTATCCTTCTCTCCAATAAGATGAGTCGATCATAACGGGTGCCACTCCAACCTTTGTCATGGAGCATGTAATTAACTTTCATTTAAGAGACTTAAAACTTAAATGTTAAAAGGATATTCAGTATGCACTGAATTACATAGGTTATGCCTTGGTTTGAACTAGCCAATTAAATTATGATGTTATGGAATACTCAAACAGGGGGAATGGAGGTAAGCGAGTCTAATCGATCTTGATCATGAAAGACTCCCTTACCTTTATGTCAGGAAAGATGCGATGCTTTTTTATGGTCAACCTTTTTACATCCAAGGGAATTTGTATCCTTCCGGAAGGCTCCCTTTTAACCCGTTAATCCCTTGAGGTTTTTTTTTCTAAAAAGTAATGACATAACAAGTCTTCGGTTTTGTTGCGAAGGCGGGGATTGAAATAATTATGATGTTCCTCGTATCCTTTATATAAAAAACAATACATCGTGAAGGATTCATCGCGTTTGATTTCACTAACTTTAATATTCTCTTTGCGCAAATAGCGCCGTACCTCGGCAAGTTCGTCTTGAACCACTTTTAAAGTATGTTCGACCAGCTCCGAATAGGGCCTTTTTAATTTAAACGGACTAATTTCGATGACCTTGAGATCCCGGTTTAAGATTGTAATAACCATAGGGAGGTAGATGGCTTTTTCAATCATATTGCGGTCACCTTCTGGAATGCGGGTCATCATGACCGCCCCTTTCTAAATAGCGCGTTTTTAATACTAATATGTATATCCTGCAAAAATAAGAACGTTTGTTCCGTTTTTATCCTAATGTATTTTCAGTGGTTATGCAAGCAGTTTTGATAAATCTAGAAATATTCGTTAACAAGATTATGTTTTCCGGAGATAGGGAAAGTATGAAGATATATGGATAATAATTCTTGCAATTTCGGGGGAAAGTGATATATCTAAAATAAACGGTTTATAATAAGTTTATGCTGCTTTGATGGCAGCATGTCGAGGGAGATAATTATGGATTTGGATACTATACGTGAGTGGTTTACACTTGATCATATATCGGCACTTATTCAGCAATATCGCTCATTCGGTCCAATTCCCGGGATCTTACTGCCGATGCTGGAAGCTTTTTTGCCTTTTTTGCCCTTAGTGGTGTTCGTGCTTGCCAATGCAACGGCATTTGGTCTCTGGTGGGGGTTTTTATTTTCTTGGATTGGTGCGGTAGCGGGTTCTTTTTTGATCTTTTGGATTATTAGAAGATATGGTCAAATGAGGTTTTTCCGATTTTTGCAAAGGCATAAACAGGTGCAGAGGTTGATGGTTTGGGTTGAGAGCCATGGATTCGGTCCTTTGTTCATATTGCTCTGCTTCCCTTTTACACCTTCGGCTGTCGTTAATATCGTGGCAGGACTATCGAAAGTCAGTACCCTGCAATATGGACTTGCGGTAGTTGGAGGGAAGGCGGTGATGATTTTTACGATCAGTTTCGTAGGTTACGATTTAGTATCATTGATTCATAAACCTGTGCGAACGATCATTATCGGAATCGTCATCTTTATCCTATGGTATGTGGGGAAAAGACTGGAAGTCCGGTTAAATAAAAGCATGAAGAGAGAAGAAGGGCAATAAATTAATATATAAATGCAGTAGGGGTTGAACTAGATGGAAAAAACAAACAAGAATTCTTTATCCGATTGGATAAAACCAGCGATGATAGCTTTTGTTATTTACATCTTAATCCGTACATTTCTCTTTTCAAGCTATGATGTTGAAGGAAAGTCGATGCAGCCGACCCTTGAAGATGGGAATAAACTTGTCGTGAATAAAATCAATTACCAGATTCATGATATCAACCGTTTTGACATTATTGTTTTTCATGCGAATTCACAAGAAGATTATGTTAAGCGGGTTATAGGGGTTGCAGGTGACCGTATTCGTTATAAAGATGATTGGCTTTACGTAAATGGTGAGAAAGTGGATGAGCCTTATCTTGAGAAATTCAAGGAAGGTTTCCCAGGACAGGATTTTACAGGTGATTTTACATTAAAAGAATTGACGGATATGACCAAAGTTCCGGAGGGCAAGCTTTTTGTCATGGGTGATAATCGTCTTGAAAGTGCTGACAGCCGTCACTTTGGTTATATACCGGTAGAAAATGTTGTCGGTAAAGTGGATGTTCGATATTGGCCGGTCAATGAGTTCAATTTTAAGTTTACAGGTGAGTGATCGTGGAAGCCCGGTATGATGCGGGCTTTTTCTTTTGGGGAAAACGCGAACGTACGATTGGTGTTTTTTTTAGGGAAACGGTAAAATAATAGAAAGTAAATCTAATTGGAAACAGAAACCTAGTCATAAAGACGAAAGTATTTCTGGTATGATGGGTCTAGATATTATGTTGTAAGGGGGAAAAAGAGATGTCACTCCGTTTTTTACTGGGAAGATCGGGTACAGGGAAAACTTCGAATATATTGGACGAAATCCGCTCTAAATTGGCAGAAGATCCCGAAGGAAATCCAATTATCTACCTCGTTCCTGATCAGATGACGTTTCTATCTGAATATAAATTAATTAAAACACCAGGCCTTGCCGGAATGATCCGGACACAGGTTTTCAGTTTTAGCAGGCTTGCTTGGCGCGTTCTTCAGGAAACCGGAGGGATGAGCCGGCTGCATCTGGATAGTGTTGGCGTTAATATGCTGATACGGAAGATCATGGATGATAAAAAGGAAGAGTTAAAGATGTTCAGTCGATCTGCTGATAAGCAGGGGTTCATTGCACAAATGGAGCTGATGCTGGCTGAGTTCAAGCAGTATTGCATCCAACCTGATGACATTCAAAACTATTTGGCTGAAACCTCACAGGCCGGCAGCGGCATTCAGGATAAACTGCATGATCTTGAATTGGTCTATCAGGCTTTTGAGGATGAAATGGTCAATAAATATTTAGACTCCGAAGATTATTTCACTTTGCTGATCGAAAAAATGTCAGGGTCTTCATATATAAGGAATGCGGATATATATATCGATGGTTTTTATAGTTTGACTCCACAGGAATTATTGATTGTTGAAGAAATGATGAAGCTGTGCAGGAGTGTAACGATCTCGCTGACTTTAGATCAGCCCTACAGGAAATATGCTCCGGATGATTTGCAATTGTTCAGGCAAACGGGAAACCTTTATCATCACCTATATCAGGCTGGATTGAGGAATGGCATACCGATTTCAGAAGATCGAATCTTAAAAAGATCGGAAAGGTTTCGAAAGAGTCCGGGGCTGAATCATCTGGAAACTTATTTTTCCATTCGTCCTGCACGAACGTTAGAGCAGTCACCTGATGTAACGATCGCCCAGGCAGTTAACCGCAGAGCTGAGATTGAAGGAGTTGCCCGGGATATCTTGTCGCTGGTCAGACAGAAACAGCACCGTTTCCGTGATATTGCGATTTTAGTCCGTAACGGGGAAGCATACGCAGATATTTTACAAACCGTTTTTCGGGATTATCAAATTCCCTTGTTCGTCGATTCCAAGCGGACGATGCTGAATCATCCTCTGATTGAACTGATTCGTTCGACTTTGGAGATCATAAATGGCTATTGGCGTTATGAACCGGTATTTCGTGCAATCAAGACGGAGCTTCTATTTCCGCTGCAAAAAAACCACGACCGGATGCGTGAACAGGTAGATAAGCTGGAAAACTATGTGCTGGCCCGCGGCATTAAAGGAAGCGGGTGGACGTCCAAAGATCGTTGGACCTACCGGCGCTTCCGCGGTCTGGAACTCGAGGACCGGAACCAAACGGATAAGGAAATGATGCTTGAGCAAGAGTTGAATGAAATGAAGCAATTATTTACCGAGCCCATCTTGAGGCTCTCAAAACGGGCTAAAAAGGCTGCTAATGGCAGGGAATTGTGTGAAGCCCTTTATCTATATCTTGAAGAATTGCATATACCGGAAAAATTGGAAAAGCTGAAACTGGAGGCAGAAGAAGCAGGTGATTTGGTATCGGCAAGAGAGCATGAGCAAACATGGAATGCGGTTGTCGACCTATTGGACCAATTCGTTGAACTGCTGAGCGGGGAAGAGCTTTCCATGAAACAGTTTGCGGTAATCATTGAAGCTGGTCTGGAGTCTCTTGAATATTCTCTGGTACCGCCGGCAATTGACCAAGTATTAGTCGCTAATCTAGATTTATCCCGCCTGGATGATGTGAAGACAGCTTTTGTTATCGGATTGAACGAAGGGGTTCTGCCGGGAAAAGCAGTATCTGACGGGATATTTTCAGATAGTGATCGTGATGTGCTGCTGGCTGGTGGACTTGATGTTGCCCCAAGTTCGAAAGTGCGCCTGCTGGATGAGGAGTTCACAGCATACAAAGCATTCACTACGCCTGCCGAGACCCTTTATTTATCATATCCGCTTGCCGATGAGGAAGGGAAGGCGCTTTTACCTTCATCCTATTTGAAACGGGTAAGGGACGTATTGCCTAACGTTTCCGATGTGTATTATATGAACGATCCGTCCGATCTGTCTGCGGAGGAACAGGTGAAATATGCAGCGAATCATGATGTGGCCCTTTCGTACCTGGCTGCCCAATTGCAGCTGAAGAAAAGGAACTATCCAATCCATTCACTATGGTGGGATGTATATAATGCCATTATTGATGATGAAATGGCCGGTCCTTCAGCAACTAAGGTTTTATCGAGCCTTTTTTATCAAAATAGGACTAAGAAATTAACTGAGGAAACAAGTAAGCAATTATACGGTGAGAGCATTCTTACGAGTGTATCCAGGATGGAAATGTTCAATAGCTGCCCGTTTTCCCATTATGCGGCTCATGGCTTGAAGTTGAGGGAACGGCAGATTTTCCGTTTGGATGCTCCGGATATAGGCGAGATGTTCCATGGAGCGTTGAAAATGATTTCCGATTACTTGAAGGAACATGATATTCCTTGGTCTACATTGACCCCGGAACAATGCTTGGAGCTGGCCAGAATTGCTGTGGAGAGACTTGCTCCTAAACTCCAAAATCAGATTTTGTTAAGTACGAACCGCCATCACTATTTACGCAGGAAACTCGAACACGTGATCGGACGTGCCTCGATCGTATTAAGTGCACATGCAAAGGCGAGCGGTTTTGCTCCGATCGGATTAGAACTTGGATTTGGAAAAAATGGCGAGCTGCCGCCACTTTCTTTCACATTGAAAAACGGTACGAAGATGGAATTGATCGGGCGGATCGACCGCGTGGATAAAGCGGAAGAAGATGAGGGTGTCTATTTGCGTGTGCTCGATTATAAGTCGAGTGAAAAGGAACTGAACATGAGTGAAGTATATTATGGACTAGCGCTGCAAATGTTGACATACCTTGATATCGTCGTCACCCATTCCAAGTCGCTGATTGGAAAAGAAGCGATTCCAGCCGGAGTTTTGTATTTTCATGTGCATAATCCCGTTGTCAAATCAAAGGGAATGCTCAGTTTGGATAAAATTGAAGAAGAAATTTATAAAAGCTTTAAAATGAATGGACTTGTACTGGACCATTCAAATGTCATTCAATTGATGGATACATCGCTTGATATTGAAAATTCGGGTAAATCGGATATCATTCCAGCTGGATTTAAAAAGGACGGATCGCTCCTGGCGGCTTCCAAAGTTGCCAGCAGGGAAGAGTTTTCGCTTCTGAATCATCATGTGCGCCGTATTTATCAGGAGGCTGGTGATCGAATGGTCGATGGTGATGTGGATATTACTCCATACAAATTAAAGGAAAAAACGCCGTGTACCTTCTGTTCCTTTAAATCTGTATGCCAATTCGACCAGTCACTGGAGGAGAACCAATTCAGGAATTTGGCACAGAAGAAACAAAATGACGTTCTTGAGCTATTAAGGGGAGAGGGGGAGAGCGATGAGTAAAACGAAAATTCCTGCTCTGCCAGGAGACGTGACTTGGACGGAAGATCAATGGAAGGCAATCTGGGCTAAAGATCAGGACATCCTGGTTGCAGCCGCTGCGGGTTCAGGGAAAACAGCGGTACTGGTCAATCGGATCATTCAAAAAGTCATTTCAGAAGAAGATCCAATCGATGTTGATGAACTGCTCGTGGTTACATTCACCAATGCCTCGGCTGCCGAGATGCGCCATCGGGTAAGTGAGGCATTAGAAAAAGCGATCGATGATAATCCGCATTCACAGCATTTACGTAAGCAGTTGAGCTTGATTAATCGTGCTTCGATTTCCACACTCCATTCCTTTTGTCTAGAGGTGATCAGGAAGTATTATTATCTTACGGATATCGACCCGGGCTTCCGAATTGCAGATTCAACGGAAATCCAGCTGCTCCGTGATGAAGTGATGGAAGAGCTTTTCGAGGAGCAGTATGGCCAAAGTGATAACGATGAGTTCTTTAATTTGGTCGATGCTTTCACAAGCGATCGAAATGATGATGCACTTCAGAATATCGTTCGGTCGCTGCATGATTTTTCGCAATCGAATCCAAACCCGGACCGATGGCTTGATGGTGCAGCCAGCATGTATGAGCTGGCAGATGATGATGGGATTGATGATCTTTCGTTTATCGATTCACTGAAGTTCGATATTGGTTTACAATTGGACACGGCCAGGGATTTATTGGAGCGCTCGCTCGCGTTGACTAAAATCCCTGGGGGGCCGGCTCCAAGGGCTGAGAACTATCTAGCCGATCTTGCACTGGTTGCTAAACTTTCGGAAGTGAAGGATCAATCCTGGAATGCACTTTATGAGGAAATCCAAAACGTGAAATTCGGGACGGCAAAACGTCTTACCGGTGCAGATTTTATCAAGGAAGTGGCTGATGAGGCTACCAAGTACCGGGATAAGGCCAAGAAGATCATCAAGTCGTTACAGGAAGAGTTATTTTCCCGGAAACCGGAAAGCTACCTGCGGGATATAAGGGAGCTTAAGGGTTATGTCGATACACTTGTAATGCTTGTTAAACGGTTTGACGAAAGATTCTTTGCTGCAAAAGCAGAAAAGAACTTGGTGGATTTCGCCGATTTGGAACATTATTGTCTTCAAATTTTGACAGGGGAAACCGTGGATGGTGAACGAAAACCTTCAGCGGCAGCCATCGAATACAGGAACCAGTTCAAAGAGGTACTAGTGGATGAATACCAGGACACGAACCTGGTTCAGGAATCGATCTTAAAATTGGTGACGGCTGATGGAGAATATGATGGGAATCTTTTCATGGTAGGCGATGTCAAGCAGTCCATTTACCGGTTCAGGCTTGCAGAACCGAATCTTTTCCTTGGAAAATACACACGATTTACCCATGACGGTGTTGATTCCGGACTGAAAATTGATTTAAACCGCAATTTCCGGAGCCGAAAGGAAGTTCTTGATGGGACCAATTTCTTGTTTCAACAGTTGATGGGCATTACAGTCGGTGAGATTGATTATGATGAAGATGCCCAATTGAAAAAAGGTGCCCCATATCCCGAAGACGATCCAAACCCGATCGAACTCCATTTAATTGATGGAGCAGTCGATCCTGAAGCTCATTTGGAAATGGAAGGATATGATGGCGGATTTGAGGCCGAGGAGCTTGAAAAAGCGCAGCTCGAAGCAAGGCAGATGGCCAAGCTCATTAAAAAGGCTATAAGCGAAAAGCATCGGATATATGATACGAAAACCAAAAGGTACCGATCTGCTACTTATCGGGACATGGTCATTCTTCTTCGTTCGATGCCATGGGCACCGCAAATCATGGAGGAATTTAAAAAGCAGGGAATTCCAGTATATGCTAATTTATCCACGGGATATTTTGAAGCGACCGAAGTGGCCATCATGATTTCCTTATTGAAGGTGATTGATAATCCGCAACAGGATATCCCATTGGCTTCCGTTCTCCGTTCACCTATCGTCGGGTTGGATGAAGAAGAGATGTCAAAGGTGCGTTTATTCCATACAGGAAGCTATTACGAAGCACTAGCTGATTTTTACAGAAAGAGTGACCCTGAAGAACATCCGGGGCTTTATGAAAAAGCCTCTTCATTTTATAAAAAACTAGTGAAGTGGCGGAAGCTTGCCAGGCAGGAGGCATTATCAGATCTGATCTGGCTCCTATACCGCGAAACGCAGTTTTATGATTTTGCAGGTGGGATGCCGGGCGGCAAACAGCGTCAGGCCAATTTACGAGCGCTATATGACAGGGCAAGGCAATATGAAGCAAGTTCTTTCCGCGGTCTGTTCCGTTTCTTGCGGTTCATAGAAAGGATGCAAGAACGTGGAGATGATTTAGGGGCAGCTCGGGCTTTAGGGGAACAGGAAGATGTAGTCCGGCTGATGACAATTCACTCGTCAAAGGGGCTTGAGTTCCCGATCGTGTTCATTGCCGGTCTTTCCAAGCAATTCAATATGATGGATTTACGAAAGTCCTATTTACTGGATAAAGATTATGGCTTTGCGGCAAAGTATGTGAATTCCGAATTACGGATAACTTATCCATCCCTCCCTCAATTGGCTTTTAAGAAAAAAAAGCAGCTTGAATTAATTGCCGAGGAGATGCGTGTCCTCTACGTGGCGCTAACAAGGGCTAAGGAAAAGCTTTATTTGATTGCCAGTATCAATGATGCAGAAAAAACGCAGCAGAACTGGGAAAGTAATGCGGCACATGGAGATTGGCTATTGAAGGACTATGTACGGGCAGGTGCAAAAAGTTATCTTGATTGGATTGGTCCATCCCTTGTCCGACATCGGGATTCTCTTGGTGCTGCAGGTCTTGGCCTGGAAATGGAGTCGCATCCATCGAATTGGTCCATTTCCGTCATTCCAAGTGAAGAGCTTGCTGTTCTGGATGAGGAAGAGGCACTGGTTCAAGAGCAAATGCTTGAACATGTCCAGAAATCGGAGAAGGTCGGCATCGTTTCCGAGTTTTATGATGATATCAAGGAACAGCTGGAATGGGAGTACCCCGAGCATGAGGCGACGGTGTATCGTTCCAAGCAATCCGTTTCTGAATTAAAACGTCAATATGAACTCAGGGACGAGCAAAGCTCCACAGAGCTGTTGCGTAAATTTAAGCGGCCTATCACGAAGCGGCCGACTTTCATGCAAGAAAAGTCACTGACTCCTGCTGAAAGGGGTACGATTACACATTTAGTCATGCAGCATATTGATCTATCTAAAGAGATTACCATTCAATCGATTCAGCAACTGATCATTGATCTGATTCAACGTGAGCTATTGACGGAGGAACAGAAAGAAGCTGTGGATCCGGAGACGATCGTCGATTTCTTCGATAGTGAAATCGGCCAAAGAATGCAGAGGGCCGAAAGCATTCGCCGTGAAGTGCCATTTACGATGTCGCTGCCTGCAAAGGAAGCTTACAGCGATTGGACAGCTGGAGATGAAGAAGTCCTTATACAAGGGGTGATTGATTGTATCTTTGAGGATGAACAAGGTCTTGTGCTTCTCGACTATAAAACGGATACGATCACCGGCCGTTTTGCAAGCGGATACGAAGGGGCTAAAGGGATTCTTGCCGATCGATACCAGATGCAGCTTCAGCTTTATACGAGGGCTGTTGAAGGAATAATGAATAAGAAGGTAACCGGCCGTTACTTGTTTTTCTTTGACGGCTCGCATTTATTGGAAGTATAAGAGAGAAGAGTGTCCCATTGATGTGGGACGCTTCTTTTCGGTTAAATAAACAGAATAGTTTGAAAAAGTATAAATGCCTACTATATACTAGTGGAGAAAAATACCTTTTTAAAGGAGTAGAGAAGAGTATGACGAGTGAGATCAAGAGCAAGGGATACTTTGGTGAGTTCGGTGGAAGCTTCATACCGGGTGAACTTCAGGAAGTTATGGATATTTTAGAAACGGAATTCCTGAAATATAAGGATGACCCTGAATTCATTGAGGAGTTCCGATATTATCTGAAAGAATATGTCGGACGCGAAAACCCGTTAACACTTGCAAAGAATTTAACGGAAAAGGTTGGCGGGGCAAAAATATACTTGAAGCGTGAAGATCTGAATCATACAGGTGCTCATAAAATTAATAATGCGATCGGACAAATCCTGCTCGCTAAACGAAGGGGTGCTAAACGCATCATCGCAGAAACAGGAGCAGGACAGCATGGTGTGGCCACTGCGACAGCATGTGCGATGTTTGGCATGGAGTGTGTGATCTATATGGGTAAGCTGGATACGGAGAGGCAGGCATTGAATGTCTTTCGGATGGAATTGCTGGGGGCAAAAGTCGTAGCTGTCGAAAAGGGACAGGGTCGATTGAAGGATGCTGTTGATGAGGCATTGAATGACTTGGTGCAAAACTATGAAAATACTTTTTACTTGCTTGGTTCAGCAGTGGGGCCACACCCATATCCAACGATCGTTAAGCATTTCCAATCAATCATAAGTGAAGAATCGAAGCGCCAGATCCTTGAAAAGGAAGGGAAACTGCCCACAGCCATCATTGCTTGTGCAGGAGGGGGAAGTAATGCAATCGGTGCTTTTGCTCATTATCTCGATGAAGAAAATGTCCGTTTAATTGGTGTAGAGCCAATTGAAGCCCCAAGTGTTTCGCAAGGTGTCCCGGCAGTATTGCACGGATTCAAAAGTTTGACGTTAGTGGATGAGCAAGGGGAACCAAGACCGACATTTTCCATAGCCGCCGGTTTGGATTATCCGAGCGTGGGACCCGAGCATAGTTTTTTGAAAGATAGCGGACGAGCGGAGTATGTTACGGTAAAAGGGGAAGAAGCTCTGGAGGCTTTTCAGGTATTATCCAAAACAGAGGGAATCATTCCAGCTCTCGAAAGCTCACATGCCCTAGCTCACGCCATGAAGCTCGCTAAAGAGTTAACAAGGGATGATATACTTATCGTCAATTTATCAGGCAGGGGAGACAAAGATGTAGAGCAAGTATTTAACATGTTAAAAAAATAGTCCGAAATTAAAAGCCTCCCTGGAAATGGGAGGCTTTTTCTTTGACTAATTATTCCCTGTAATGGGCTGGTCGACCCCATTGACATCAAGGACATTGCTTCCATTCAGGCCATTGGCCGTGAAGGTGATTGCAGCTGTGTTCCCTGAACCAGATCCGAAAACGGATTTGGAGGAAGACTTAGGGGAAATGACGGCGCAATCACCGAATAGCAGGTTTCCTTGCGCGACATTAAATACTTGAACCGGGCCGATAATGGCAGGCATATGAACCCCTCCTTTAATAGTTTAAGTGTTGTTGGTCGAATCCTCGATTGGCGTCTCTTCGTTTTCTTTAGGCACCACCCGAATATGCTTCACTCTTGATTCCATACGTGCATGGCCTACGTTCCCCACACCAACCACAGATGAGGCTGATACCCCGATTATATTGATATTGCCGACCCGTATGAAGGGATTCGGATTTGAAAAACTTGATATGACTGGTTCATTCAATCTTGGGATATAAAATGGTTTCTTAAAAATGTCATAGTCTTCGAAATGAATATCGACTGAGTCGAAAGTTTCACTTTTCTTTTGAACGGCTAAAGCCAGGGAATTCCCGTCAATATATGAGGTGTCCCCAATTTGCATGGAGGAGCTGAATGATACCGTGTCGGAAAATATAGATTTTACTTTTGATATTCTTGAAAACATGTTTTTTACCCTTCTGGAGTAATCGGTACGAATGGCCCGATGATCAGAGATTCCGGTGGGGTATCGAATGCTGAGGATAGTTGGACCGTTTGTACATCCCCAATGAGAAATAAAGCAGAGCTTGCTACACCGGTAATTTTGATATCTCCTACACATAGCTGATGATTGGTTACATTAAACTCCATTTGAATTTCCTCCTGTCTCGGCTTGTGAATGTGTAATGAATTGTAATAATGCAGTTTGAATATCGGATTTCACCTTTTCCCTGATCTTTTCCTTGATATTCTCCCTTTGTTGCGGAGCGCGTTCCGCGTAAGAAAGGTTATCGAAATACATATTGATGCGTTGATGAAGCTGGCGTTCGACATCTTGCTTAATGAAGTCATGATATGAGGGTTCCAATGATGTTTTCAGTTGGTTTTCAGCATCGGTGATCATATTTTCCAAGTCTGAAAGGATTTCGTTGTGAATTTCCTGGACGACGATTTCCCTGCCTGGAAATAGGTTAGGGGCAGGCTGAACAGGTTGGTTGTTGACGGCAAATTCATCTATGTTGTTAAGGTCAGTTGGATTTAAACCGATATTCAATGTTCCATCCAAAGATTCGACTTTTAACTGATCGAATTTATATTCAATTTTATCAACATGGATTGGCGGTTTATTTTTCAGCTCGGCAAGTTCATCTGTCAGGCGTTTGATTTCGTGTTCAAGTTTCATGATTCGTTTATCCTGGGCTTCAAGAAAACGCTGCATTTGTATGGAATATGAATATAGATCCTGATTCACGATTCAACACCTCACCTTCACAGTAAGTTAATTTCATATATGACAGTATATGAAAAAGTTGGATGTAGGTGAATGCCTATGAACTAGGAGGATGTAAATGGGACGAAACTGGGTAATGGGGTTACATCAGCTTCAATTTGGGGAGCAGGCCCTGTGAATCCACCGGTATTGGCTAATGTCGAATATGGTTTAATCACTCCGGCACTTCCTATTTGAAAAACGGATGAATTGGCGATGCTTTCAATTTTTATCATATTGATTTGTATGGTCTGGTGAATATTGAAGATCATGCTGACTCCTTTCTTAAAACATTAGAGATTTAGGACCAGTGGCTGATCGACACCATCAGTATCATTTGTATTCGTGGTGCTATAGGCATTATAGAGGGATATGGATTCACCTGTATTGAAAGAGCCAGCACCTGCAAACGTTTTTGAGGTTGAATATGGATTAATTTTAAAGACGTCACCAATATGGACAATTCCACTGCTACCGACGTTGATGACTTGAACGATTCCTACGATGGCCGGCAAGAAGATCACCCTTTTTTTATTCAGGTTTTCCCCATGAATCTCAGGCCATGAGCCTATCACTGATGGGGGTTTCACTGTATTGTATGTTGACTCAAGATTGATGTGATTCATCTGCCTATTAATATATTGTTATATAACAACGGTTGGTATTATTGGAATCTTGGTAACAGATATGGTAATATAATGATAATTCAGAACTTTCAAATGAAGATAGAGGTGAGGAAATGAATGTACCATTAGTATTATCGCATTTCTTAGATCGAGCAGCCCTACTATATGGAGATAAGAAAGCCATCATTGGAGATGACAAGGTTTTAACATACTCAGAGCTGAATGGCCGTGTAAACCAGCTTTCAAATGGTTTAAGGGATATCGGTGTCAAAAAGGGTGATAAGGTGGCATATTTGGCACCTAACTCAATTGAAATGCTTGAAGGCTTTTATGGGGTATTTCAACTTGGGGCAGTAATCGTTCCCTTGAATATCCGTTTGAAGCCTGCAGAATATGTTTTCATTTTGAACCATAGCGAGTCCAAGGTCCTTTTCGTAGATCAGGAATTGTATCATCTAATTTCCCCTGTCAAGGACGAACTTAAATCGGTGGAGCACATAATCGTTCATTATAAGGATGAGGAGATAAATGAAACCGATTACAACCATTGGCTGGAACGTTATGATAACAAGTGTTTTAACCGGGAGTCAGTGGATGAAAATGATGTTTCGAGCCTTCTTTATACTAGCGGGACCACAGGAAATCCCAAAGGGGTGATGCTGACTCACCGCAATAACTATTTACATGCCTTGGGTGCTATGCATCATTTCAGGGTCAATGACCGCGATACATATTTGCACGTACTGCCGATGTTCCACGTGAATGGGTGGGGGGCGCCATTTTATTATACGGCAAATGGTGCCACTCAAGTTTGTTTGAGGAAAACCAGCCCAGAAATGATATTTAATGCACTGCAAAAGCATAAGGTTTCCATCATGCATATGGCACCGACGGTTCTGAATTCACTGTTCCAATATTATGAACGGAATGTTCAGAATATCGAGCAGGATATCCGAATCGTCGTTGCGGGCTCCGCTCCGCCTCCTGCATTCGTTACAAGGGTGGAAAAAGAATTAGGCTGGGAGTTCATTCAAATTTACGGAATGACGGAATCAACACCTGTCAGTCTGATATCGCTGATTCGTTCTGAATTCGATGATCTTCCGGAAAAAGAAAAATACAGAATGAAGGCGAAAGCCGGATATCCCATCATAGGCAGTGAGGTAAAGGTTATCCATGACGATGGTGAGGAAGTTGCCCATGATGGCGTGGATATCGGCGAGCTTATCGTCCGCAGCCATGGAGTGATGTTAGGTTATTGGAAAAATGAAGAAGCGACCAGCCAGACACTGATAAATGGATGGCTGCATACAGGGGATATGGCCACAATCGATGAAAACGGGAATGTGGATATAGTAGACCGCAAAAAGGATATAATCATTAGTGGCGGAGAAAATATCTCTTCAATAGAAGTGGAAGGAATACTCTACGAACATCCGGACATTCTTGAAGCGGCGGTCATTGCCGTTCCGCATGAAAAGTGGGGAGAGACACCGCATGCCTTCATCGTGCCAAAAATGGGCGTGGAATTAACGGAGGATGATATAAAGGCCTTCACACGGGAAAAATTAGCTCATTTTAAATCAGTTACCAGTGTGTCGTTCGTCGATGAGCTTCCAAAAACGGCATCGGGGAAAATACAAAAAATCCATCTCCGTAATGATTATTGGGAATCTAAGGGGAAAACAGGCAGATTCGTTAATTGAAGCTCGCTAACGTTGTTCAGAAATGATCAGCGTTTTTTTTTTGTTGCCGTTTAAATTCGGTTTCATATTAAGCTATGCAGATACCGATCCTGATGAAATGAAGATTGAGGTGGACACTGATATGTAAGCCGCTAACTCATGCCATTGTTGGATAAGGGAAGGTCAATCAGGAACACTGGAATTTTTTTGAAATAAAGCTTCTTGTTTAACGATAAAGTGTTACTATTATAAAATATTTCAAATTATTATAATTTTCTTTTTTCATTATGTTGATTTTAACAGTTTGGATTGTGGGGGAGAGCATTGAAACGTATTCATTATAGCTGGGTTATTTTAATCATAACATTCTTCTCGATTATTGTAGCCGGAATCGTCAGGTCATCATCGGGAGTATTCATCGTACCATTTGAAAATGAGTTCGGGTGGGACCGGTCCGTCATTTCTTTAGCCTTTGCCATAAGTCTTTTTCTTTATGGATTATCGGGTCCATTCATGGCAGCCCTAATTGAAGTGCTTGGATTGAAGAAGATGATGGTATTGGCCATGTCAACTTTATTGGCAGGGATTCTCCTCACTTTTTTCATGCAGCATGAGTGGCAGCTCATTTTAATTTGGGGAATTATCATTGGATTGGGTTCTGGGGTGTTTTTAACGGTATTGAGTCCATATGTGGCAAATCGTTGGTTCGAGAAGAGGCGGGGGCTGGCGGTCGGGATACTGACGGCAAGTACGGCCACGGGCCAGCTCATTTTACTTCCGGTTTTAGCCATCATCATTGAGAGTTATTCGTGGAGATGGGCGATTGGATTAATTTTGGTCCTTAGCTTGATCATGCTGGCAATCATCCTTTTATTCATGAAAAATAATCCGAAGGAAGTCGGGACTCTTCCATATGGATTGGAAGAGGAAATGCAGGAGGCTGTTACAGTCCAAAATAAGAACCCCATCGCCATGGCTTTTCAGTCGTTGATTGAAGCAGTGAGAGTGAAGGAATTCTGGTTATTGGCAGGTAGCTTTTTTATATGCGGACTTTCAACGAGTGGATTGATCGGGACACATTTCATTTCTTACTGCATTAGTTTTGGTTTACCGGTTGTGACGGCAGCATCTCTGCTATCTTTCATGGGAATCTTTGATTTGATTGGTACGACTGTATCCGGATGGCTATCAGATCGTTTTGATAACCGGTGGCTGTTGTTTTGGTATTACGCTCTAAGGGGTGCTTCCCTCGTATTACTTCCTTTTGCATTAAATGAAGGTTCTATCGGTCTATTGATAATCTTTTCCGTTTTCTATGGGTTGGATTGGATAGCGACCGTTCCTCCGACCATAAGCATTTCAAGGCAAGTATTTGGCATGGAGAAAAGCGGGATCGTATACGGGTGGATATTCGCGGCCCATCAGGTGGGTGCAGCAGTGGCGGCGTACGGTGGAGGGCTTATCTTCAAAATATTCAACTCCTATACATGGGCATTTTTCCTTGCAGGAATCTTTTGCTTGTTGGGCAGCTTGTTTGTCATACTGATAAAAAAGCAAAAAGCGGTCACGAAAGTTAAAGGTGATGCAATGGAGATATAGAAAAGATGTTAAATCTGTATGAATGAAAGAGGGTGTACCTATGAAGGGCGCGATGGTACCATTGCAGGAAAGTAAACGGATCGTAAGCATCGATATTTTACGTGGCTTAGCCATTTTAGGGATTTTTTTAGTGAATATGCCTTCTTTCCACTCCCCGCTCTTGTACATAGATGGTGCCGAGCGGTGGGCAGGAGGATGGGATGGTATTTTGTACAGATTCAGCGATATAGTCGCACAGGCCAGCTTCTATCCGTTATTTGCCTTTCTGTTCGGTTTCGGGGCAATCATTTTGGCAGTAAGGAGTGAAGAAAAGGGTATTTCATTTCCGTTACTATATATGAAAAGGCTAAGTTTCCTGCTGATACTGGGCTGTATTCATGCTTTCTTCATCTGGCATGGGGACATCCTCATTAATTATGCTGTATTTGGGTTTGCACTTTTGTTTTTTTATAAGATGAAGGGCCGGAATTTAATTCTGCTTGGCTCGGTTTGTTATGTCCTGCCTTTTGCGATATTGGGTTCTCTATTTCTTATAATGGGCATTTTTGATAGGGAAGGGATGGCGATCACGACTGATTCGGCGATGATGAAACAGTCTTTGGAAGTTTATCAATCTGGTACATTTCCGGAACTGATGAGTCAAAGGGCGTTGGATTGGTATATGGTGAACAACCCTTTTAATGCCATTATCCTTTTTTTATCGATTTTTCCGTTTTTTTTAATGGGAGCAGGCGTGGCAAAACAAGGCTTTCTCCAAAATCCAACCCAATATAATCGACAATTGAAAGCGATATCGATCGTAAGCTTGCTATTGGGCATGTCAATCAAGATGCTGCCATATGTGACGGTATACCATTTTGGAACGATATTCGTCCAGGATTATTTGGGAGGACCGTTACTTACGATTTTTTATATCACGGCAATCACGATTTTGGCGGAACGTGCTGGGGCTTCCCGCCTGTTACATCCGCTTTCGTATATCGGAAGGATGTCGATGAGCAATTACTTGTTCCAATCGATGGTATGTACGGGCATTTTTTATTCATATGGCCTTGGTTTATATGGATCAGTCTCATATACGACAGGATTTGTTTTTCTAATAGCGCTGTTTTGTCTGCAAACCCTGCTTTCCTTATTGTGGATGGGTCTGTATAAATATGGACCGGTTGAATATATATGGCGTTTTTTTACGTATGGTAAAAAGCCGGTCATGCGCAGGTAGGGACCCGTTAAGGAGAAATGTAAATGATGTTCATTAAATTGTTGGTTTTACCCATTCAGGTGGATACTTAGTTTTGTTTTTTTGTAAAAGCCTATGATATGATGAAATGGAAACTGAACGAGGGGGCAAAAAAATGACACATATGCATATTACAGCTTGGGTTATCGGAATCATTCTTTTCTTTGTCACATATTCGATGCTTAAAGGTGCAAACCCGAAAGCGAAAATGCTACATATGATAACACGGTTGTTCTATCTATTGATTTTCCTTACTGGCGGCATGCTGATCACTGATTTTGGTGCCTATGCAGTAAAAATGATTGTTGGTATCATCGTGATTGCGGCGATGGAAATGGTGCTGGTCCGTACGAAAAAAAGAAAAAGCACAGGTGCCATGTGGATATTGTTCATCGTAGCGCTTGTATTCGTCCTTTATTTAGGACTTTCACTGCCACAAGGAATGGACTTTTTTTAATACAGAATTAAAGACGGGTAAATGAGGAAATCTCATTTACCCGTTTTCTTTTACCCGTTATTGTGAATTCACTTTCTCAATGACGATCCTTTTTCCGGTGTTCAGGGTGAATTCAAAACGGTCATGATCCTTTTTCCCGTAAGAAAAATGGTGCTGAACGAGACAAATTTGGCTCTCGTTATCAAAGGTGAAGAAATTCACGCCGGACTGGTTTGGGACGGCCCTTAAAAAAGTGAGCTGGTTATAGCTATATATACAATCATAAATAGAAAAATCAAGTGAATTCAATGTCGTTACAAATTGGAAAAAGGAATCATCGTTCAATTCTTCCAATAAACGTTCAAAAGAGTAGAGCAGTTTTTTGCGTATCCGAATGGGCTCATTTTCCCTTAAGAAGGTGATTTCCCGATGAAGCAGGATCTTTCCCTCTTCTTCAATTACTCCTTGCTGCCAGCGCCCGCCCCTGTACACTTCGATGATGGTGTCAACGTGGTCTTCAATGGAGCAGGCCTCATCTGTTTCATCATCGAAAAAAATCCATTGTTGATTGATATTTTCCACTGTTCCTTCGGTAAAAGCTCTTGTTTGCCTATTCATTAACTTAGTTCGTTGTTGCTGACTCATACATATACCTCCAATAGTGGAATCCTCACCTACTTTTTAGTCAAAATCCAATGAAAATATAACTGTATATTTTAAAATATTATGGACAAATAACCATCTTTCCGTCTTTGCATAGGCTATGTTTAACACGGGATGCTTTGCTCAACAATTCATTAACGACGCCAGGCGTTGTTGGCAGGTGGCCCTATGGAATGATGCTGAGCGATACTTAGGGACTGTAAATCTTTTTAAGACAGGGAGCCAATATATTTTTGATAGTCCGGATAGAGAGGATGAAGTGTAAAATGTGTGGGATAACAGGCTGGGTGCATTTTCAAAAAGATTTACGGACAAAAACGAAAACGCTGGAAAACATGACAAAAACGTTGGCAAAGCGGGGGCCTGACGAAGATAATGTTTGGAGCGAAGCCCATGTTGCCTTTGGTCATAAACGGTTAACGGTTGTCGATGCGGAAGGCGGAAAACAGCCGATGACGAAAAATCAAGAAAACGGCAGATATACGCTTTGTTATAATGGTGAGCTATATAACACCGAGGATATTCGTAAACAGCTATTATTAAAAGGATATTCCTTTAACGGTCATTCTGATACAGAAGTTTTGCTAACTTCTTATATAGAATGGAAAGAAAAATGCATTGACTTGTTCAATGGTATTTTTGCGTTTGCGATTTGGGATGAAAAGGAACAGAAATTATTCGTCGGAAGAGATCGCATGGGGGTAAAACCATTCTTTTATGCGGAAAGGGACGGCGGGTTCATTTTCGGATCGGAGCTGAAGGCGATTCTGGCCCATCCGGATGTTAAAACGGAGATTGACCGCGAAGGGTTGTCTGAAGTTTTTGGTGTTGGTCCATCCCGGAAGCCAGGTTCAGGCGTATTTCATAATATCCAAGAATTAAGGCCTGCCCATGCGCTTACTTTATCAAGGAAAGGCCTCCGGATTTGGAGATATTGGAATGTGAAAAGCGAAGAACATCGGGATACTCTTGATGAGACGGCCGAGAAGGTTCGCTTCCTTGTCGAAGATGCAGTGACGCGGCAACTTGTATCTGATGTTCCGCTTTGTACCTTCTTATCAGGAGGGCTTGACTCTAGCGCAATTACGGCCATTGCTGCAAATGCCTATCAAAAAGAAGGGAAAGGCCAGCTTCATACGTATTCCATTGATTATGAGGATAATGAGCGTTATTTCAAGGCAAATGATTTCCAGCCAAACTCCGATGGGTATTGGATTAAAAAGATGTCGGATAGTTTTAACACGGTTCACCATTCATCGGTCATCTCTCAAGAGCAGTTGACAAATTATTTAACGGAAGCTGTCCTTGTAAGGGATCTCCCAGGCATGGCGGATGTCGATTCTTCTTTACTTTGGTTTTGTAAGGAAATCAAGCGGGATTTTGTCGTAGGCCTCTCCGGCGAATGTGCGGACGAAATTTTTGGAGGTTATCCTTGGTTTCACCGTGAGGATGATTTGAATCGTGCTGGTTTTCCATGGATGAGATCGACGGATGAGCGGGTATCTTTATTGAAAACGGGATGGCGCGAGAAATTGAAGCTGGAGGAATATGCCCAGGAAGCTTATTTGGCCACCCTTGCCGAAACGCCTAAATTGGAAGGGGAGAGCGGTATAGCGGCAAAGCGGAGAGAGCTTTTCTATGTGAATTTATTATGGTTCATGACGACGCTCCTTGACCGGAAGGACCGGATGAGTATGGGGGCAAGTCTAGAGGTGCGCGTGCCATTTGCCGATCATCGTCTTGTTGAATATGCATGGAACATTCCGTGGGAAATGAAAATGGAAGGCAACCGTGAAAAGGGTATTCTCAGGAAGGCTTTGGAGGGGCTATTACCGGATGAAGTATTGTATCGTAAAAAAAGTCCATATCCAAAAACCCATAACCCTATATATACAGACCGTGTGCAGGCGTGGTTGAAAGACTTACTGACGGATAAAAATTCGATCCTGCATGAATTTTTCGATAAACAGAAGCTAACCGATATAGTGGACTCCAAGGGTGCGGCTTTTAAAGTGCCATGGTTCGGTCAATTGATGTCAGGGCCACAATTGCTCGCGCATTTGGCACAGACCCATGTATGGTTCAAAGAATATGATATTCAAATAATCGAGTGAAAAAAACGGGGCGGATGATTATCAGCGCCCCGTTTTCATTTGCCTCAATGATTGATTGCGAGAATTTTATATTGATAACCACCCAATTCGAATTTGCCAACTTGTGTGGTTTCCTTCGTTCTTAAATCCGTTAGTGTACGTCCTTTCAAATCAACAGGAAGGGTAAAGGATTGCTTGACATCGGTCGGATTGATGAGGATCACGACAGACCGTTTTTCATTATACTTTTGGTAGGCCACGATATTTTCGTTTCCGGCAGTATCTAGGAATTTGAACTCCCCGTCATTGGCAAGTAACCGTTCTTCTTTTCGCAAGGAGATCAATGCCTTAATTTCATTGAGTAGCTCGGTGTTTTGTTTTTCTTCTTCCCAGACCATGCATTTTCGGCATCCTGGATCCATGCCGCCGGTTAAGCCGATTTCATCTCCATAATAAATACAAGGGCTGCCATTGAATGTCAGCAAGATTGCGTGAATGAGCTTGGCTCTAGCTAAATCTTCCCCGCAATCCGTGAAAATCCGCGGTGTATCATGGCTTCCAAGAAGGTTGAATGTCACGTCAAAAACATTGGTTGGATAACTGTGATAGATGGCTGTCATTTCATCAGTGAACTCGCGTGCATTGATGGTTTGTGAGGCGACCAGGCGAAAGACCTGGTTGGTGAAAGGGTAATTCATGACGGCATCGAACTGATCGCCGCGAAGCCAAGGCATGGAGTCATGCCAAATTTCCCCAAGGATATAAAGGTCAGGCTTTATATTTTTCACCGTTGTTCGAAATTCACGCCAGAATGGCTGATCGACTTCATTTGCCACATCGAGCCGCCAGGCGTCTATATCGAACTCCTTGATCCAATAAGTCGAGACTTCGAGCAGATATTCTTTCACCTCCGGATTTGCCGTATTCAATTTTGGCATCGATTCAAAAAAACCGAATGTTTCATAATTGGGCCTTTCCCCTCCCTTAAGAGGGAAGCTGTGTGGGTGGAACCAATCCTTATATTTCGATTTCTCCCCTTTTTCGAGTAAATCCTGGAAAGGGGGAAAATAGTAGCCGCTATGGTTAAAAACGGCATCCAGCATGACCCGTATATTCCGTTTATGGCATTCGGCTATTAGTGTTTTCAATGTTTCCTTCGTTCCGAATTGCGGGTCGATACTCCGATAATCAATCGTATCGTATTTATGATTGGAGTAGGCATGGAAGATTGGTGTGAAATAAATTCCGTTGATGCCGAGATTCTCAAGGTAATCCAAATGTTCAATGATTCCTTCGAAGTCCCCGCCAAAAAAATTATCCACCGCCGGGTCTTCACTTCCCCAGGGTTTCACACCTTCGGGGTCGTTGGCGGGGTTTCCGTTCGCGAATCTTTCAGGGAAAATTTGGTACCAAATTGTATCTTTGACCCATTCCGGTGCCCCGAAAACTTCATTTTGATGGAGATAGGGAATCGCGAAATAGCATCCGGGATCTCGGGGAGGCTCTTTGAAGAAGCCCTTTTCCGTGTAAATGGAGCATTCTTCTTCTGCCGATACCTTGAACCCATATCGAATTCTTCGGTAGGGAGGCTTCACATAGATATGCCAATAATCATAACGGGTATCGCTGCCCGACAGACTCATGGGAAGTTCCTCGTACTGCCATTGACCATTATTTGAAATGTAAGGATCCCCAAAAATCAATCCAACTGAGGAGATATCTTGTTTTTTCGTACGTAGGCGGATATGTAGGGTTTCAGTGTTGATAGGATAGCCGTAATTGTCATTAGGTCTATGGTGTATGGATGAAAATTCCATGAAAACCACTCCGATTCTATAAGTTTTGGGGCTGTGAAAAAGGAAACTTCCGGCTGTTACGAGGAGGGTCTCTATGAAGTGTACTAAGCCAGGTTAAGTGCTTTTTCATTATGGTTATATACCCAATTTCAATTGAAAGAAGCACTTATTAACTAAAAAATAACAAAAATTGTTCATCACTACAAGGAAATAAATACGCCAAGGAAAATGTTGTAAAAATCAAAGCCGTTCATATAATGATAACAATAGCTTTGGTATCGCTTTCATCAATTGGCTTTATTTGAAGTACTGAACTGAAAAACAGTATTATTTGGTGCTTTTGGACATGATAGAATAAACATTGCAAAAAGGAGAATGAAAGTGAAGAAGCTGATTTTTCATTTGTTCATGTCCATATTATTGATTGTTAGTGTAAGTGCTTGCGGATCCAGTTCAGATTTAGAAAATAAAAATAAAGCAGTGAAAGAAGATAAGAAAAGAGAAGACGAAGCCAGCAATGAAGCGAAGCCGGAAAAATTGATCATTTGGGAGGAAGAAGGTAAAGCGGAGGCACTAAAGCCGGTGATTGAAGCCTTTGAAAAAGAATATGGAATCAAAGTTGAGCATGAAGAGCTTGAAATGGCTACCGGGATGTATGAACGACTTCGTCGAGATGGGCCAATCGGAAATGGAAAGGCACCGGATGTCGTAACTTTTCCCCATGAAAAAGTCGGGCAAATCGTGAAGGAAGGCTTAATTCAGGAAGTGAAGGTGAAAGATGAGGTATTGGATGCATTCATTGAACCTTCAATTAGGGGGGAGATGTATCAAGATAAGGTTTTTGGATTGCCAAAGTCCGTAACAACCTCCGTCTTCATTTATAATAAAAAATTGATGGCTAAGGCTCCTGAGACGATGAATGACCTTTATAAAATGGCGAAGGAATTAAGAAAGCGTAACGTGCATGGTTACTATGCCAAGTGGAATGATTTCCATGATTCGTATGGAGTAATGGCTGGAATGGGAGGTTATATATTTAAAGATAAGAATGGAAAGTTAGACCCTTCCGACATTGGTTTGAATAATAAGGGTTCCATAAAAGGGGCTGCGTACATCCAAAAATGGTATAGGGCGGGTTTGATTCCTAAAGGCAGCAAGGCAGGAATCGAGAAGTTGTTTTTACAAGGTGAATTGGCTTCTATCATGAGTGACGGGAACCCATTTACCGAGCGAAAGGATACAGGATTTGCCCCCATGCCGGAATTGTCCAATGGTCAGCCAATGAAAACGTTCATGGAAATCAAAGGCTGGCATGTAACAGCATTTACAAAACACCCTTATTGGTCTACGAAGTTAGTTGAATATTTGACTAATGATGATAATGCAATGAAGCGTTTTGATTTGACAGGGGAAATCCCACCTAATAAATCGATTAAACATAATGCCGCAATCAAAGAAAATGAAAGGGCACAAGCCTTAAGCATACAATTACAATACGCTGAACCAGTGCCGAATATTCCGGAAATGAATAAAGTATGGGGACCGATGAATTCAGCCATGGATGAAATGACCACTCAAAAGGCAAGACCAAAAAGGGCTTTGGATAAAGCGGTCAAGAAGATAAAAAAAGAACGTTAACCGTGTTCGGCTCTTTTCCAATTCAGTAACCATAACCGGAATCCCCAGTTTGTCCCTTAAGTGTAAAGTTTTTTATAAATTGGATTTGACGTTAAGGGGTCAAAAGGCTAATCTTAAAGGCGTAAAGAGATAGCTAGGAGGAGAACGGATATGAGAAAAAGAGCGTTATCACTCGCTTTAATTCCGTTGCTTCTTTTTTACGCCATTCCAGTAGGAGCAGCTGAAAAAGAACAACGAACTTGGAAGGATGAAATCGTATATTCATTATTGGTCGACAGATTTTTCGATGGGGATACCCAAAATAATGGAGATGCGAACGTGAATGACCCTTCCGCGTTTAATGGCGGGGATTTCGAAGGTGTCACGAAGAAACTGAATTATTTAAAAGATATGGGCTATACCGCTATCATCCTTTCACCGATTTTCGCTAATGATGCAAATGGCTATCATGGCGATTGGGTGGCCGATTTTTATAAAACGGATAAACACTATGGGACATTGGAAGAGTTTAAAAAACTCGTGAATGAGGCACATAAACGCGATATGAAGGTGATCATTGATTTTCAAGCAAATAATGTGGGCCCTGACTCCGCTTGGCTGAACGATCCAAAAAAACAAGATTGGTTCCATGAAGAAAAAAAGATTTCCAAGGACGGTAGCCAAAAGGATTTGGAAACAGGGTGGGTTAATGGTCTTCCCGATTTGAATCAAGATAATGATGAAACACGGAAATATTTACTTGATGCAGCCAAATGGTGGATAACGGAAACCGATATTGATGGATACCGTATAAATAAAGTCCAATACGTAGCAAAAGATTTTTGGAAGGAATTTGTGGATGCAGTCAAATCTGAAAAATCAAATTTCTATACAATCGGCGATGTTCAAGGTGATGCGGAATTGATCTCAAGCTACAAGGAGACGGGTATCGATGCTTTTATGGCTTATCCGCAGAATGCTGAGCTGCGTGAAGCATTTGCTGCGCCCGATAAGGAATTGAAACCTGTATTTAATGCGTTTGCGAAAAGCGAAGATGAATTAGGGCGCAATGCCCATCAAGCATTGTTCATGGACACACAGGGAATGCCCCGTTTTACAAAGGATGCAGCCGATCATAACGAAAATCCAGGCTCCAGATGGAGAATGGCTCTGTCGTATCTGTATACGATGCCAGGGGTGCCTATCGTATTTTATGGATCGGAAATTGCCTTAAATGGCGATATTGCCCCGGATAATCACAAGTTGATGAATTTTAAGACAGAACAGGAATTGGTGGAATATATAACGAAGCTTTCTGATCTCAGAGACATGTACCCAGCATTGGTAAAAGGGGATATGGAGCTTTTATATGAAAAAGGTGGAGCTTCGGTATTCAAGCGTGTATATGGTGATGAAACGATCGTCGTCGCCATGAACAATACGACTGAAACTCAAACGATAAACCTTTCTGATAAGGAACTTGAAAGTAATAAAGAGTTGAGAGGTATGCTGAATGGGGATCTGGTCCGCAGTAAGGACAACAGTTACTCTATAGTGATCGATAGGGAGACGACAGAAATCTATACGCTGTCACCTAAGTCGATTATTAATATTCCTTACCTGTTAGTCATAGGATTGGTTCTTCTCATTTTTGGTATATTCATTGCTTTGGTTATTAAACGTTCAAAACGGAATCAACCAAAATAATCATATACCTCTCGATTGTCGGTAGCCGCCAAACATTGTCCCTTAGGCTTTGTGGAAAACAGGATCGGGAGGTTACAGCATGAATAAGACCTGGTGGAAAGAAGCGGTTTGCTATCAAATTTACCCGCGCAGTTTCATGGATAGTAATGATGATGGAGTCGGAGACATAAAAGGTTTGATTTCAAAGCTCGACTATCTGCAGGAATTAGGGATTGATGTCATTTGGATTTGTCCTTTTTATAAATCGCCCAATGCGGATAATGGCTATGATATTAGTGATTATCAAGCAGTTTCCGATGAATTCGGTTCAATCGAAGATATTGATCTGTTATTGAAAGATGTTCACGGGCGTGGGATGAAGGTGATACTCGACCTTGTTTTGAATCATACAAGTGATGAGCACCCCTGGTTCGTCGAGTCACGTTCTTCCCGCGATAATCCGAAACGGGATTGGTATATTTGGAGGGATGGGCAGGACGGCCGTGAGCCTAATAATTGGGAAAGCATCTTTTCCGGAAGTGCCTGGAAATTCGATGAAAGGACCAATCAATACTATTTACATCTATTTGCCGAAAAGCAGCCAGACTTAAACTGGAAAAACACTGATGTGCGCAAGGCATTATATGAAATGGTCAATTGGTGGCTCGATAAGGGAATCGATGGCTTCCGGATTGATGCGATCACGCATATTCATAAACGTGAAGGCCTTCCGGATATGCCCAATCCTTATTGGCATCAGTATGTACCTGCGTTTGAAATGCATACCAATCAGGACGGGATTCTGGATTACCTTCAGGAGTTGAAAGAAGAGACTTTCTCTAAGTATGATATCATGACGGTCGGTGAGGCCAATGGCGTCAGGATAGAGCAGGCGGAAGAATGGGTCGGGGAATCGAATGGGAAGTTCAATATGATCTTTCAATTTGAACATCTTGGTCTATGGAATAGGGGACAGAATCACGCTGTTGATGTTCAAGGGTTAAAGCGAACGATGACCAAATGGCAAAAGGGGCTGAAAAACAAAGGATGGAATGCTTTGTTTTTTGAAAATCATGACCAGCCGAGAAGTGTATCCACCTGGGGAAATGATCATCAATATTGGTTGGAAAGCGCAAAGATGATAGGGGCCCTTTACTTTTTCATGCAAGGGACACCTTTTATTTATCAAGGTCAGGAAATTGGCATGACAAATGTCCAATTTGATTCGATTGATGATTATGATGATGTCGGAATGAAAAACTTTTATAGGATAGAGACCTCGAAAGGTCGGCCTCATGATGAGATCATGAACATTATATGGCATAGCGGCCGTGATAATTCACGAACACCAATGCAATGGAATGATCTTGAAAATGGCGGATTCACTCATGGAACCCCTTGGATGAGGATTAATCCAAATTATCGCGCGATTAATGTAGAACAGCAGAAAAATGACCCTTCATCCATTTATCATTTTTATAAAAAGATGATTGAACTTCGAAAAAAACATCAGGTCCTTGTTTATGGGGAATATGAGTTATTATGGGAAGATCACCCCGAACTTTATATTTATACAAGAACTATGAATGATAATTCAGTCATGGTAGTATGTAACTTTAGTATGAATCACCATCAAATCGACCTTTCCCATTGGGGAAAAATGGAGCTTTTGCTGGCTAATTATGAGGATTGTCCTGAGTTGCCCCTTATTGATTTACGTCCATATGAAACAAGGATTTATCGTTATTGATTCTAAGGACTTGATTGGAAATTAGCCTAAAACCTATGTAGTTAGTCGTCCGACTTCTTAATTTCCAATAGATCTGTCGTTTTTCAAGAAGCTGATCATCCATCAGCTTCTTTTTGAATTTTAAACTCAGATGAAAAGATAGAAAAGTTGGTATTTTCTGATAAATTAAATAAACATTAAAAAAAGTATGGATATAACTATTGAACTGAGTGTATTATGAATACATGCGAAATGTATAAATATAAAAAATATTAGAGAAGTGTTTATTGGTATTCACCTTTTTTTAAATGAAGTCAATAAAGGCTAAGAAGGGAGAGGGGAAATGCATGGCCATCACAATAAAAGATGTGGCACAGCTAGCGAATGTTGCTCCTTCAACAGTATCTCGAGTGATTGCAAACAATCCTCGGATAAGTGAAAAAACAAAGGTACGGGTACGTAAGGCGATGACTAAATTAGGATACCATCCAAACTTCATTGCACGTAGTCTTGCCAATCAATCGACCAGGATCATTGGCTTGGTAATGCCAAGTTCGTCAAATGATTATTATCAAAATCCCTTTTTTCCTACGATCCTCCAGGGTCTAAGTGAGGGAGCCCAGGAAAACCATTACTCCCTGTTGCTAAGCACGGGAAAAACAGAAGATGAAATCTGCGAAGGAGTAGTGAATATGGTGCAGGGAGGGATGGTGGATGGAATAATCCTGATGTATTCAAGGATGAACGATCACATTCTGACCTATTTGAGGGAACGGGATTTTCCATTTGTGATCATTGGGAAACCCTATGATTACATCGAAGAGATAACTTATGTTGATAACGATAATGTCTTGGCTGCCGAACAGGCAACGGATTACCTCATAAAGCTAGGACATGAAAGGATTGGATTCATCGGAGGTGATGTAACCCTTGTGATGACCCTTGATCGCTTGTCAGGTTATGAAAGGGCTTTGAAGAGGGCTGGAATCGATCGAAGGGGGGAATATACCCTGCATGAAGATTTTTTGCATGAAGGGGGACAAGCAGCTGCAAAAAGGTTATTATCCATTGAGGAACCACCAACCGCTTTGGTGGTGAGTGATGATCTCATGGCACTTGGCATCGTGCATTCACTTCGTGAGATGGGCGTACGCACGCCTGAAGAAATTTCAATCGTCAGTTTCAATAACGTTCTTTTCTCTGAATTGTCATTACCAGCCCTGACTTCCGTAGATATTAATATTTTTGATTTGGGATATCAGGCCGCTAAGGGCATCATTCATATGCTGCAGAATGGAGATGCTCCTGCCGGGACCATCATTCCACATCATTTCGTGGAAAGGCATTCCTGCAGATCGATCAAGCAAGGTGCAATGGCCATGACTTATTGAACGAGAGGGCATTGCGTAAAAGCAATGCCTTTTTTATCTAGAAATGTACGCTGAAACTTTTGAATGCATGTATACCCGTTCCGTGTCTGGCTAATTTATTCTCTTTAAGATATTGAATGGCTGCAAGGACTTCTTCAAAGATGCTTGGTTCGAGGCCTAGTTGGTTGTGTCCGCCATAGATTTTGGAGACTGCCTTGATCTTTGTGATCTTTTCCAACGAGTTCACAAGGTCTACAGGGCTTGTCGAGGGATAAAATGCATAAACGGGAGTATCTGAATAAAGCAGGTCGCCAGTAAATAAATAACCTGTTTCATCATCCAAGATTGAAATGTGGCCAGGCGAATGACCAGGTGTATGATAAATGATTAAACTTCGGTTTCCAAGATCAATCATGTCCCCATCTGATAAGAGCCTATCAGGGTACCCCTGGTATGGCATGTATGTAGAAGGATTGAATGATTCGGGTATGGGTAATGTGATATCCCGGGCCATATTCTTTCTTATTTGTTCCAAGGACAAACCTTCAATGCCGTTAATCAGCCAATTGGCATCATCTCCATGAACATAAATCGTATCATATTCACCATGACCGCCGATATGATCCGCATGAACGTGTGTGGTCAGGACGATGATTGGAAGATCGGTAAGCTGGTCTGTAATCCGCTTTATCGAATCGATGCCTAACCCTGTGTCGATTAAGGCAGCCCTGGTCTCACCAAGCAATAAAAAGGAATGAACTTTCTCCCAATGACCATATTCACTGATTGCAAACGTTTTTGAGTCCAATTCTTGAACGGTGAACCATGGATCTACAATATTCTTCAAAAATGACTCCACTCCTTCCAACTCATATATTCCGCGTTAACTGGAAATATCCTGCCTGAAAGAGTAAAAGCAGTGGATTTCAATTTGTGAAATCCACTGCTTTTGGAAAAAAGGTAAGGTCTTATCCGTTTACAACGGTCCCGCCGTTTACATGGATGACTTGTCCGCTGACATAGGATGAATCATCACTTGCCAAATAAACATACGCTGGTGCCAATTCTTCAGGCTGACCTGCACGGCCCATTGGAGTATCCTGTCCGAATTTGGCAACATCCTCTTCACCGAATGAAGCAGGAATCAGCGGGGTCCAGATCGGGCCTGGCGCCACACCGTTCACTCTGATGCCATCTTTTGAGATGGAGTTCGACAGGGCTCTTGTAAATGCCAGTATTGCACCTTTTGTTGAAGAGTAATCGATTAGTTTTGGGTTGCCCTGATAGGCAGTGATAGAGGTTGTATTAATGATGCTGCTTCCTTTTTTAAGGTGCTTCAATGCAGCTTTAGTTAAGTGGAACATCGAGAAAATATTCGTGCGGAACGTTTTTTCCAATTGTTCAGTTGAAATGTCCAGGATACTTGTCTGCACATGCTGTTCTCCGGCGTTGTTGACTAGAATGTCCAAACCGCCAAATTCATCAACCGTTCTTTTGACGACATCCTGGCAGAAGGCTTCATCACCGATATCACCGGAAATGAGTAAACATTTCTGGCCTTCTTTTTCGATCAATTCTTTTGTCGCTTTAGCATCCTCGTGTTCATCCAAGTATGCAACTGTCACATTAGCTCCTTCTTTAGCGTAGTAAATGGCAACCGATTTACCGATTCCGCTGTCTCCTCCCGTTATGATTGCCGTTTTACCTTTTAATTTGCCGCTTCCTTTGTAGGCAGCTTTAACTGAATCGGGGTTCGGTTCCATTTTTGTTTCCAATCCAGGTTGATGCTGCTGATGTTGAGGTGGAAATCCTTGTTTTTTCTGATTTTGGTTTTGAGTAGTCAAGATATAAACGCCTCCCATTTAATTATCTACGCTTTTTCTATTCCTTCTTTTAAGAAAAAGAAAACATGGAAAAAATACCCATGAAAATGTTTTAACTGAAGGGAACATGACTAGTCTTTCCATGTTCCATGAAGGTGATTCATTTGGAGAAAAAGGGGGATGAACGTTGATGGAGGCAGTTGCAACAAATGAAAAAAGACCCACCCAAAGCAGGTGAGGCCTTCATACTTAGCGGTAATTTAAGAATTGTACATCAATGGATAGGTCAGCGCCCCGAATCGCGGAAATGATCCCTTGTAAATCATCCCGGTTCTTACCGGTAACCCGGATTTGATCATCCTGGATCTGGCTTTTCACTTTAAGACCGCTATTTTTAATGATGGTATTGATCTTTTTTGCTTGCTCCTTATCGATGCCTTGAATTAACTTGGCCCGTTGGCGAACGGTCCCGCCAGAAGCTCCTTCCAATTTGCCATAATCCAGGTTCTTGACGGGTACGTCACGTTTAATGAGCTTACTGATGAGAACATCCTTTAGCTGTTCGAGCTTATATTCATCGTCTGAAACTAGAACCAGGTCTTCTTTATCAATGGTGATGCTGCTTATGCTCCCTTTAAAATCATAGCGTGTCTGTATTTCCTTCATAGCCATGGTAACTGCATTCGTTACCTCTGAAAAGTCTACTTTCGAAACAATATCAAATGAATTTTCCTTTGCCATCACTTACCTCCAGCAGGGTTTATTTCCTTTATTATAGAGAAAGTATGATAGGAAGACAACTATATAAACGATATTAAAAAAGCGGGGGGACAAGCCCCGCGCTTCATTTATGGTCCGTTTTCTTCGAATAGGAGTGCTTTCCTGCAGCAAGGTTTTCCTGATAAGCGATATTTTTTTCAGCATTTCTCGCTTGGTTATCTTTTGGCCTTTTATTGTCATCGGTTGTTTTGGACATAGTGAAAACTCCCTTCCATTATCTGATCAATATATATTGTTCACAATTATGGAAGGGAGTATGTATGTTTATGATTTCTCAGGGGTATCGTTTAAGAAGAAGAGGGCAATTGTGCCAGGGCCGGCATGTGCACCGATGACGGAGCCAATTGTATGGATCATGAAGTCAGTTGTCCCGAATTCATTTTGGATGGCTTCCTTCCATTCCAGGGCCGTTGCTTCATCATCGCCATGACTGATGGCAATCGTTTGGGTAGTTAAATTTTTGCCTCTTTCGTGCATTAATTCGATTACTCGTTTAATCAATTTCTTTTTGCCGCGTATCTTTTCAAGCGGAACAAGCTTCCCATCTTCAACATGCAATAACGGTTTAATGTTTAATAAACCGCCAACAAGGGCAGATGTTTTGGAGATGCGGCCGCCACGGGCCAGATATTCTAGGTTATCTACAGTGAATAGATGCTCCATATGCCGCGTTTGGAATTCGATTGCAGCCAGGATTTCTTCTTTAGTGGCACCGTTTGCTGCCAGATCGGCTGCTATCTTTACAATTAAACCGACGCCCATCGAAGCGCATTTCGTATTGACGATTTCAATGTCAAGGTCAGGATACTCTTCCTTCACCTGATTAAGAATCATCACTGCCGTTTGATATGTTCCCGATAACTCAGAGGAAAAGGCTATATATATCCCTTGTTTTTTCTCTTTGGCAAACTGTGTGAAAAGTTCTATAAAGTATTCTGGGGAAGCTTGCGATGTTTTCGGTGCTTTTCCTTCAAGCATCGCCTGATAGACTTCGTGAGAATTAATAGTAAGTAAATCTTCATAAGTTTCCCCGTCAAGATGGACTTGTAAAGGGATTAATGAAACATTGTTTTCCTTATAGAAAGACAACGGCAAATCACATGCACTATCTGCAAGAATTGTGATAGCCATAATACACCTGCTTTCTTTTTACAATTTTTAGAAAATGAGTGGTCACTCTTCTTTTTAGTGTAGCACGTAACGGTAAAAATTCAATCTCTACGTAAATAGAATAAATAATTAAGGGTAAAAAGATAATAGAATAAGGGTGAAATGGAGGTTTTTTAGGATGTACAGTGGTGAAATGAAGAAAATGATCATAGTTGTGGTCGGAGCATTGCTTAATGCCATCGCAATGAACTTTTTTTTGATACCGGCAAACGTATATGCAAGCGGATTTACCGGAGTGGCCCAGCTTCTATCGAGGATGATTGGATCTTTTGCTCCTTTTAATGTATCGACAGGCATTCTCTTGTTATTATTGAACATTCCAGTAACGATCATTGCTTGGCGAAAGGTAGGAAAGTCTTTCACTTTTTATAGTTTCCTCAGCGTTGCCTTGATGTCCTTCTTTATGGAAATCATTCCGATTACACGCTGGTCACCTGACATATTATTGAATGCAGTATTTGGCGGAGTCATAGCTGCAGTAGGTGTGGGGATCACCCTGAAATACGGTGCATCGACTGGCGGAATGGATATTATCGCCATGCTTCTTTCACGGAAGAAGGATAAACCTGTAGGGACTTATTTATTTCTGCTGAATGGAGTGATCATTGTAACGGCAGGTGCTGTTTATGGACCGGAAAAAGCTTTGTATACACTTGTTACCCTTTATACATCGACCCGTGTCGTGGACGCGATACATACACGTCATGAAAAACTAACGGCCATGATCATTACAAAGAAAAGCGAAGAGCTTAAACAGGCAATCCATGCTAAATTAGTTCGCGGAATTACAAGGGTTCCCGCAAAAGGTGCATTCACTAACGAAACGAAGGAAATGTTATTGATTGTCATTACAAGGTATGAACTGTATGACCTTGAAAGGATCATCAAGGAAGTGGATCCACACGCGTTCACAAACATCATAGAAACGTCAGGAATTGTTGGGACTTTCCGAAGGGAATAAAAAACGACCATTACACTTCTATTACAAAAGGCGGCATTTCGGCGTTTTAATATGAAGGAAGTGATAAAAATGGCTAACGATGAAAAAATGAGCAGGCAGGAAGCAGGCCGTAAAGGCGGGGAAGCCACTTCTAAAAATCACGACAAGGATTTTTACCGGGAAATTGGGCAAAAGGGCGGGGAAGCAACTGCTGATTACCGTGGTAAAGAATTTTATAAGGACATCGGTGAAAAAAGCGGTAAGGCACGAAAGATGAAAAAGTGAAAGCCTCCAGGAATCCCTGGAGGCTTTCACTTTACTTAGAGTGATTTTCCAGCTCTTGCTGGAGTTCTCGCAATTGTTCTTTTTCAGCCTCGTTCGTATTGGCAAAGGCTGATGAAAGAGCGTTTTTAGCGATTTCCTCTGTCTTATGCTGGTCACCGTCATGCTCAGAGTGGAGAGCTTCTTCAACAAATTCCTCTGTTTTATGCTGATCACCGTCATGCTCAGAGTGGAGAGCTTCTTCAACAAATTCCTCTGTTTTATGCTGATCACCGTCATGCTCAGAGTGGAGAGCTTCTTCAACAAATTCCCTAGCCTTTTGGAATAATTTGTTTCCCATTAGAAGCCACCATAGCTTTGTTCAGACATAATTCTTAACCTGTCTTTTTCTGCCTCTTCAAACGTAGTGTGATAAGGGATTTTTTCGGCATGCCTGGCAACACTTTCTTTGCCCTGCTGTACAAATCGTTTAGATTTACTGCTTTTACCCATTCTTATCTCCTCCGATTCTGAGCGTTGTCGACAACGGAATGAATCTGTTGTCCATATTAGTTTGGCTTGATAGTTGAATATTATGAAGGTAAAAAATGACGTATTAGGCTTTTATATTGAATTTTTCTTCGAGGAAGACGGCTATCCCATCTTCTTCATTCGTCAATGTCGTCGTATTTGCTACCGTTTTTACTGGTGAGATCGCATTCCCCATGGCCACCCCGGTTCCCGCATACTCGAGCATTTCCAAATCATTATCTTCATCACCGAACGCGATTATCCTGTTTTGAGGAATTTCCAGATAGTTGGATACGCGTTTAAGCCCCACTGCTTTACTTAACCCGCTTTTTATTATTTCGATGATATGAAAAGGCTCTGCCCAGCGGCGGTGATCGACCAATTCTGCATGGACATCGGATAGATGCTGGCGAATCTGTCCTACGAATTCACTATCTGTGTGAATCAGCATCGAAGTTGGGGAATCCTGAAGGTAATTACGCAAATCACCTGTCTTCATGATCGGATTTCCTAGATTGAACATGTTCATCAACTTTTCATCATGATAATGGACATAAACCTCATCCCGGACTTCAGCAATGATGTTATGATATGTAAACTGATCACACGCTTCGACAATTTCTTTCGCAACATTTATATCCAGTGGAGAGTGATATACCCCCCAGCTTGTATGTAATGGGTGATGGACGAAAGCGCCATTGAAATTGACGATTGGTGTAGTCAACCCCAATTCCCGGTAATAAAGTTCACTTGAACGAAAGGGGCGCCCAGTGGCAATCATAACCTCGTGTCCATCTTCTTTAAGTTTTAGGAGTGTTTTTTTAGTCCTTGAAGAAATTGTTTTGTTATCTGTAAGTAGAGTACCATCAAGATCCAATACGATTAAATGTTTCTCAGTCATGTACACACCTTCTGTTCTTTTTGATTTCATTATATGCAAATATTGTTAAGCCTATTTTAATGTAAATGTAAATCTTTTTCATTCTTTATGCATTCCTGTATGATATTACTATATCCAGGATTATGATGATTAAAGCGAAGCTCAGATTTAAAGGTAATGAATTCCATTTTGAAAATGGATTGAAAAGACCGGAACAAATTATTCGGAGGGGTTAACTTGATAATAATTGAAAAAGAACTAATTGGACAAATTCCTGTCTTGCACCTAGGGGAACAAACCATTTTCAATCAGGAATTGCCGCTTATTATTTTTATACATGGTTTTCAAAGTGCAAAAGAACATAACCTGCACTATGCTTATTTATTGGCTGAAAAGGGGTTTCGTGTGCTTCTACCCGATGTGATTCATCATGGGGAAAGGGAAGCCGGTTTAAGTGATTCTCAAATGATGCCCCGTTTTTGGGAAATGGTTTTACAAACAATCCAGGATTTGTCTTTGCTGAAGGATGATTTATTATCCCGGAAATTGATTGATCCCGACAGAATTGGCGTGGCAGGTACTTCAATGGGGGGAATTGTTACTAATGGGGCTCTGGCTGCATATGAATGGATTTCCGCCGGAGTCAGTTTAATGGGGAACCCATCATATGTCGCGTATGCAGAGCTCCAAATGGAGGAAATTAAGAAAAGGAAAGTTGATTTCCCAGCTACTGATGAGGAAGTTGCGAAGGTGATTGAACAGCTTAAGCCATTTGATTTGAGTCTTAATCAGGATAAGCTTTGCGGCCGACCGCTTCTTTTTTGGCATGGTGCCAAAGATCCGGTTGTACCTTATCAGCATGCATACAGTTTTTATGAAGGGGTCAAAGCAGGGTATGACGAGGCAGAAGAAAAAATTGATTTTATCCTTGACCCTAAGGCTGGGCATAAGGTCAGCAGAGAAGGAGTGCTTAAGGCAACTGACTGGTTCGCGAAACATTTACTGTCTGCTGTGCAAAATGCTTAAGTACTCACTCAAAATCTGTTATGATGCTTATACGGACATAATGATGAAACCGACAAACTAGAGATTTTCCATAAAAGGAGTGATTGAAGTGGATCAAGATACAAAAGACATTATTCTTGGAGCTTTGGAGCAGGTCATTGACCCTGAGCTTGGTATAGATATCGTTAATTTAGGCTTGGTATATGATGTGGATATGGATGAGGAAGGTCTGACCACCGTTACGATGACATTGACAGCAATGGGCTGTCCGATGGCTGGAACGATCGTCGATCAAGTTAAATTGGTTCTGGAAGATATCCCCGAGGTCAAGGAAACGGACGTGAAGATAGTCTGGAGCCCGCCATGGACGAAAGACAAAATGTCCAGATATGCTAAAATTGCATTAGGTATCAAATAATAACTCTGTAATAGAAATGAAAAGCCAGTCAAAAAAAGTGAACCCATTCAAGGGGCCACTTTTTATGGTCTGGTTTTTTTCTAATACTTTCGGCTAGGAGTGGTTAATTGAACAGTCAAATTAAAGATTCATTGGACAGGCCACTAAGGGATTTAAGGATTTCAGTCATAGATCGCTGTAACTTTCGCTGCCAGTATTGCATGCCTGCTGAAATTTTTCACGAGAATTTTCAGTTCCTGCCTAAAAGTGAGCTATTATCTTATGAGGAAATTGTAAGGCTTTCTAAAATCTTCGCAGGCTTAGGGGTAAAAAAACTAAGATTGACTGGAGGGGAACCATTACTCCGGAAAGATCTTACCACTCTGATTTCAAATCTCGTTAAAATAGAAGGCATTGAAGATATTGGACTGACCACGAATGGGGTCTTCTTGAAAAAACATGCCGTAAATTTGAAGGAAGCTGGTTTGCAGAGGGTGAATATCAGTTTGGACAGCCTCGATGACGACCTTTTCAAAAAGATGAACGGCAGGGATATCGGCATAAAGCCCGTTATTGAAGGCATCACTGCTGCTAAAGAAGCAGGGCTTGGCGTTAAAGTGAATATGGTAGTCAAAAAAGAAACCAATGAATCTCAAATCCTGCCGATGGCCCGATTTTGTAAAGATGAGGGCCTTCAATTACGCTATATAGAATTCATGGATGTCGGACATACAAATGGCTGGCAGTTAAAGAATGTCATTACGAAAAAAGAACTGCTTGCAATGCTCCAAACCGAATTCGATGTCGAACCAGTTGAAGAAGATTATTTTGGAGAGGTCGCAAAACGCTTCCGCTATAAGGGCACTACTGCAGAAGTAGGCTTCATTACCTCGGTTTCCGAGTCTTTTTGTTCAAGCTGTACACGTGCACGTCTTTCTGCCAATGGAAGTTTATATACATGCCTGTTTAATGGAAAGGGACATGACTTGAAGTCATTGCTCCGTTCCGACATGACCGATGAAGAATTGACAGGGTTCATCATTTCACTTTGGAACCTTAGGGACGACCGCTATTCGGATGAGCGTGCAGCGGGAACGGTGAAGAAACAGGAAAAAATCGAAATGTCATTCATTGGCGGATAATCCGTCCGAATGAAAAATTAAGGGATGGCGCTATGCCATCCCTTTTTTGTATAGTTGTCAGGACCTGATGCCGGTCAATGGCAAAGCCCATGTTTATACTTTATTTATGCATTTTTATTTAGGATACAGGTAATGAAAATAATTCAATGGTCCTAGAGATGGATTTGGTCTGAAATAAATTCCATTCATGATTAAGATCATTAAGGCTTTATGTATTGCTGCTTTTTATGGGAAAGGATTCAATCGATTGTACAGATTTCTATTGGACAGTTTTCACAGTCGATTTCCTGTTTCAAATAGTCAAAGTCAAGAATCGTAATCCGTCCCTTTTTAATGGAGATCACATTATTTTTCCTTAATTGAGCGAGCATTCGATTGACTACTTCGCGGGATGTGCCGCAAAAATTGGCGAGTTCTTGGTTTGTAAAGGGAAGATTGATAATTTTGCCGTCTTCCGCTTCGGTGCCATAGCTATTTGATAAACGTATGAGGGTGGAGTAAAATGCACCTTTCTTACCGTGCAGGAGCATATCGCGGAATTTAGCCTGATTTTTACGGTTTTGAGCGGATAACCATGTCATCATCTCGACTGCGAGATGGCTATCGGAGGCGATCTTTTCTTCTAATGCTTCTTTGGAAATAACCGCGACAGTACCATCTTCCATCATTTTTGCATTCATCATATATTTAGGATTTTGAGAAAATAAGACTGTCTCCCCAACCAAATCATTCTCCGAACTAATGCGTATAGTTAATTCCCGACCGTCGGGAACAACCTTACTCACTTCTACTTTCCCATTTATAATGTAATACAAATCACTTGCCGGGGTGCTCTCATGAAAAAGGTAGCGCCCTTTTTCCATATGTTTAATTTGTTGTTTATTATCTAAAATTGCTTGCATCCGATTGGATAACGATAATTCATTCATGCATATGACCACCTTTCAGAAACCGTCATTACTCAATTACTACCTTTGATTTAAACGGAAAAAATCCTAGTAGTCAACAACTTTGGATAATTCTAGGAATTTTGGTGGATAATATTTCATTTAAAATTTATGTTTATAATTTTATAAAAATACATTTGATTTTATTTTTATTCAGTCTTATAATAATAGAATCAAAGATTGACAGGGACCTGAAATTATAGGAGATGGTTTTATGAACGTATCAATAGTAGGTGCAACGGGTTATGGAGGAATGGAACTAATAAGGTTTTTAATTAATCATCCGCAATTTAAAATAAAATCATTGCATACTTCATCCCAATTTGGTCGAAGTTTATATGAAGAAAATGCACATTTCATGCATATGAAATATACATTAGAAGAAATCGACCCGGAAGCGATTGCAAAAAAATCCGATATTGTATTTCTTGCAACCCCTTCGGGTGTTTCATCACAACTGATTTCGGAATTTTCTGACCTCGACATTAAAGTGATAGATCTATCAGGAGATCTTAGGCTTAAAACTCCAGGTGAATACGAAAACTGGTATAAAAAGCCGGCAGCGCCTCAGCATATTATTGAAGAAGCGGTATACGGATTGGCTGAATGGAATGCCGAAGCTATAAAAAAAGCGACGATCATTGCAAATCCTGGGTGCTACCCAACCGCATCACTATTAGGTCTTGCCCCTTTATTCACTGAAGGATTGGCCGGAACGGATGCCGATGTGATCATCGATGCAAAATCCGGGGTTTCAGGGGCGGGTAAATCACCTTCTGCAGTCACCCATTTTAGTGAAATGAATGAGAACTTTAAGATATATAAGGTGAATCAACATCAGCACATACCGGAAATCGAGCAACAGCTTGGGCGATGGTCATCAGGTTTACAGCCTATTACCTTCAATACCCATCTTGTTCCAATGACAAGAGGGATTATGGCAACGATGTATATAAAGGTAAATCGGGAAACTTCAAATGTTGAATTAAAGGATTTGTACGAAACGGTTTACGAGAACCACCCATTTGTCCGGGTACAGCCCCTTGATCGCTTTCCATCCACGAAACAAGTATATGGATCGAACTTTTGCGACATTGGCGTAGGTTATGATGAAAGAACAGGTAAGGTAACGGTGGTTTCGGTTATTGATAATTTAGTGAAGGGTGCCGCAGGGCAGGCCATTCAAAATGCAAATATATTAATGGGATTAGAAGAAACGGCAGGACTATGGAACAGTCCGCTATATCCGTAAACTATGGAGGGAACCAATGAATACACTACAGTCAGTTGAAGAAATCAAACAAATTCAAGAAGGAAACATTTTAATGCCCCAAGGTTTCAAAGCGTCGGGTGTCCATGCAGGATTACGCTATTCTAAAAAGGACGTTGGCATCATTTTTACCGATGTCCCAGCCTCAGCCGCGGCCGTTTATACACAAAATGTCGTTCAAGCCGCTCCAATCAATGTAACGAAAGACAGTATTGCCGTTACTGGAAAACTTCACGGCATTGTAGTGAATAGTGCTTGTGCGAATGCTTGTACAGGTGAACAAGGTTTAAAAGATGCAAATGAAATGAGGAAGCTTGCGGCTCAAAAGTTCGGTTTGGAGGACCATTCATTTGCAGTGGCTTCAACGGGAGTCATAGGGGAATTCATGGAAATGGAAAAAGTAAGAAACGGCATAGAGGCATTACAGCCAGAAAATACACCTGAAGCTGCTGAAGCTTTTGGTACCGCCATTTTAACAACGGATATTGTAACGAAGAGTTGTGGTTATGAAACAATCATCGACGGTAAAACCGTGAAAATGGGCGGTGCTGCAAAGGGTTCGGGAATGATTCATCCAAACATGGCCACAATGCTAGGTTTCATTACGACGGATGCCGTCATTGAACCGAATGATTTACAGCAAGCATTATCCTCGATTACCAATGATACATTCAATCAAATCACGGTTGATGGCGACTGTTCAACGAACGACATGGTGTTGGTGCTCGCGAATGGAGAAGCGAACAATGAACCTTTGACACCTGACCATCCAGAATGGTCCATCTTCCTGGAATTATTAAAACAAACTTCCGAAAACCTCGCCAAACAAATTGCGAAAGATGGAGAAGGTGCGACTAAACTGATAGAAGTGAATGTTCATGGCATGCAAACGAAACAAGATTCACAGATGATGGCGAAGACGATCGTCGGTTCAAATCTTGTGAAAACCGCAGCTTTTGGAGCGGATGCAAACTGGGGCCGAATCATAGCTGCAATGGGAAGAAGCGGAGTGGGATTCAATCCGGATCAAACAACGATCGTTTTTGGTGATATCGTCGTACTTAAAGACGGTGAGCCGATTATGTTTTCTGAGGAAGAAGCCAAAGCATACTTGGAAAATGAAAGCATCATCATTCAAGTTTATTTGAAAGATGGTAATGAATCAGGCACGGCATGGGGCTGCGATTTAACCTATGATTATGTGAAAATAAACGGAAGCTATCGTTCGTAAGAGGTGAAAAGTATGAACATATTGGTCATAAAGTGCGGCGGCAGCATCATCAATGAGTTATCGGAGTCGTTTTTCAATAGTATTAAAGAGTTACAAAACCGCGGATACCATATTGTCTTTGTGCATGGGGGCGGCCCTGATATAAATTCAATGCTTGAAAAATTTGAAATTGAACCAGTATTTGAAGATGGGTTAAGAAAAACGACCACAGAAGTGCTGGAAATTGTTGAACTTATGCTGGCAGGCAAATCGAACCGCAGCCTCGTTCATAAATTGGAAGCCCATGGCATAAAGGCAGTCGGTTTAAATGGCTCGGACGGCGGAATTCTCACAGGTGATTATATCGATGAACAGAAACTTGGGGCTGTCGGTGAAATACAACAAGTCAATACGGAATTATTCGGACTTTTATTCGAAAAAGGCTATTGTCCGGTATTGACGCCCATTTCATCTACCGAAGAGGGCAATAAATTAAATGTGAATGCCGATATGGCTGCCGGGTCTGTAGCTAAGGCACTATCGGCTGATATGTGTTTATTTGTGACCGATGTTCAAGGGGTCTTGAAGAATGGGCAGATCATTGAAAAATTGAATGAAACGGAAACGAAGAATTTGATCATGGATGGAAGTATCCATGGTGGAATGATCCCGAAAGTCAATACAGCCTTGTCGGTGCTGAATAAAGGGATTGAAGAAGTGATGATCGTTAGTGGGAAAGAGCATTTTTATCAAGGCGGACAATTCATAGGTACAAAATTTCTTCAGGAAGAAGGGGTATTTCAATGAGTTTTTTATTTCCTACATACGCTAGGTGGGACATTGAGCCAAGAACAGCGTCAGGATTGAAGATTACGAGTGAAACAGGTAAAGAGTATCTGGATTTCACATCCGGAATCGGGGTTTTGAATCTTGGACATTGTCATGAGAAGGTAAAAATGGCCGTGACGGAACAACTTAATAAATATTGGCATGTATCGAACATGTTTCAAAGCTCCATTCAGGAAAGGACAGCAAAAATGCTGGCTGATGCCTCAGGTTTAAGTCAGGTGTTCTTTGCCAACAGCGGTGCCGAGGCGAATGAGGCAGCCATCAAACTAGCTCGTAAAGCTACCGGGAAAAGTAAAATTATCACTTGTCAGCAGTCTTTCCATGGACGTACGTTTGCAACGATGGCGGCAACGGGACAGGAAAAAATCAAGACTGGTTTCGGCCCGATGCTAGCTTCGTTCGAATATGTTCCATTTAATGATCATGATGCCATGAAAGCAGCCATCGATGGAAATACGGCAGCTGTAATGATTGAAATCGTTCAAGGAGAAGGCGGCATCCATGTTGTACAGCAATCATATCTGGACGCGATTCAAACTAAATGCCAAGAACACGGAGCCCTCCTTATCATAGATGAAATTCAGACTGGGATAGGACGTACAGGAAAGCCATTTGCATTCCAGCATTTCAATATTCTGCCGGACATCATCACTTCAGCAAAGGGGTTGGGAAATGGCCTGCCAATCGGGGCGATGATTGGGAAGGAAGAGTTGTCTGTATTCTTTGGCCCTGGAAGTCATGGATCCACTTTTGGAGGGAATCCAGTTAGTGTCTCAGCAGCCGAAGCTGTATTAAAGGAAATTTTTCAATCAGGGTTTTTAAAAGAAACCGTTAAAAAGGCGGAATACCTTGAGAACGAATTGGCAAAAGCATTGAATGGCATCGAAGAAGTGAAAGAGATTCGCGGTCTGGGAATGATGGTCGGAATTGAATGTAAACAAGATGTTCAGGTGTTTTTAATGGAATTGCAAGAAGAGGGCTTACTTATATTGAGTGCAGGTCCTAAAGTACTTCGTTTACTTCCATCCCTGACTGTTTCCGAATCGGAGATCGATACGGCGATTAACAAAATCAAAAAAGTATTGGCAATAAAACAAACTGTCTAAATTTATTGAATTTTTATAGAATAAAATGAATAATTATGCTATTGTGTATATAAATATACATCATCTAAAGAGGTGAAGATCATGAAAAGCTATCTATATTTAGAGAATGGTTCCGTCTTTGAAGGGGAACTGCTGACTAAATCGACTGAAAAAACAATCACTGGAGAGATTGTCTTTTTTACAGGAATGACCGGATATCAAGAAGTGTTGACAGATCCTTCATATAAGGACCAGATTGTCATCTTCACATACCCACTAATCGGAAATTACGGAATCAATGAACATGATTTTGAAAGTAAAAAGCCGCATGTTGCCGGTGTGATTGTATATGAAGGAAATATGAGCCATTCCCATTATCAGGCTAAATATTCAATTGGTGAATATTTAGACAAGTGGAACATTCCTCTTTTAAGCCATGTTGACACAAGAGCGGTCGTTAAGAATATAAGACAGGAAGGTTCCATGCAGGCAGTCATCACAGCTGAAGAAGAATACACTGTCGTACCAGGCCTGAATGGTTTATCAGCCCATGTAGCTGAGGTATCCACAAAGGTTGTCGAGAGATTTGGTGAAGGCGGCAAGCACGTTGTGATGATGGATTTCGGCTATAAAAAATCAATCTTGGATTCATTGGTCGCTCAAGGCTGCCGAGTCTCTGTCGTACCATTCGATACGGAATTCGAGCAAATCAAGGATTTGAAGCCAGATGGTATTTTGCTTTCAAATGGGCCTGGGGATCCAAAACAGCTTGAATACCTTTTAGGAAACTTAAAAAAGATCATTACTACTTTTCCCACGATGGGCATTTGCCTCGGTCATCAATTAACTGCCCTTGCCTTAGGTGGAAATACCAAAAAAATGCTGTTTGGACATCGGGGTGCGAATCAGCCCGTGGTCGATTTGAAAACGAAACAGGTGTATATGAGTTCGCAGAATCATAGTTATGAGGTTGATGAACCGAGCTTGCAAGGAACATCGCTTCAAGTGAGATTCAGAAACGTGAATGATAACACGGTTGAGGGACTCATGCATGAAGACTTGCCAATCTTAACTACCCAGTACCACCCAGAGGCAAATCCAGGACCTATCGAGAGTTCATTACTATTCAAAGACTTTTTACAAATGATAAATGATTATAGCGGGAGAGAAAAAGCTTATGCCTAAGGACAACACGATACAGACCATTTTAGTGATTGGTTCGGGGCCGATTGTCATCGGGCAGGCCGCCGAATTCGATTATGCAGGTACACAGGCCTGCCTCGCTTTAAAGGAAGAAGGATATAAAGTCATACTGGTCAATAACAATCCGGCAACAATCATGACTGATGATATGAATGCGGATGCTGTTTATTTCGAACCTTTAACGGTTGATGTACTGGAAAAGATCATTTCCAAAGAAAAGCCGGATGGCCTGCTCGCTACATTAGGCGGTCAAACAGGATTGAACCTAGCTTATCAGTTGGATGATGCTGGAATACTTGAAAAATATAAGGTCAAATTATTGGGAACTCCAATCGATTCCATCAAAAAAGGGGAGGATCGTGAGCTGTTCCGGGAGTTGATGTTTGAAATAGGTGAACCCGTTCCCGACAGTACGATTGTCCATACCCTTGAGGAAGCGCTGGCTTTTGCGGACAAAATCGGTTTCCCCATCATCGTTCGTCCCGCATATACACTCGGCGGAACCGGCGGTGGTATTGCCGATTCACTGGAAACCTTTAAGGAACTTGTACGGGGCGGACTGCAAGAAAGCCCAATTACACAATGCTTGATTGAAAGAAGCATAGCTGGTTTTAAGGAAGTCGAATATGAGGTTATGCGGGATGGCAACAATACGTGCATCACTATCTGTAATATGGAAAATATCGATCCGGTAGGGATCCATACAGGTGATTCGATCGTCGTGGCACCATCACAGACTTTATCGGACGATGAGTTTCAGATGCTGCGTGCAGCATCCATTAAAATCATCTCTGCTTTAGGGATCATAGGTGGCTGTAACATTCAATTTGCACTTGATCCGAATAGCAAGCAATATTATTTAATAGAAGTGAACCCGCGCGTCAGCCGTTCATCGGCACTAGCTTCAAAAGCAACAGGTTATCCAATAGCCCGCATAGCGGCAAAGCTAGCTGTCGGCTACGATTTGTCGGAGCTCATCAATCCTGTAACGAAAAGCACATATTCAAGCTTCGAGCCTGCGCTTGACTATGTAGCGGTGAAGTTCCCAAGGTGGCCATTCGATAAATTCACGACCGCCGACCGCAAATTGGGAACTCAGATGAAGGCAACTGGTGAAGTCATGGCTTTACACCGCAGCTTTGAGGGTGGAGTCCAAAAGGCCGTCGATTCTTTGGAATTAAAAACGATTGGGCTGCAGCTATCATCTCTGAAAAATAAAACCGTTCCTGAACTTTGGGGAAAGCTTGCCGAAAAATCGGATGAACGAATCTTTGTCATTTTTGAAATGCTTAGAAAAGGCGTGACGATTGAAGAAATCCATGAAGCGACAGCCATAGATTATTTCTTCCTTAAATCCTTTGCTTCATTGATCCAAAGAGAAATGGAGATTGAAGCTAAGGCAATCGATCAGGTAACAAGGGAAGAACTTCAGTCTTACAAGGAAAAGGGCTTTTCAGACCGCTATCTTGCTTCCGTATGGAAAGTAAATGAGATGGAAATGAGAGCACACAGGAAATCATTAGGTGTTACGGCTGTCTACAAAACGGTTGATACATGTGCAGCCGAGTTCGAATCACATACAAACTATCACTATTCAACATATTTTGGTGAGAACGAACAGCAAAAAACGAATAAAAAGAAAGTCTTGATGATTGGCAGCGGCCCGATCCGCATCGGACAGGGAATAGAATTTGATTACTGTTCAGTTCATGGTGTTTATGCACTCCAGGATGAAAATGTTGAAACGATCATGATCAATAATAATCCGGAAACGGTAAGCACGGATTTTGCGACAGCAGATCGCCTTTATTTCGAACCGTTGACCCTTGAATATGTTCTTAATGTAATAGAAGCGGAAGACATAAAAGATGTTATCGTCCAATTTGGCGGTCAGACTGCGATAAACCTTGCTAAAGGCCTGGAAGAGTACGGTGTCAATTTGTTGGGGACATCCTTCGATACGCTTGATCAATTAGAAGATCGTGATCGTTTTTATCAGCTTCTTCAAAAACTGGATATCCCCCATGTACCAGGTTCAATGGCTAATGGAGAAGAACAATTAATTTCCCGGGCAGAGGCCATCGGCTTTCCGGTACTTTTACGCCCATCCTATGTAATTGGCGGCCAGGGAATGGAAATCATCCGCTCCAAGGAAAGCTTGTTGAATAGAATGGCTAATGGGACGGCACTAGTCTATCCCGTATTGATCGATTCCTATATTGCAGGGAAGGAAGCCGAAATCGATTTGATTGCTGATGGAAATGATGTTTATATTCCCATCATTGCCGAACATATAGAAAAAGCAGGCGTCCATTCAGGAGATAGCATGGCTTTATTGCCAGCTCAATCCTTAACGGATGATATGAAAGATAAAATGACCCTTTATGCTAAAAAACTAGTTAGTGAACTTGGTTATAAAGGTCTTATGAATATCCAATTCGTTATAGAGGGAAATAGTGTATACGTATTGGAAGTGAATCCTCGTGCAAGTCGAACAATACCAATCATCAGTAAAGTGACCGATGTGGCCTTGGTGCAAATAGCGACAAAAATATTGCTTGGGAAATATTCATTGTCGAATGCGTTCGAAAAAACGGGCTTAATGGATGAAATTCCATATGCAGTTGTCAAATATCCCGTATTCTCTACTTTTGCACTAAGCGGACTTGATTCGAAGGTAGGTCCGGAAATGAAATCAACAGGTGAAGGAATCGCCATCGGGGAAACGGTAAATGAAGCGTTGACAAAAGTGTTCCATGCTCAAAAAGCTAATCATACCACAGGCGTTTATCAATCAGAATCAGTTCAATTAAGTGAAGACCTGTTAGTGAAAATCAAAGAAGCAGGTTTGACATTGGGGAATTCAGATTTTAATGAATGGTTAAATGAAGGAAATGCGGCGGTCGTTTTAGCATATGGAACAACGGAGGAAGATAAGCAGCTAAGGTTACTTGCAGCGAAATACCGACTGCTTGCTTTTACGGAAGAAGAGACGTTCAATGCCTATCTGCAATCGGTGGAAAATGCTGATCCAGGGGTTACCTCGCTTCAGGAATGGCTTGTATCATATTCGAAAGGAGTGTCACACGTATGAGTTCAATGACGGCACCGACACAAGCGAAGATTTTAAATGGAAAAGATTTTTTGACCATGAAAGAGACTACACCAACGGCAATTGCAGATTTATTAAAGCTAGCGCAGACTATTAAAGGCAAATTGCAAGCAGGTGTAGAATATACGCCTTTAAAAGGGAAAACGCTGGGGATGATTTTTGAAAAATCGTCTACCCGTACCCGTGTTTCTTTTGAAGTGGGCATGATGCAGCTTGGCGGGCACGCTTTGTTCCTAAGTGGCAATGACTTGCAAATTGGACGTGGTGAAACTATTTCCGATACTGCAAAAGTCCTTTCTGAATACATTGATGGCATCATGATTCGTACCTTCGAGCATGAAAAAATCCTGGAATTGTCAGAAAATGCTTCTATCCCAGTCATCAATGGGCTAACAGATCTTGCCCATCCTTGTCAGGTACTTGCAGACTTCTTGACGATCATCGAGATAAAAGGGCAGTTAAAAGGCTTGAAGATGAGTTATATCGGTGATGGCAATAATGTTGCCAATTCATTGATGGTAGGCTGTGCAAAAATGGGAATGGATTTTTCCATTGGTTGTCCTGACGCCTACAAACCTGATGAAAAGGTCGTCGCCTATGCTAAAAAAGTGGCAGAAGAGACTGGCAGTGAAATTTTGGTGACAACCTCAGCTTCGGAGGCCATTAAAGATGCGGATATCGTCTATTCAGATGTTTGGACTTCCATGGGGCAGGAAATCGAGAATGGTATCCGCTTAGAAGCTTTTAAAGATTATCAAATCAATGGTGAGCTAGTAAAACTTGCTAAAGAAGATTATTTATTCATGCATTGCCTGCCTGCACATCGGGAGGAAGAGGTTACGGCTGAAGTCATCGATGGACCTAATTCCGTCGTTTTCCACCAAGCCGGAAATCGCCTTCATGCCCAAAAGGCGGTCCTAGTGGACTTAATGTCTTAACCAAAAAAGCTTACCTCAGAGAGCAGTCACTCAGTTTGTAGAAAAAAAGGTTTCGGAATGGTCACATTCCGAAACCTTTTTGATTTTTGTAGCAGTTAGAGAATAATAACTGGATCAATACTGATATTTAAACAAAAAAGACTGTAGGTAAAAGCGCGTCGAAGGGAGACTGCCCCCGCAGGCGCAATTGCGCAGAGGGCGGACCGTCCGCGGAAAGCGAGTGCCTTACGTTCCAATCGACGGTCAATTTTTAAAAACTTAAAAAGGCGTCTGCTCAGAGAACAGATGCTTTTTAATTCAGCCGAATTTCCTGTATGTACCTAATTTTTCTGACATGAAAGGTATGAACCTGGTAATAATAACAGGGAAAGCATGTAAAGGGGTGAAATCTATGGGGCAAAATCGACAATTTAAGCCAGGTCAGAAGGCACCGAATAATGGGACCTACGTAGAAATCGGTGAAACGGGCAGCACGGTAGTGAATCCGAAAATGATAAAGCTGGATGCAGGGGATTCTTTTCCTGAAACATCCAATCATAATCGGATATGGACCTATAAGCGGAAGCCATGAAACATCTAAAAGCAGGAAAAAGGAATGGTCGCCATCCTTCTTCCTGCTTTTTTTCTATTCAGCGGAATAACCGAATATATTCGAGATTTCCAAACAGCTTTTCCTTAAATAGACGCTTAAAGGATCTTCATAATGATCAGGAATGTTTTCGGTGAACCCAACGGCAGTGATTGCTCCCAACAATTCCGAATTATAATTAAAAACCGGAATGGACATGGAGGATACTGATGGTACAAGAGGCTCTTTGGCAAAAGCTATTTTGTATTCCCTAATTTTATCATATTCATTCGTTACTTTAAGGAACGAGCCCGTAACATTACGGTCTTTTTCAATCCATTCCGCCGTCAAGGAAGGATCCTGAAATACAGTGAATACCTTTCCGGAAGAGGATGATGGCGGAAGTCGCGTACCTAACTGTGCCCCTATGTTTAAGTTTTGATTGGAATTCCATATTTTTGCCGTGATTGGTCCATCATATGTCCAAACGGAAAAAAGGACCGTGCAGGAAGTATGGTGACTGATTTCCTGTAAATAAGGAGTTATTCTGCTCGTTACGTCCTCATTTCCTATCGCTGCCATTCCGTATTGAATCAATTTGCTCCCAAGGTGATACATGCCGGTTGTCTTATCGCGATATAGTAACTCCAGTTGAGTCAAAGTATTCAAATACTTATAGAGGTTACTTTTCGTTATCTCCGTTAATTCCTGAATATCGGAGAATCTTAAAGGAGTTCTTTGGGAAGCAAGTAAATCTATGATGCTCATCCCTATTTGTAATGATTGAATCGTCGAACCGGATTTTACGATTTCCATAAATCAATCTCCCTAATCTGTTTTAATTTAGGTCTAGTATATCAGAATCTGTAAAATATACATGAAATTCAGCAGAAAAACCGCCGGCTGCTTGAAGCTATCAATATACGTTTCTATTAAATGAATAACTTCAGCGCACTTTTTGATTCCCCAGTACTGATAATGGTTCAGATGATAACATTTGCACAAAAATTCGCAATACTTTCTTGACAATATTCCGAAAATTGAGTTATTATTTATATAAATAGTGAACAAAGTTATCTATAAGTGAAAAAAGAGCTTTGCAGTCATTCAAATTCTGGCTTGCGAAGCGAATCCAGCAGAATTAGGATGTTGGCATCAAAAAGAGGTTTTAAAAAAAATCCGGATTAATAAAGGAGAATGAATATGAAATTAGTAACGTTCAGCAGTCAAGGATTTAATCGCATCGGTGCAATTTACCCGGATAATGTAGTAGTTGACTTGAACTATGCCTATCAAGCGCTTCTTGAAAGCGAAGGGAAACTTCGCAGTGAACAAATTGCTGACGCTTATGTCCCTGCAACAATGGAGGAGTTTTTACAGGGAGGGAATGAAAGCCTTTCCATCGCGCAAAAGACTGCGGACTACGCTATTAAAAATCGTGATTCCTTCAGACATCAATTGGTACATGAAATTGAAAATATAAAGCTTGAGGCCCCTGTCCAAAAGCCAAGCAAAATTATTTGTGTCGGCCATAATTACCGTGAACACATTGCTGAAATGGGTCGTGAACTGCCGCCATTCCCTGTAGTATTCGCAAAGTTCGCCAATACAGTTATCGGTCCCCAGGATGATATACCGTTTTTCCCAATCTCGGAACAACTGGATTATGAAGCGGAATTCGCTTTTGTTGTCGGACAAAGGGCACGTAATGTTTCAAAAGAAGATGCGCTTGATTATGTAGCTGGTTATACAATTGCGAATGATGTCACTTACCGTGATATCCAACGGCGTACACTTGAGTGGCTACAAGGGAAAACGGTTGAAGGAAGTGCTCCGATGGGGCCTTGGTTAGTCACTTCCGATGAATTGTCCGATCCATCAGGCTTAAATGTACGATTAACGGTAAATGGTGAAGAACGCCAAAAAACGAATACATCCAACTTCGTATTCGATGTGAAGTATCTAGTTGAATTCTTATCGAACTTAATGACTCTTGAACCAGGTGACATCGTACTAACAGGAACACCGGGTGGGGTAGGAGTTGCCCGTGATCCGCAAGTGTTCTTAAAAGATGGTGACGTTGTCAAAATCGAAATCGACAAAATAGGTTATCTTGAAAATCGCGTGAGACGTGTCGGGGAGGGAAAATAAAATGGCTTATCAGGAAATCGGGACATCAATCCAATCGGTTCAACAATCAATCGACCATATTCTTGAGACAACGGCAAACCTACCGGAAGAAACGATTCGATTTAAACCAGCAGAGGATGAATGGTCAATCATGCAGATACTTTCCCATTTAGCTGAAGCCATTCCTTATTGGTTAGGTGAGGTGGAAACTGTAATAGCGATGCCTGGTGCCGAATGGGGGCGTGGATTGCAAGATCTAGCCCGATTGGCGGCAGTTACCGATACTGACAAACTTGCTGTGGATGATGTCAGGAAGCAAGTGGAGGAGCTTAAATATAAAGTGGAGAGCGGTCTCGGGAATTTAGATGAAGCAACACTATCCAAAGAATCGCCACACCGGAATTTCGCTAAATTCGGAAACAGACCAGTTTCTTATATAGTCGATCACTTCATCGATGAGCATGTTTCAGGACATTATGATCAAATTAAGCGAAATCTTTCTAAAATCCAGTAAGGCAGATAAAAAAGAAAGTAGGGATTAATATGGCTGGAAAATCGGAATACATGAATAGTACGATCGTGAAAGATTTTACAAAGGATATTCAGCAGTATAACCTTGGGCCGCTGTGGGAAGCCATTCCCGCTCTGATGGACCATGAACCTAAACCTCATGCGCATGCTTATTTATGGAAAGAAGAGCTTTTGACAAAAAAATTGATGGAAGCGGCTGAAATCTTCACACCTGACCGAGGCGGGGAGCGCAGGGCGATTTATTTTCAAAACCCTGGCCTTACTTATCGCCAGCCTTGGGGATGGGCTTCGACAACACAAACGCTTTATGCAGCGGTCCAGCTATTGTTGCCAGGTGAAGTGGCCCCTTCCCACCGTCATTCCCAAAGTGCACTTCGTTTCATTACGAAGGGTGAAGGTGCCTACACCATCGTGCAGGGAGAAAGGATCTTCATGGAAGAAGGCGATTTTTTGATCACGCCTAAAAACTTATGGCATGGTCATGGACATGTTGGGGAAAAACCAATGGTTTGGATGGATGCCCTTGATATCCCAACCATCTATTCCATAGGCGGCACTTTCTTTGATCCATATCCAGATCGGATTGAAACGCCTAAGCGGCCGGATAATTTTTCAGAGCTCCGTTATCAAGGCGGAATGGTTCGTCCAGTATCCGACCGTTATTCACAAGTGGCACCGCTTGCCAACTACAAGTGGAAGGGCACCAAAGCAGCGATAGAAGGATTGATGAATTTCGAACCGGATCCATATGAAGGTTTTGCCGTGGAATATATCAATCCATCAAATGGCCAAACGGCCAATTCGACGATGGGTGCATGGATGCAGAAACTTCCTAAAGGTTTCCATACGAAAGCCCATCGCCACACCCATTCCACGATTTATCAAGTGCACCAAGGATCAGGATATACGGTCATTAATGGAGTGCGTTTTGACTGGTCCAAGGGAGATTACTTCGTCGTTCCGAATTGGGCATGGCATGAGCACGTTGCAGAAGCGGATTCTTACTTATTCTCGGTAAATGACCTACCAATAATGGAAAGATTCGATTTGGAACAGCAACAAGCATTAGACACAAACAATGGATACCAAAAGGTTGAAAGTGAATTCAAGCCTGTTTTGGTTTGAAAATAATCGGTTTGGAATCTTCAGCTAAGATATTAGTGAATAGATGAATGCCATTCGAATGAAAACGCTTACTTTGGTAGTGGTCCGCAACTTTGGCTAAAAGCAACTGATATAGGGGGAATTGATGATGAACACAGAAAAAAAACCATTCATCGTTATCGGTGGGGGAATTGGCGGATTGGCAACTGCTTTAGGAATCGCAGAAACAAAACAGTATGTAAAAGTCCTAGAACAAGCTCCCGAATTTGGGGAAATTGGTGCAGGGATTCAGCTTGCAGCAAATGCCACCAACGTATTGCAGCGTTTAGGTGTCATGGATAAAATCAATGATATTGCAGTATTTCCAAAAAGATTGGTGTTGATGGACGCCTTTTCCGGAAAAGAGCTTTCCGCTTTGGATTTAGGTGAGGTTTATAAAGAAAGATACGGAGCTCCGTATGTTGTTTTGCATCGTTCCGATTTGCATAAAGTACTGGCTGAAGCCTGTGAAAAGAACCCGTATATAGAACTGGTCACGAATCAAACCATTATTGAGACAGTAGAGTATGAAGGTGAAGTGACGGTTACTTCGGCCAACGGGTCGCAACATTCAGGAACTGCTGTCATTGGAGCCGATGGATTATGGTCCAAGGCACGGAAACTTTTTATGGAAGATCAGCCGGTCTGCTCTCAATATGTTGCATACAGGGGGGCGATCCCGATGGAGGAGGTTACGAGCCATGGAGATTTAGATGATGTATACATGTGGATTGGGCCAGACCTTCATCTTGTTCAATATCCGGTTAGAAGGGGAGAACTTTATAACCAAGTAGTGGTTTTCAAAAGTTCTCAATATACGGAAGAAAACGAAAAAACAGATCAATGGGGAACACCGGAAGAAATGGACCGTGTATTTGCCGGAACTTGTGAGCTTGTTCAGAATGCGATTTCATTCATTCAAAGACAACGCCGCTGGCCGATGTATGACCGTTTACCAATTGATAATTGGACAAAAGGAAGAATTACCTTATGGGCGATGCGGCACATCCGATGCTTCAATACTTGGCACAAGGGGCTTGCCAGGCTTTAGAAGATGCAGCTTATTTGTCTGATATGCTTCATAAGCATGGGAATGACATTGAACAGGCATTTTTGGAATATCAGGAGGAACGCATACCACGTACGGCAAATGTTCAAACGAGTGCAAGAATGTGGGGGGAAATCATCCACAATACGACCGATGCAGGCATTCTGCTCCGAGATACGATCCTAGCATGTCGGACGGATAGGGATTTCCAATTCGTCGATGAATTTCATGGTTACAATAAAACGGCCGTGAAAGCATAAACCATTTTTGTTTCATCCATAAAGGAATGTATCCATGTTTCAAATGGGTCTGCCTTTCTTCTATATGAAGAAAGGCTTTTTCCGTTTATTATCCAAACTACTGCATTTCTTATAACTTTCCTTTACATGGGCAGAATTAGAAGTATAATGAAAATATAAAGGTCAAAATTGGTCAAACCAGTTGGGATTCGTTCATGATATAGATGAATGGGAGGTTTCAAGATGGATATTAATAAAATGACGGAGAGAACCCAGCAGGCATTCACTGGCGGTCAGGAACTAGCCAATGAAAGAGGGAATCCTGAGCTGACGGAGCTTCATTTATTAAAGGTCTTAATGGAACAGGATGAAAGTTTATTAATCAGGATTTTATCGGAATCTGGTAAACCGGTGAATCTATTTGATATAGAGCTGGATAAGGAATTGGATAGATTACCGGAAGTGAGCGGGGGTGTTTCCCAGGTTTACATGTCATCCTCCCTACAGCAAATTCTGACGGCTGCAGAAAAGGAAATGCAGAAGTGGGAGGATGAATACTTATCTGTCGAACATATACTGCTTGCATCTTTGCAAGTCAATAAAACGAATGTAAACAGGCTATTTTCATCATATGGAATTGATTATGATAAAGCAAAACGGGTTATAAGCGATATAAGGGGGAATCAGCGAGTGACTAGTCAAAATCCTGAAAGTACTTATGAAGTATTGAAAAAATACGGCAGAGATCTCGTTGCTGAGGTTAAATCGGGTAAGGTCGATCCAGTAATCGGTCGAGATACGGAAATCCGTAACGTCATCCGGATCCTTTCACGGAAAACGAAAAATAATCCTGTATTAATAGGAGAACCTGGAGTAGGTAAAACAGCGATTGTCGAGGGGTTGGCTCAAAGGATCGTCAGGAAGGATGTGCCGGAAGGTTTAAAAGATAAGACCGTTTTTTCACTCGATATGAGTGCACTTGTCGCAGGGGCCAAATTCCGAGGTGAATTTGAGGAACGCCTAAAAGCAGTGTTGAATGAGATCAAGAAGAGTGACGGCAAAATTCTCTTATTCATTGATGAATTGCATACAATTGTCGGTGCAGGAAGAACGGATGGCGCCCTTGATGCCGGAAATATGTTAAAGCCGATGCTTGCGCGCGGTGAGCTGCATTGTATCGGTGCAACGACCCTTGATGAATATCGGCAATATATTGAAAAGGATCCGGCTTTGGAACGCCGTTTCCAACAGGTTCTGGTTCCTGAACCGGATGTTGAAGATACGATTTCCATTTTGCGGGGATTAAAGGAACGGTTTGAAATTCATCATGGCGTCAGGATACATGATCGGGCGATCGTTGCAGCCTCTGTCCTTTCGAACCGCTATATAACGGAGCGATTTTTACCGGATAAAGCGATCGATCTTGTGGATGAAGCATGTGCGATGATCCGCATGGAAATCGACTCCATGCCATCCGAGTTGGATGAAATCACGAGAAAAGTCATGCAACTTGAAATTGAAGAAGCGGCCCTGAAAAATGAAGACGACCCTCAAAGCAAAGCAAGGCTGAAAGTGCTCCAAAAAGAACTATCAGAACTTCAGGATCAAGCGAATAGCATGAAATCCAAGTGGCAAATGGAGAAATCAGCGCTTCAAAAGGTACAGGACAAACGTGAAGAGCTTGAGAAACTGCGTCACGAACTGGAACAGGCAGAGAATGACTATGACCTTAACCGGGCAGCTGAACTTAGGCATGGAAGGATTCCGCAGCTTCAAAAAGAATTGGAAGCAATGGAAGACGAATTGGAAAAGGAAAAACAGGAATCACGATTGCTTCGCCAGGAAGTGACGGAGGAGGAAATTGCCTCGATTGTTGCAAGGTGGACAGGGATTCCGGTAAGCAAGCTGGTGGAAAGTGAAAGGGAGAAGCTGCTTCGCCTATCAGATATCCTGCATGAACGTGTAATCGGTCAAGGAGAAGCGGTGGAACTCGTATCCGATGCTGTTTTAAGAGCAAGGGCTGGCATAAAAGATCCAAACAGGCCAATCGGTTCATTCATTTTTCTTGGGCCGACTGGTGTCGGTAAAACCGAATTGGTAAAAGCTTTGGCAGAAACGTTATTCGATAGTGAGGAACATATGATCCGAATTGATATGTCGGAATATATGGAGAAACATTCCGTGTCCCGACTTGTTGGTGCACCTCCCGGTTATGTAGGATTTGAGGAAGGCGGCCAGCTTACGGAGGCTGTTAGGAGAAACCCATACTCCGTCATATTATTGGACGAAATTGAAAAGGCGCATCCGGAAGTCTTCAATATTTTACTGCAAATGTTGGACGATGGAAGAATAACAGACTCCCAAGGCAGAACAATCAACTGTAAAAATACGGTCATCATCATGACTTCCAATATCGGTTCCCATTTCTTATTGCAATCGAACCGGATGGATGGTGGCATTGAAGAAGAAATAAAAGATCAGGTCTTTAAAGAATTAAGAGGGCATTTCCGTCCGGAATTCTTGAATCGAGTTGATGATATTGTTTTATTCAAACCACTGACAAAACAAGAAATCGTTGAAATCGTAGATAAAATGGTTCATCAATTACAAGTGAGGTTAACTGAACAAAATATAGTCCTCAACGTCACAAAAGCGGCTAAGGAATTCATTGCGGATCAGGGATATGATCCGGTATATGGAGCAAGACCGCTGAAGCGATTCATCCAAAAGCATCTCGAAACGAAAATCGCCCGTAAAATCATAGCTGGGACTGTTGAGCTTAAAGAAGGAATCACGATTGATTATGATCATGATGAATTGGTCCTCATATAAAAACGTCGCCATGCAGTTTACCCGTAAGCAAAGTATGGTATAACAAAAAGGACATCCTAAAAAGGATGTCCTCTTTTGCTTCTTAATGTTGATGGGAGTCTTTAGCTGGCCCAGCAGGCAAGATAGCAGGGATGATAAGAATCAGGATAGAAGCAGCCAATCCTAAAATCGTTCCCTGAGCAGCATCGTATGAAACTCCGATCATGGAAGAAACAACATATACAGTCATATGCACTAATAAGAATGTCCAAAAAATTGTCCAAGCATAACGCATCGAATTTCACCTCATTCCACTACATTCATTTTTATCTTACCATAATTAATATACAGTTAAAACGTGTTTTTAATAATAACCTTTAAATTATTCAATACATTAAATCATAAGAGAATTTTTTGGGCATACAAGTTGGTTCAAAACTTCAAAAAGGAAATTATAGGGGAAAATAAAAACAAAAGTCGTCCCTGCTTGGTTAATTTAAGATAAGAAGTTAGGCGTTTCCACTGACCCTTTCTATTTTTCGTCATAAATTAATATAGTAGTAGTAATATTCCTTAAAGGAGTTTGAACGATGGAACAACGAACTTTTCAAATTGATGACCAATGGAATATCATCTATTATCCAGAGCGGCCCAGTGGTTTTTCCGTATTGGTAATTGGAGACCGTAGTCATTTTGTCGAAAAAGACAGCAGCTTTTGGCTGCAGCATCCTGGCAGGCTGCAGATACTGGAATATTTAAAGGAATACGGATACACGCTATTTTCTTCCAATTTTCACGGAGCCAACTGGGGCAGTCCTAAAGCACTGGACCTTTCCCTTAACCTATATATTCTTTTCATGAAAAAAGAAATTGTCAATCAAAGGGTTCATATATTGGCAGAGGGGACAGGCGCACTACTTGCCCTAAAGCTAATGAATGAACTTGGAAATAAAATTCGGTCTGTCGTATTGATCGATCCGGTTTTTTCCTTGAAAGCACAACTGGAAAAAGAAAAGGAAAATAAGTTCTTCTATAAAAAGTGGCTGTCAGAGGTTGCTGCTGCATATGAGCTCGATCCGGCAGAATGTGAACAGCATATCATGGACACTGAAGATTCAGTTATCGCAGAGAATATCCCCATGAAAGTGATTCAGGTTTTTGGAAGCTTACGGAAAGAGCAAGCCTCCCTTTATCGGCAAATCCAGCTGGCTAGAAAAGCAGACTTGCAGCTGACGTATATATTGCCCGAAAAACGTTATAAAATCCCCTATCAAATACAAAAGTTTTTCAATGAGAATGAAGAGATTTTATGAGAAAAGATATATTTTTACAATAGTTTGCATACGATACAGCATCTAAAAAAACTAGACGTGCCGGGTGAAGTGGGCTTGATGGCATACGAGGAGGCTGTATTTATGCAAACAAACATTGTCATTGGCACTTATCGATTTGTGGGATTCTATGTGACTCAATATTTCTTGAATCAAGGGAAAGAAGTAATCGGAATCGATTGGGATGATTCCGAAGCAAATCAATATATTATGGAAGAAAAAGAACTTGAAATAGGAAGGAATTCAAATTATATATACTTTCCGATAAATAAACTTAAATTATTGGATATTTCACAGCAGGACACGGTGTTCATCTCTTGTTACGATATTCAAAGCGGCAAAATGGACAAAATCGATTTTCTGATAGGCGAAATCGTTTCCTTCATTGAGAAATGCAAAAATGGCAAGAATGAAACGCCCAATTTCGTTCTTTTCATGCCCATTGAAAAAGATGTCAGTATATTTCATTCCATATTAAGCTCGATTCGTGGAATCGATTCTGCAAAAATCATATTTTTACCGACGATTTATGGACCTTGGCAATCGGAAGGCATGAGCTTTGAAGCTGGAATCAATCAGCTTGGGCAGTCTGATATCAAAGCGGCAATTACTGCCGAATATACCTTTGATGCCCTCTATATCACTGATTTTGTTAATGCCTTGGAAGGGGTGCTAACCTCAAGTTCCGATAGGGACATCCAATTATGCAGCTCTATTGATGATCATTGGATTGAATGTGCCAAGCTAATATTTGGTGAAAGCATGGATTCATTCACTCCCCAACAATCAACAACTAAAATCAATAAAGGAACAATATTTGAAGTGCAATGTAAAATGGAACCGGAAGAAGGCATTGCATTACAAAAAAAACATAATAAACGATTAAACTTACTTAAAAAGTGGAGAAAGCGTGATTAAACAATTATTTTCTTATTTGAGCAGAACAAAACGGTATATTTGCCTCTAATCTATATGTCTTGTACTATAATGTACAAGGATAGGAATAACATCAAAAGATATCCATGATTTTATATGTACGCCCTTTACGAAAGGGTTCTGTGGAATTATGATATTATTGTGCATTATTTGGGCATCACAAATCAATTGATGAATATTCAAAAGATAGGGGGGAAACGCGAATGAGTTCAGATAAAACTCTTGAATTTATGGGAATCGCCATGAAATACTTCCCAGAGGCTAAAGCGAAGCTTGAGGCAAGCGGGATTCCATTTTCAATGGAGATGGCAGAGCCATTCATGGAGCTCTTTAAAAGCGTAATGCAAGAAGCTTATGAGCTTGGCAAACAAGATGCTCAGCGTTAATTAAAGGCAGGCTGTCCCGATAAAGGGCAGCCTTAATTTTTTTATTCTTTTTTCAAGAACTTGGCGATCAATGGGTTCAGATTGATTTTATCAATGGTCGGTTTGTATTGACTGTATAAGCCCATCAATGTTTCAACGCTCGCCATTAATTGCAAGTAATCCACCTTCGATTCCTCTTGCTCCGGTTCGGGTTTCCTGCCAAACATCAAATTCGAAAAATGATCATCCGGGTTTCGTTCGCGGTTACGATTGAAAATGTCCATAATGAGTTCCTCCTTACTCCTTTTATTAATAATCTATGTCCCTGAAATTCCCCTGGCATAGGCGCTTGACCGGCTTCAGAAAGAGATTTCTTGCTTAACTCTTGCAAGGAAGTCTTTTTTTATATAAAATTAGTACCAGGTAATAATAGATGATTATAATAACTCATTAAAATATAAGGGGATGGCAAGATGAATGCTGGAATACTAGGCCTTGGCCGCTACTTACCCGACAAAATCGTTACAAATGCGGATTTAGAAAAAATTATGGACACTTCTGACGAGTGGATCCGGACCAGGACGGGTATTGAGGAAAGAAGAATTGCAAATGATGATATTGATACTTCAGATATGGCTTATGAAGCCGCAAAGGCTGCATTGAAAAATGCGGAAATTTCGGCTGAAGAGATAGATATGATTCTTGTGGCTACCGTTACACCTGATCAGTCGTTTCCTTCTGTCGCTTGCATGATTCAAGAGAAATTGGGAGCGATGAAGGCAGCTGCGATGGATGTAAGTGCGGCATGTGCCGGATTCATGTATGCAATGATCACGGCACAGCAATTTATTAAGACAGGTGCATATAAGCATGTGTTGATTGTCGGTGTTGAAAAACTTTCGAAAGTAACCAATTGGGAAGACCGTAATACGGCTGTCCTATTTGGTGACGGAGCGGGTGCAGCTGTACTTGGACCTGTATCTGATGGCAAAGGGGTCCTTTCCTTTGAATTAGGGGCAGATGGAACTGGCGGGAAGCACTTATTACAAGAAGGAGATTTCATCCATATGAATGGACGTGAAGTATTTAAATTTGCTGTCCGTCAAATGGGGGAATCCAGCCTGGGTGTATTGGACAAAGCTGGTTTGACAAAGGAAGATGTGGATCTGCTTGTTCCGCATCAAGCAAACATACGCATAATGGAAGCCTCAAGGGAACGCCTGGGTCTCCCGCTTGAAAAGATGACAAAAACGGTTCATAAATATGGAAATACTTCATCAGCGTCCATTCCAATGGCCCTTGTGGAAGAAATGGAAGCAGGAAGAATCAAGGACAATGACTTAATCGTCATGGTCGGCTTTGGTGGTGGCCTTACATGGGGAGCGATCGCTCTTAGATGGGGTAAATAAAAGAAGAAACAAATCGTAAGAGCTTTAAAAATAGGAAGGAGCCATTTTCAATGACTAATCGTCGTGTAGTTGTAACAGGTATTGGAGCAATCTCTCCAGTTGGTAATGATGCAGAAACTGGATGGAAGAATATAATCGAGGGGAAATCGGGAATAGGGCCTTTAACTCGTTTGAATGCTGAAGAATATCCCGTTAAAGTGGCTGCTGAAATCAAGGACTTTGATATAGAAACATATATAAATCGTAAAGAAGCGCGCAAAATGGACCGTTTTACCCATTATGCAATTGCAGCTTCCGTTATGGCATACAATGATAGCAAGCTGGAAATAACCGATGAAAATGCTGCACGTGTCGGGGTCTGGATCGGTTCGGGTATCGGCGGGCTGGAGACACTTGAAACACAGCATGAAAACTTTTTAAACAGGGGATATAAACGGGTTAGCCCATTTTTCGTTCCAATGATGATACCGGACATGGCAGCCGGCCAGGTTTCTATCTTACTGGGTGCAAAAGGAATCAATTCATGTACGGTAACAGCCTGTGCAACAGGAACAAACTCAATTGGTGATGCGTTTAAAGCCATTCAACGGGGCGATGCCGATGTCATGATTACAGGCGGGGCCGAAGCGCCAATCACAAAAATGTCGGTTGCAGGCTTCTGTGCAAATACGGCTTTGTCGACAAATCCTGATCCACAAACCGCTAGCCGTCCTTTCGATCTAAACCGTGATGGTTTCGTAATAGGTGAAGGAGCTGGAATCATTGTTCTGGAAGACCTTGAACATGCATTGAATAGAGGAGCCAAGATTTATGCTGAAATAGCTGGTTATGGCTCAACTGGAGATGCCTTCCATATTACCGCTCCGGCACCAGGTGGAGAAGGCGGTGCAAGAGCCATGAAAATTGCAATTGAGGATGCAGGTTTGAATCCTGAAGACATCCAATATGTGAATGCCCACGGAACGAGTACGCCATACAATGACAAGTACGAAACGATGGCAGTCAAAGAAGTCTTTGGCGACCATGCTAATAAACTTGCGATAAGTTCCACTAAATCAATGACAGGCCATATGTTAGGGGCAGCAGGCGGTGTGGAAGCAATATTCACGATTCAGGCAATCAGGGACAGCATTTTGCCTCCAACCATCAATATTGAAACACCAGACCCTGAATGTGATTTGGACTATGTCCCGAATCAAGCAAGGAAGAGCGAAATCAATGCAGCCATCAGCAATTCACTTGGATTCGGTGGACATAACGCAACGATTCTTTTCAAGAAATATCAATAATTTTTGAAGGAAAAGCAGATCTATTGGGATCTGCTCTTTTTTATGTTGAAGGGAAAAGGGATATATTGTGTCATCCGCCTTCATTAAATCATACGATAGTCAATAGAAGCGGAGGTGTATGGGGAAATGGGAGTCATTTCAACCAATGAATGGATGAGGAGGGACTTCAACCGGCCGATCCAGATGATGGAAAGACTTAAAAGCACTTTCAACGATACCCTTGATGCGGAAATGATTTATCATCATTTATTGAAGCATGGCATGTATTCGCCGAATCAAAAAACAAAACTCACATGGGAAGACTTACAGGAAAACGATGTATGGGAAAAAACACAAAGCTTGTTTACAGCTTATAAGAAGCTATGGGGAGGGCCTGATGTTCCCATATATATTTTCCCGCTCATGTCTACAGGGATGTGGAATAAAAAAGTTGAAACGAAGTCAGGGTTGGCCTTTAAAGATAAACTATTCCTTTTTTACGGAAAGGGGATAGCCGAAAAGGAAATGGAGGCCTTGTTGATTCATGAATACCATCATGTTTGCCGTCTGCATCATTTGAAAAAGGACCAAAAAGAATTCACTCTCCTTGATACGATGATCATGGAAGGACTGGCGGAAAGAACGGTGGGAAAATATTTAGGAACCAAATATTTAGCGAATTGGACTAATTTATATCAGGAAGATAAACTAAGAGAATATTGGAGAAAGCATTTAGAGGAAAAGCACACGATAAAACGTACAGATCCTCTTCATGATGTACTTCTGCTTGGGACAAAAGGATATCCATATATGCTTGGATACTGTAGTGGCTATTACTTGGTGAAAAATTTTGAAAAACTCTCCGTGAAAAGATCATTCATTATTCAATCTGAAGAATTCTTATCAAAATAGAGTTAATATATACGTTCTTTTTTTCTTAATCTGTTTTCTAGAATAGGAATAAATTGTATGGTTCCTGCCTATACTGATTGACAAACAGAAATTTGTTTAAGTGAGGGATGAATGATGCTATATCTTCATGATGTATGGGTTAACTGGTTTGAAGGAGAAGAAAACGGCTATAATATTTGTCATTTTCATGAATGGAGGAAAGATGACGGGATCGAACTGCTAGATCAAGTTCCTTTGTTGAAAGTGTCATCAACATTGTTCCACTACATAGAAAACGACTTGTCAGAATTACCTAAGCCGTTGCTGAATGATGTTTATCAAAAAGCATATGCTAGGAAAAATCATGAGCGAATTCAGCTTGACTATTGTTTTATCGTGACTGATGGAAATGGAATTTTAGCTGTTGATACGATAGGTTATCATATTCCGATTAGGAAAAGCAGAATAATTCCCCGGCAGGAACAAATTGTTTATGACATGATAGAAAACCATGATGAGATGGATTACACCTTTACTGAAAAACCTACATCTGAGAAAGAATATCATATTTTGTCGCCGTCTCCCTTATTCATGAACGGTTTGACAAGAAAAGAAAGACAGCTTAAGCAATTGCTATTCATGGCCATGGACCAATTATTCACGGCGAAAAACACTGCTGAAATCCGCTATTGGTACACAGAATGGGCCCCTGAGAAATATGAAAGCATTCAAGAAATGGATTTTCAGATAGCTTGGCTTGAGTTATATGAAGAAATGAAGGAAGGCTGGTCAGAGAAGCACCTTCAACTTTGTGAAAACCTTGTGAAGGGGCAGCCTTTTTTTGAAAAGCTTTGGCAAGTGGAGGCTGGCGATAGCCCATCGATTTTATGAACAAAAAAGACGATCCGTTAAGGATAAGTCTTAGATTGTAGACAGACTTGATGAAAATCGAATCTGTCTACAGTTTTTTATGTACAATTTGAAAATTTGCCTGAGCCAGCGGAGGAGTGACATATTTGGCAAGAATGTGATAAGGAATCACGAGAGGTCAACTTCTCCAAACAAACAAAAGGTTTCGGAATGATATCATTCCGAAACCTTTTGTTTACACACTGAGACAATCCGTTGAGAATCGTCTTCTTTTATCTCTTTCTGCCAAGTCCCATGCCATTATACATTTTTCTGATCATTTTATTGGCTTCAATATTCGCCTTTTCTGCACCGCGGTCCAGAATTTCATCCAATTCAGGTGAATCGATCAATGCATTATAGCGTTCTTGGATTGGTAGGATTTCTCCAAGAACCACCTCAGCCAAATCACTTTTAAAGTCACCATAGCCTTTGCCCTCATACATCTCTTCAATTTCTGAATAGGATTTTCCACTGAAAATGGAGTATATGGACATCAGGTTGGAAACACCTGCTTTGTTTTCCTTATCGTAACGGACAATTCCTTCCGAATCGGTAACTGCGCTCTTGATGTTTTTTTCGATTTGCTTCGGATCATCCAATAAGGCAATCGTCGCCTTTTTATTAGGATCGGATTTGCTCATTTTCTTGGTTGGTTCCTGAAGGGACATGATACGGGCCCCTTCTGTAGGGAGGCTGATTTCCGGGATTTTAAATATGTCATTATGCTTTCTATTGAATCGTTCAGCCAAATCGCGTGTCAATTCAAGATGCTGTCTTTGGTCTTCCCCGACAGGGACCACATCTGTACTATAAAGGAGAATATCGGCAGCCATTAACGGCGGGTAAGTGAGCAGTGCTGCGGATACCCCTTCTTTGCCAGCGGATTTGTCCTTGAATTGTGTCATTCTCTCAAGTTCCCCAATATAGGATATACTCTGTAAAATCCAGCCTGCCTGTGCATGCGCTGGTACTTCTGATTGGATGAAGATGGTATTCTTTTCAGGATCCAGGCCAATGGCCAGATATAAAGCGGCCAATGTTTTAATGTTTTTCCTTAACTTGATGCGGTCTTGTGGAACTGTAATTGCATGTTGGTCAACAATACAAAAGAAACATTCATATTCATTTTGTAAGTTAACGAATTGTTTCATGGCTCCGATGTAATTTCCTAAAGTAACGGAACCGGATGGCTGAATGCCGGAGAAAATCCTTTTCAACTGCTAGTCACTCCTCTAAATACGTTTATTGATAAATGGATATTCGCTCTTCATTATTGTAAGGATAAATAGAAAATGAATCCACATTCTTTGAAAGAAATGTGCATGTTCCTGTGGGGAAACGCTCATTTGAATCTTGTGGAGGGCCGTTTTGTCCTGTATCGATGCCATTTTGAGAATACGAAATGTCCACTATACTGTATTTTAGCATTTATTCATATTAAATGTATAATCGAAACGGAAATCAAGCCAATAGAAAGGATTTTCGGTTTCTTTTTTTTGACATGGAAGAAATGAAGTCTTCAAGGAAAATCAAACCGTTTCACATATATCACAATGAGCAGGCCATTTTAGGGAAGGATACTCACAAGGGAGTACAGGATTGTGAACGTATTCTTAAGCTGAACTTTGTAAAGCTTTTTAAAAAATTATTTATCATATATAGGAGTAAAGTTAATCGTTTGTGGTATTAAAGAAAGGGGTTTATTATATTTGTTGAATATTGATGACTGATGGCGAATGAGGTGGAGAAAATGAAACCAATGTGTAAATGGTTGATGACAGGTATGTGCATATTCCTGATTCAACAGCCAGTTCATGCGCAAGGCATGAACGAAACCAGGCAGGTAGCATTAGAAAATAAAGAATTGCCTGCGAACGTACCGCGTTTTGTTTTTGATTCGGGGTTGAAATTCGACTATCCGGATGCTGTACGCGGAATATATGTGACAGGGCCTGCAGCGGGTGGCAATAAATTGAATGAACTTATTAAATATGTAGATGAAACCGATTTGAATGCGATGGTCATTGACATTAAGGATGACAAGGGGAACGTAACGTATAAAACGGAAGATCCTGACTCTCCATATGCTGGGATTGGTAAAGACTACATAAAAAACCCAAGGGCAATGCTGAAAAAATTTGAAGATAAACAGATTTATCCGATTGCAAGGGTTGTCGTCTTTAAAGACTCCCTTTTGGCCAAAGAGAAACCTGAATTGTCTTTTTTAGATGGTGAAAAGGTATGGAAGAATGGTCGAGGGGAAGCCTTCGTTAACCCATTCTTAAAAGAGGTGTGGGATTATAATGTCGGTATTGCCATTGAAGCGGCAAAGATGGGTTTTAAAGAAATTCAATTTGACTATGTCCGTTTTCCCGAAGGATTCGAAAATAAAGAAGACGATTTGAAATATGATGTGGGTGAATATGATGAAGCGAAAATGAGTCATACAGCCAAAAGGGTTCAGGCAGTGACGGATTTCGTAAGTTATGCGAGGAAGCAACTGAAGCCATACGATGTCGAAGTGTCAGTGGATATTTTTGGATATGCGGCTACATTGCCTGAAGCTCCTGGAATTGGGCAAAACTTCACAAAAATCTCTGAGAATGTTGATGTAATTTCCTCGATGATCTATCCGAGTCACTGGACATCTTATTTCGGTATCGAAAAGCCTGATTTGGAGCCCTATAATCTCGTTAAGGAATATGCGAAATTGGAGAATGGGAAGCTGAAGGAATTAAAAACACCACCTACTTCAAGACCTTGGCTGCAAGATTTTACTGCCTCATATTTAGGCGATGGAAATTACCAAAGGTATGGTAAGGAAGAAGTGGAAGCCCAAATAAAAGCATTGAATGATAATGGCATTGATGAATACTTATTGTGGAATGCAGCAAATCGATATACCAAGGGAGTAGACTATACCCCATGAAAAAAAGGATGACCAGGGAAGTTCCTTCCGGTCATCCAAATTCTCTCTGAATTACCGCTTTTTATTCCCGCCAACTTGACTCCACCCTGACTGAATTCGTTTCGATTGATCGAAAATATGAGAGTGACGTTTCCCGCCAAACCATTTTTCGCCGATGCCATTCGTTACAACGCCATTCACAGCCGTAATGCCAATAACGCAAGCGGCTACTAAAAAAAAGTCCAAAAAGTAGCTGATCATCAAAACCCTCCTAATATTTTCAAGCTATTCAAGTTCCATTGTAGAGGATAAGAAAAAATCTGGAAAGTATAAACTAGCAAATGAGGAGATTAAATTATGAATTGGTATGAAAAGCTAAACCAGTATTTCCCTATTGAAGAAATGAAGTCAAAAGAACACATAGAAGTTCTTTTAGAAGATAAGCAGGAAATATATAAAAAGGATGAAGGTCCCGACCATGTTTTATTATATGTGGAAGGGGACGAGTTTATATTCGTTGATTACCTTTTTGTATCAAAGAAATCAAGGGGACAGGGACTTGGAAGGAAATTAATTCAAAAGTTGCAAAAAAAGCAGAAAACGATCTTGCTGGAAGTAGAACCAGTACAGGAAAATGATGATGATACATTTAAAAGGCTGAAATTTTATAAAAGGGAAGGATTCAAGCACGCCTCTTCGATTTCCTACAGCAGAAAATCGCTTGCCACCAAGGAGAATACTCCTATGGAAATCTTATATTGGCCGGCAAATCCATCTGTTGATGAAGAAGATGTATTTGATTTCATGAAAGAGATTTATTCTGAAATCCATACTTACAAAGATGATGATCTTTATGGGAAATCTTATCAAGATGTAGATGATGTACTTAGCTTAAATGCTGGTCAGGAAGCAGATATTTTTAAAGAGATGGAAGTTTGAGTTAAAAGGGCCGGTTGTTAACCGGCCCTTTTTAGTTTGTCGAAATCATGTTTTTTAAAAGGATAATTTGGTTAATATTCAATAAAGTCATTTTGGATGTAAGTTCCAATATATTGAGAAAATTTCCATACTCCTGCAAAAATGCTTGCTAGCCGAGACCCCACAGACTCTTGCTTTGAGGAGGCTTGGCAGACAGGTCGGAGGAAAGGGAGCGGATTTCTGGCATCAACTGGATCGTTTTTGAGATTGTAGATTAACTGTCTTTTCTTATTGTGCATATTCTGCAGGGAAATGAATATCTATAACTTCTTGGATGGTAGATTACTCCCTTATTGCGGACTCTTTCGAATCACCTTTTTCACTTTTGGAAATATATGTGCTAAAAGAATGGTTTTTCTTGTAAAAGGAGGAATTTGCTTTTTATTAAAGAAAATATATTAACAGGATCTTGTTTATTAACAGGGATTGGGGGTAAATAAAAGTAACGAGATAATTAAATAATCATGAGGGCCGAATTGAGAGTTAAATGAGAATGGCAGGTATGTTTTTTCAATTAGAAAATGTGGTCTTAATGTATTACATAAAAAAATGAAATAGCTATAGTACAGCCTGAACAGGAAGTTTTAAAGGATTTTTTCAAATATCAAAAAGGGTATTCATTTTAAAAAAATTAGTGTATAATAAGGAACATGAAATACTTATTTAAAATTATTTCAAATTAGAGTGGTACTTATGAATACAATAGTAGATTTCCCCTCATAGATCACCGATTCTATATTTAGGGAGTGTGAGTAAGCATGGTAACATTATATACATCACCTAGTTGTACTTCATGCAGAAAAGCAAAAGCATGGTTAGAGGAACATGAGATTGGATATAAAGAAAGAAACATTTTCTCAGAACCGTTAACGATTGATGAGATTAAAGAAATTCTTCGAATGACAGAAGATGGAACCGATGAAATCATTTCAACACGGTCAAAAACTTTCCAAAAGTTAAACGTAAATTTAGAGAGCCTGCCTCTTCAAGAATTATATAAATTGATCAAGGAGAATCCTGGACTGTTGAGACGTCCAATTATCCTTGACGAGAAACGGCTTCAAGTTGGTTATAATGAAGATGAGATAAGACGATTTTTACCACGTAAAGTTCGTACATTCCAATTACGGGAAGCACAACGTATGGTCAACTAATAAGGTCTTTCAAGCTCTGCCAGGAAATGTGCAGGGCTTTTTCTTTATACATATCCGATTTTCCGCTGATTTTTTTATTAAATGACGGGAAACATAACAGGATTCATAGACGACAGCGGTCGTTTCTTAGCTGCAACAGGTCCCTTAACCGGTCATCATTTAAAGGGAAAATAAGAATGCAGCTCATACATGCCATGTATATAATATGACATTGACGGCAGTAAGAGTAAAATTTATTAAAGCATTATGATAGTTGCATGCGGATGTATTTTTTTATAGAATGAATGGAATATTAGGCAAACAATTGTTTTTTAGATAAGTAATGTTTTTTATTTCCCTTCTTCAAGGTTTTGTCATAAAATGATGTAAAATAGTCTGTTTTAATGGCTATCATGATTTACAGTATTCACTTACGGGTAAAGAGCTTTTAAGAGCAATTTTCGCTTGGGGGTTATTATCCCTTCAAAATGAGAAAGGAAGGGAGAGGGGAATCATGGAAATCGAACGCATTAATGACGATACAGTAAAATTTTATATTTCCTATATAGATATTGAGGAAAGAGGCTTTGATCGCGAAGAAATTTGGTACAGCCGCGAGCGAAGTGAGGAACTTTTTTGGGAAATGATGGATGAAGTGCATCAGGAAGAAGAATTCATGATTGAAGGACCTTTATGGATTCAAGTTCAAGCCCTTGAAAAAGGCTTGGAAGTTTTGGTCACAAAAGCCCAGCTTGCCAAAGATGGTCAGAAACTCGAGCTGCCTCTTTCAGATGATAAGATAAGGGATTTGAATGTATCAGACAAGATGGATACGCTTCTTGATCAACATTTTCATGGTAAAGATGAAGAAAGCGGTATGACATTCGAAGATGGTATGATTGAATTCATCACGACTTTCGAGGATTTTGAAGATGTCATATCATTGAGCAAACGTCATGGCTTGGATGATTGGACGACTAAACTTTATGTTTATCAGAATAAATATTATCTTTATATCGAATTTTCCGAAGCGGAGATTGATGAGGTAGAAATCGATAATGTTCTAAGTCTTTTATTGGAATATAGCCAGGAGTCGCCTATAACGGTGCATATGCTTGAAGAGTACGGAAAGATAGTTATCGAAAATGATGTATTCACAACGGTCGATAAATATTTCGCATAGACTGTTGAGGCCGATTTCAGTAGAAATCGGCCTTTTCGTCTAAGGGGGTTATTTTAGTGTTCCTGTGTTTGTTAATTGGAGGGAGTCTAGGTGAAGAATATAGTTGGCATCGGTCTGCTTATTCTCATGTTGGTCAGTACTTGGCATTTTCTGTTAAATGGCGTTGATGGCGGGCTGATTTTTTATTCTAGTCTTATTTTGACCCTTTTCTTGGTGATAATTGGATTCAATATTTTCCTCGAAAATCGAGATCCCATCCAGACCATAACATGGCTTGTTATTTTTTGCGCTTTCCCATTCTTCGGTTTCATTTTTTACTTTTTGTTTGGCCGTAATTTTCGGAAAGATAGGATATTTCGCAAGAAGTACTTTTTGGATAAACAGAATTTCGTGAAAATGAGCGGCGAAGCGGGATATAATGAACGAATTATGGAAATGGGCGAGCACCCTCAGCAGTTAATCACTCTTGCAAATAGGCTGGGGAATAGCCCTGTATCATTTACGACCGAAACGAGGGTTTTACGAAATGGTGAGGAGACATTCTCCAATATCATCGAAGAATTAAAAAAAGCAAGACATCATATTCATTTAGAATATTATATTGTTAGGGATGACCGTATTGGCGGATTGCTAAAAGACATCTTGATACAAAAAGTAAAAGAAGGGGTAAAGGTCCGTTTTCTCTATGATGCGGTTGGTTCCTGGAAGTTAGCTCGATCCTATATCGATGAATTGAAGAATGCAGGAGCCGAAATGGTGGCCTTTGGTCCGCTGCATCTCCCTTTATTAAATAATAAATTCAACTTTCGCAACCATCGTAAAATAATTGTGATAGATGGCTCTGTCGGTTTCATCGGCGGCCTCAATATAGGGGATGAATATTTGGGACAAGGCCAGAAATTCGGTTCTTGGCGGGATACGCATCTCATCATAAAGGGGGAAGCGGTCAGGACGTTACAGCTCATATTTCTGCAGGATTGGTATTATAGCACCAACAATAGTTTTTTAAGCGATGAATACCTCATGACCGGAATGCCGACCCATCAAGGACATGGCGGAGTTCAATTGATTGGCGGCGGGCCGGATAGTGAATGGACGATCATTAAAAGCATTTTTTTTAAGATGATCACTTCAGCAGAAAAGTCCGTCTGGATTGCCTCCCCGTATTTTGTTCCTGATGACAATATCTTACAAGCATTGAAGGTGGCTGCTTTAAGTGGTTTGGATGTCAGGCTTCTCGTCCCGAAGAACCCCGATAAACGTATCGTATTTCATGCTTCGAGAACTTATTTTCCCGAATTGCTTGCTTCTGGAGTTCGTATATTTCAATATAATGAAGGCTTCATGCATAGTAAAATCATCATTGTGGATGACCAACTGGCATCAATTGGGACAACCAATATCGATATGAGAAGCTTTCACCTTAATTTCGAAGTCAATGCATTTCTTTACCGGACGGAAAGTGCTCAGCAGCTGGTGAATGATTACATGGAAGATATAAAAGTATCCAAGGAAGTGGAGATTGATGAGTTTTCCAAACGGAATTTCGGTTTGAAATTATTGGAGTCCACTTGCCGATTGCTTTCACCCCTTCTTTAGATTGTAACTCTCTTTTATGCCGATCAGGCATTTTTTTTTGCACATTAAAAGGAATCCTAAGCGAATGAGGCGAATGTAGTGAATGAGGAGGAGATGTATGCTAACTGCGATAAATAAAGATGGGACTTGGATTACCCTCCCTGAAAAGATACCGGCAAACGAGATTGATGAATGGAGAAAATTGGCGGATTATTATTGTCCATGCTGCAAGATGGAATTGACCATCAAAGCGGGAAGCGTAAGGGTTCCGCATTTCGCCCATAAAAATAGTTCTTCATGCCGTGCTTCTTCAGAACCGGAATCCGCCTATCATATAATGGGAAAAAGAAGATTGTTTCAGTGGTTTTTATCACATGGTTATCAAGTGGATCTAGAAGCCTACCTTCCCGAAATTAAGAAAAGGGCTGATATTTTAGTGCGGATCGGAGGTAATCGCTATGCGATAGAATTTCAATGCTCAGTTATCCCCGAGGTGGAATTCATGGAAAGGTCGAGAGCCTATCAAAGCATAGGCATCAAGCCAATCTGGATCCTCGCTGCAAAAAGCATAAAAAGGAAAAGCTTTTATGAATTCAGTATATCCCGCTTCCAATGGCTCTTCGTCACCGGCAGCTTCCATCATCCGTTTCTTTGGATGTATTGCCCGGAAACTGATCATTTATCAGTATTGAAGAACCTCACTCCTTTTACCCCCAGAACCGTCTTTGCCGAATTGACAACAGCTACTCTAAAGCTCCTTCCCCCTAATCGGGCAGTGCCCCAAAACTGCTTTCATTTCCCTTTTCTGCCTGTATGGAGATATAAACGTAATGGCTGGTCCCTCCACCGAGTTAAAACAGCACGCAGATGCGATCCTTTTTTCGAAGCGCTATATTTACATCATATTTCACCTGCGACACTTCCAATTGAAGTGGGTGTTCCCGTCAGAGGGATGCTGTTGATCGAAACTGCCTCGATCGAATGGCAGGCATGGTTATACATGGATGTGTTTCAAGAGAAAACAACAGGGGAAAAGATTTATATGGCTGATATTATCCGCATTTTTAGAAAGCGTTCAAAAAAAGGGGAAATAAAGTTCAGACCGTTGCCATTGCTTCATGGAAAAACCATCGAGTATCCTATAGATCAATATATCATGCTTTTGGAACAATTGGGTTATCTATCAAGGCTGGAAGAAGGGGTTTTTAAAGTTGAAAAGGAATTTATCATTCCTTTCACCAGTGATCAAGCTCAAATTTTGGAAAAAGATTTCTATGATAAGCATAAATTGATGATGGAAAAGGGGAATATCCAGTATAATCAGTGATAACATCTCAATTTATCTTGAATTCAGATGAAATGGCAGGATTATTTTTGTGAATGGAGAAATAGTAATAAGAACTGGGAATTAAACAGAATGAAGCATTGCAGTGTTCAATCCGGTTTAATGAGTTAGCCCGAGGGCAAGTTTCTATAGAATGGGGAGGAATTTTTATGGCACAGGAAACAAAAACGAATACATTACCTTCAAGAAGTGAAATAGCTCCTGAAGATACGTGGAGACTGGAAGATATCTTCGCAACCGAGGAAGATTGGGAAGCTGCCTTCAAAGCGGTAAAGGAAGACCTCAAGAAAGCGGAGGCACATAAAGGGACGTTGGGGGAAAGTGCAGAAAAGTTATTTGCGGCACTCCAACTTCAAGATGAGGTTTTCGAGAAGCTAGGGAAAGTTTATTCTTATTCACATATGCGCAATGATCAAGATACTACCAATCCATTTTATCAAGGGATGGAGGATCGGGCAAAAGCTTTATACGCACAGGCAGCGGCTGCGTTTTCATATATGGTTCCTGAACTATTGAGTATTGACGAAAGTAAAGTGGAAGGATTTTTGGAAGAAAAAGAAGAATTGAAATTATATAAACATTCTTTAGAGGAAATTAATCTTCAGAGACCCCATATCCTATCAGCAGAGCAGGAAGAACTATTGGCGCAGGCATCAGAGGTACTCGATGCATCGGGCAATACTTTCGGTATGCTTAACAATGCCGATCTGAAATTCCCGACCATCAAGGATGAAGAGGGAAATGAAGTGGAAATTACTCACGGAAGGTATATCAGATTTCTTGAAAGTGAAGATCGCCGTGTACGTGAGGAGGCATTTAAAGGGGTATATAGCAAGTACGGGGAGTTCCGTAATACATTTGCTTCAACCCTGTCAGGTGAGGTGAAAAACCACAACTTCAATGCCACGGTTCGAAAATATGATTCAGCACGCCACGCGGCGTTAAGTAATAATAACATTCCGGAGACCGTATACGATAATCTCGTTAAAACGGTCAACGACAACTTGCCATTACTGCACCGTTATCTTGATTTACGTAAAAAAGTACTGGAATTAGATGAACTTCATATGTATGATCTATTCACTCCTCTTGTTAAAGAAGTGAAGATGGAAGTGACATATGACGAGGCCAAAGATTATGTCCTTAAAGGTCTTGCTCCGCTAGGGGAGGACTATTTGAACGTTTTGAAAGAGGGATTTGAAAACCGTTGGGTCGATGTGCACGAGAACAAAGGGAAACGAAGCGGTGCCTATTCTTCGGGTACATACGGGACGAACCCTTATATTCTAATGAACTGGCAAAATAACGTCAACAACTTATTCACGCTCGTTCATGAGTTTGGGCATTCGGTCCATAGCTACTATACACGTAAACATCAGCCATATCCATACGGGAATTATTCGATATTTGTAGCGGAAGTTGCATCGACTTGTAATGAAAACCTGTTGAATGATTATTTACTGAATTCAATCGAAGATGAAAAGAAACGCATCTATTTACTGAACCATTACCTGGAGGGTTTCCGTGGCACATTGTTCCGCCAAACGATGTTTGCAGAGTTTGAACATACAATTCATTTAAAAGCTCAAAATGGGGAAGCGTTGACGGCAGATATGCTTACTAAGGAATATTATGAGCTGAACAAGAAATACTTTGGCGAGAACGTGACCATTGATGAAGAAATCGGTTTGGAATGGGCTCGTATTCCACACTTCTACTATAATTATTATGTTTATCAATATGCAACCGGAATCAGTGCAGCAACTGCATTGAGCAAGCAAATCCTTGAAGAAGGAGAGCCTGCTGTCAAAAGGTATCTGGAGTTCTTGAAATCAGGAAGTTCCGATTATCCGATTGAAGTACTCAAAAAGGCCGGCGTCGATATGACAAAAGCCGAGCCTGTACAAGAAGCCATGAATGTATTCGAAGAAAAATTAAATGAGTTGGAAGAACTTTTGAATAAATAGGATGTGGAAAGGACCCGAACTCTTCGGGTCCTTTTCATCTTTATCTGGATGTCCGTCACAATCCTTTAAAACGATTTCTCTGATTTAAGCTATGAAGAATTATGAACAAAACAAAAAATAAAATAGGGGAGGTAAAATACAGAGGAATGAGGTCCATGATACCGAGTAGCTGGACAAATAGCGACCCTATCAAGAGTATGAGTAGAATAAAGCCTTTCAATTTGGTCACCTCCAACCTGGCAGCAGTAAAAACTCATCTGCTCATTATTAGATAGTATGTTTTAGAATAAGCAGTATTCTAAGAATATGACAATAATGTGAAGTTGCGCACAAAGTTCTTGCAAATAAGGTGTGTAATCTGCTATAGTACAGATATAGAAGTTATCACATCCCAAACATATACCCCTTTGTTTGTTCGTCGTGAAATTTCTCCCATCCCCTTAATCGTATAAATAGGTGAAAACCCCGGCAAATTTCGCGATTTGCTGGGGTTTTTCATTTTTATGAAATATAATGGTACCGGTAATAATAAAAGTTGAACGTAAGCTGAATTAATAAAAAGAAATGTTTAGATATTTATTGTGACACGATTCACAAACAAACGCATTCCCATACTATATCAGATATCAAAACACGTATGGCCTAAAAATTAAGACCGTCTCTTATTTAGCTATATATACCAGAAGGGATAATAAAAGAAGGGAAATTATATTGTGAACAAATTGTGAAAAGTTACACATACAGTTGAAACATAAATGGGTTATCTGTTATATTATATATTGTGAAGTGAATCACAAACAAACTTATACCCCTTTGTTTGATCGTGAAAATTTCTCCCATCCCCTTATTTCTTATAATAAAAAACCATGCAATCTTTTGATTTGCATGGTTTTTCCTTTTTAATATATAACAAAGAAGCAGTCAAATTCATGACTGCTTCTTTGTGTATCTCCAAAACGTTCCGTATTTAGCAGGAATTTTCTCTGCCAACTGTTTTAAAACAAGCTTTTTCATTTCCAACTCGACTGTATTCTTACTCATATTATAAACCGTTTCAATCTCCTTTGTGGCCACTAGTTTGAAACAGCTTAGAAATTCTTCGAGAGAGGGAGGGGTTGCGGGGGCTGGAAGACCATTCAGCATATCTTCTAAAATTTGAACATATACCTCGTAAGAATAGACACCTGAAACCTTAATTCCCTCTTCTTCAATATTTTGATTGAAAAAGACAAGGGAAGGTATTTCAGTCACTTCCATTTCGCCTGTGATTTTCATATCACATTGAAAGCCTTTGGCTGCACTGGAAGAATTGATGTCATAAAGGAATTCCTCCACATCTAATCCAACTATTTTTGCACATTCGGTCAAGACTTCGATATTGGATATATCCTTTTTACCTATGAATACATATTCTTGAAGCTGCCTTAAAAAGCGAATGGCCAATTTACGGCCCTGCAATTCTGCTGCCTTTATTGCGATGGAAGCTGTATATGGAGAAGAGATTGGGTTTTCAGACCAAAGGCTCCCGTCACAGGACATTCCCGAGCGGCTGGCTGTCTTTTCCCAAACTTGAGCAATGTTTTCAAAATTTTTATTTTTCCCCATATTAAGAGAATCGATTTTACCGCTTAAAACATGGCGTAAACTGAACAATTGGCCATATTCTATCTGTAATTTCCTAATAATTGGTTCTAAGCCCCAGCATTCGGGACAAAGCGGATCAACAAAAACATAAATTTCAATTGGCTTTTTTCCTATATCATAGCAATGCTGCGTCTTGATCCAATCGGAAATATTGAAAACTGGTTTTTGTGCGCTCAACTGTCTTCTCCTTTCCCGTCAGTTCCGGATGTATTGATCATATGCTGTGCCGTCAAATAGAGGCGGTGATAGAAAAACTCTCTAATCTCACCTTCAAGGCCAACTTCGTCCATGGCTTGATACATGCATGAGAGCCATGCTTTCGCACGTTCTGGTGTAATTTCAAAAGGTATATGTCGAGCCCGCAACATAGGATGGCCATGCTCTTCGGTATATAAAGAGGGACCGCCTAAATATTGAGTCATAAATTGTTTTTGCTTACGGACTGTTTCAGTTAAATCGTCAGGGAATATTGGCTGCAGATCCGGGTGTTGACTAACGTTGGAGTAAAACACATCAATTAATTTGTGTAATTGCCCTTCTCCAATTAATTCATATGGTGTAGGGTTCCCTTGCATCATGTTGATTACTCCTTTTAAAGAAAGATGGTTGATATTTATTCATATTTTATCAATGACGTACTGATATAACAAATATATAGCTTAAAGAAAATTTTACATCTGTAGTATGACACATGGAAATGATTGAAGATGACAGCATTTGAGGAGCTTTACCATTTGTTCAGAGTAGTGGAATAAGCATATTTAGACATGAAAAAACTGACCCGTCATAAATAAACAGGGTCAGTTTGCTTTAGCTTGAAAATGTGCCATAAACTTTTTGGACATAGTTCTGAGTTTCTTTAAAAGGAGGGATCCCGTTATATTTATCGACATTCCCTGGCCCAGCATTATAAGCAGCAAGGGCAACCTGAATGTCTCCGTCATAACGTGCCATCATTTGACTTAAATATTTACTCCCGCCCATGATGTTTTGTTCTGGATCGGTTGCATCATCCACCCCAAGGCTTTTTGCAGTTGCTGGCATTAACTGCATAAGGCCGGTTGCGCCCGCATAACTGGTGGCTTCAGGGTTGAAGTTCGATTCTTGTTTAATGACAGACTTAATCAGTTTTTCCGGGAGATTATATAAACTGGCCGCCTGGCTGATGATATGATCATAGTTTGTTGCGGTTTCGCTGCTCTGTTTGTTAGCATGGCCAGCGGAAATCGGGTTGATGCTCATGGGTGTCAGGCCGGTGGGTTGTAGAAAGGACTTCTTCGCTTCCATTTCCACATTGGATAATAAGGAACCCAATGTCTGCGAAGTGCCTACTAGAGCATCACCAGAAACCAATGCCGAGAGCATGTCCTGGAAAACGGATCGAGATGAATTTGTATTTTTTATGTTGCCGTTCGTGAATTGCTGGATTGCCTGCAATTCCATAAACGTTTTGAAATCTTGGATTTTCAAACTCTCCACCTCCGAATGGATTCAAATAGGATTATTCCTGGAATTTGGCACGATAAAACCTCTTAACCTTATTTTCGGTTTCCCTTACCGGAATTTGAAGGGTTTCAAGGAGGGTCAGGAAGTTTTTTTTCCCGGCTTTTGCATCCGTCACTTCATATTCAAGTTCAAAGTCTTCCTGATTTAAATACGAACTATGGTCTAAAACGAGTAGACCCTCTTTGAAAGGAAATTCAAAACGGTCTGTCTGTAGTGTCCCAAAGCAGGTAAAGTCTTTTGGATCAATTCCGCACTCGAGGATAAGATGTCGGATCTCGCCATCAGGGAATATGTTATGTTCCAGGAAGCCATATGCGGTTTCTTCAGGAATATCTTGATTCGTTTCCAATAATCCTTCTGTAGCGGGCTGTTTTAAAGTCAGCTCGTATCGCCCATTTTTCTCCCTGATCCTAAGTGCAGAGTCTTGCTGTTTCAAAGAGAATCCAAATGTATCGAAGTAATGGTTTTTCTGTGTTTTAAAGTTCGATGCCTCGACATGAAAGTATTCGATCAGTTGATGAAATTCTTTTTCGCTTAAGAGGTTTTTAAATTCAATTTCAATATGCTGGTTCATGTGTCCCATCCTTTCTCGCTGATTCTTAGGTTAATCATATAAGAACCATTCCAGCTGTCAAATTGAATTCAATAATTTTTTGCTATTGTACTTGAATATTTAGGAATCAATTGCAGGATATGATAAAATATAAACGTTGAGCACGAGAATTGGTCAATCGTATATATAGAAATTTAATACATATTTTTTGCTAGAGAAAGATTTAATAGGATCCAGTGGTGAATTGGCATAAAGTCATTTGGCTGCTGGGTTTAGGAGAGCGTTCTGCCCATACCAGAGTTGAACAGGCGCTTTTTAGATAGATATAGGTGGTGTGGCAATGGAGAGTTGGGACGATTTCTTGGCGCCTTATACTCAGGCTGTCGAAGAATTGAAGGTTAAGCTAAAGGGTTTAAGGAAACAGTTTGAGAGAGAGAATATTCACTCACCGATCGAATTTGTAACAGGCAGGGTAAAGCCGATTGTCAGCATATTGGATAAGGCGAGCCTAAAGGACATTCCCGTTGATAAATTGGGAACTGAGATCCAGGATATTGCAGGGCTTCGCATGATGTGCCAGTTCGTGGATGATATCGAACAGGTGGTTGAACTTTTACGAGGTCGAAATGACTTCGAGATAGTCGAGGAGAGGAATTATATTTCCCATAAAAAAGCTAGCGGCTATCGTTCTTATCATGTTGTAATCCGCTATCCGGTCCAGACGATCCATGGTGAAAAGAATATCCTTGCCGAAATTCAAATCCGGACTCTTGCGATGAATTTTTGGGCGACGATTGAACATTCTTTAAATTATAAATATAAAGGCATTTTCCCGGAAGATATTCAACTGCGACTCAAACGTGCAGCTGAAGCGGCCTTCCTGCTTGATGCAGAGATGTCGCAAATCCGTACGGAAATCCAGGAAGCACAGCGTCTTTTTTCCCGGAAGAAAGATTCTTGAACAAATAAATGGGTAAACGAGAAGAAATCTAAATTGAAGGTGGGATTACATGAAATTTGCGATTACGTCAAAAGGAGATGCGAAATCGAATACTTTAATGCAAAGGATGCGAACGTATCTTCAGGACTTTCATTTGGAATATGACGAAGATCAGCCGGATATTGTCATTTCTGTCGGTGGTGATGGCACTTTATTATATGCTTTTCACCGTTATAAGAATCGATTGGATAAAACCGCCTTTGTTGGAGTACATACGGGACATCTTGGGTTTTATGCAGATTGGACCCCTGATGAAATCGAAAAATTGGTGATAGCATTAGCGAAAACCCCATTTCAAATAGTGGAATATCCACTGCTCGAAACGATTGTCCGTTATCAGCATGGAGGACGGGAAGCCAGATTTTTGGCTTTGAATGAATCGACAGTCAAAAGTGTTGAAGGGACGCTCGTAATGGACGTTGAAATACGCGGCCAGCATTTCGAGACGTTCCGTGGAGATGGTTTATGCATTGCGACGCCGTCTGGAAGCACGGCGTATAATAAGGCGCTTGGCGGGGCCATCGTCCATCCATCAATCGATGCCATCCAGATTACCGAATTGGCATCCATTAATAACCGGGTGTTTAGAACGGTAGGATCTCCACTTCTGCTGCCGGCACACCATACATGTATGTTCAGGCCGGTCAATGCGGTCAATTTTCAAATTACGGTCGACCATTTGTCCTTGCTTCAGGAGAATGTAAAGTCGATACAGTGCCGGGTGGCAGATGAAAAGATCCGATTTGCCAGATTCCGCCCTTTTCCTTTCTGGAAAAGAGTGCATGATTCATTTATTGCTAATTAAGGAGATAGACTCACCTCATGTCAAATCAAAACTTTTCTTTGACCTGGTCGGTTTCTGAAGAGGATTCTGGCTCTTTATTGCGAGAGTTTCTCAGCAAATGCGATATTTCAAAACGAGCATTAACGGATATTAAGTTTAAAGGTGGATATATCCGGTTGAACGGCGAAGAAGTAACCGTAAGGGAACGGATTGAAACAGGTGACACCGTCACCGTCATATTCCCGCCGGAGCAGGCAAGTGAAGGCCTTTTACCGGAACCCATCCCCCTGGATGTCAGGTATGAAGATGAGTTTGTATTGGTGGTGGCCAAGCCCCCTTTCATGAATACCATTCCTTCCCGCGAGCATCCCAACGGCAGTCTGGCGAATGGCTTGGCGGGTTATTATAGGAAGACGGGAGTCCAGGCAACGATCCATATAGTTACACGTCTTGACCGGGACACATCAGGTCTGGTTTTAATTGCCAAGCACCGGCATATCCATCACCTATTAAGTGAACAGCAAAAATCAGGACAGGTTAAACGAAGATACCAAGCCATAGCTGAGGGGATCGTTGAAGGACCTGTAGGAGAGATAGTGGCGCCAATCGGACGAAAATCGACCAGCATCATCGAACGGGAAGTTAGGGAGGATGGCCGGCATGCCTGTACACTATTTAAGGTATTGGCACACACAGAGTCCCATACATTCCTTGATTTGGAACTCCAAACAGGGCGTACACATCAAATCAGGGTCCATATGGCCCATATTGGTCACCCGCTGGCTGGTGATGATTTATATGGAGGGAACAGGAGAGGTATCCCTCGCCAAGCCCTTCATTGTTTTGAGCTGAAATTTTTACATCCTTTCACAAAGAAGATGATGTTGTTTCAAGAAGGGTTGCCAGAAGATATGTCCCGTTTGCTCGATGGAAGTAAAGGATGGGATTCCTGATTTTATAATGGGGCACAATAAAACGAACGATTCAAGATTTTGAAAAAATCATGGACGCAAAAAAACTCACCAAGATGGCGAGTTTTTTTGGTTAATCAAAAGATGTCCTGAATTTTTCCGCTATATATGGCATGGTTGAAGGCACCTCTTGAAGATCCATTTCGGGATAACGGACAGCCGTCAGTTTTCCACCGAAGACGCAGCCTGTATCAATATTGTATGTATGATTGACTTGTCTAGCTTCAGGGACAGGTGTGTGGCCATAGACGATCCAAGATTCCCCTTTATATGATTTGGCCCAGTCTTTCCTGACCGGAGACCCATCCGGATGTTTGGAGCCATTTATATCACCATAGAGGACAAAGGTTTTTACTTTACTGCTATATTGACCAATATAGTCACTGCGAATTCCTGCATGGGCAATGATCAATCGCCCTTCATCAATGAGTTGATAAAGTGGGGAACGTTCATACAGATCCATGAATTTTTTTCGGATTTTCTTCTGCTCCCGACTGTTCAGTGATTCATATTCAGCTACAGTAGTCTCTAAACCGTGTGATATTTGCACTTTATTGCCTGAAAAATAACGATACAATTTATTGCAGTGGTTACCTGGGGCATACCTGGCTATATTTTGGTTAATGACTAATTCATGGACAACCTCGATTACTTGAAGGGAATTGGGGCCGCGATCGGTTAAATCCCCTACAAAGCCGAGAATCCGTCCAGAGGGATGTACAGGAACCCCAGTCTCCCATGTATAGCCCATTTTTTCGGTCAGATGCCTGAATTCAGCGAAACATCCATGAATGTCCCCTATGATATCGATGTTCATTTGACACATCCTTTGTTTGTTTTGTATATGTTTATGGTATTAGTATAGTATTATTTAAAAAAATAAAATATAAACGAGGAAATGAAAAAATATGTTTTAGGAGGTGTATGATTATGGAGGAGATGAAGGACCGGGAGAGGGAGCGGGAGAGTAGTCAAGTGAATAACGAGTATTTGCTTGAAGCGCTTAAAACGGAAAATCTAGAACAGTTTCGTACGGAGTTCCTTGAAATGCATCCTTATGATCAGGCTCAATTTTATACAAGCTTGTCAGATGAATTCAGATCCGTCATTTACACATATTTGTCACCGGAAGAAATGGCGGACCTTTTTGAGAATATAGAAATAGATGAAGAGGATTACGAAAGCCTGTTGGCTGAAATGAATCCTTCTTACGCGGCCGATATGCTTTCCCATATGTATGCAGATGATGCTGCTGACGTCCTGAATGAAATCAATGATGAACAGGCCGTCAGCTATTTGACCATCATGGATGATGAAGCGGCAAGCGAAATCCAGGAACTTCTGAATTATGAGGAATCTACGGCAGGAAGTATCATGACGACAGAGTTCATTGCCATTGAAGCAAATGAAACGGCTCGATCAGCCATGCAGATCTTAAAAAAAGAAGCCCCGGATGCGGAAACGATATATTATGTGTTCGTTACCGATCAGGATAAGAAGCTGCTTGGTGTTTTATCGCTCAGGACTTTGATCATAGCAGATGAAGATGCTTTAATTGGTGATTTAATGGATGACAGGGTAGTTTCCGTACCTGTATCTGAAGATCAGGAAGAGGTGGCACGAAAAATAAGGGACTATAACTTCCTTGCCGTGCCGGTCGTCGATTTCCAGAACCATCTGTTAGGGATTATTACGGTTGATGATATCATTGATGTCATGGATGAAGAGGCATCCGATGATTATTCTAAACTCGCCGGTATATCTGATCTGGATCATGTTGATAAGAGTCCATTTTCAGCTGCAAAAAAACGGCTGCCATGGTTGGTCATCCTCTTGTTCTTAGGCTTGCTGACTGCGAGTTTGATCGGGCGATTCGAGGAGACACTAAGCCAAAAAGCGATTCTGGCTGTATTTATTCCATTGATTGGCGGCATGGCTGGGAATACGGGAACACAAGCATTGGCAGTAGCGGTCAGAGGAATCGCAACAGGTGAATTAGAACAGGAAAGCAAGTGGAAACTAGTCCTTCGAGAGGCTGGAACTGGCCTTATCATTGGTCTGACATGTGGAATTGCCATCATTTTCATCGTATATTTTTGGCAAAATGATTTAATGCTGGGATTATTGGTCGGTATTTCGATTTTCATAACTCTAATCGTTGCTACACTTGCCGGTTCAATCGTCCCGCTTCTCATGCATAAAATGAAAATCGATCCAGCAGTAGCTTCAGGTCCTTTCATTACAACTATAAATGACCTTATCAGTATTCTTATTTATTTCGGATTAGCAACATTATTAATGGGCTATTTACTTTAAGTCAAAGAAGGCCCTCTTGGAGGGCCATTCCCAGAGGACTTTAGAAAACGGTGTTTTTATCAAAGGAAATTTGATATACTGTCATTAGTAGCAGGTACTAATAACTTGTATTAAAAATAGGAGGTCACATACGATGACTTTTTCATTAGAGGGAAAAACGTTTGTCATAATGGGTGTTGCGAATAAAAGAAGTATTGCATGGGGAGTTGCCCGTTCCTTACATAAAGCAGGTGCAAAGATGGTTTTCACTTACGGAAAAGACCGTACGGAAAAAAGCGTTAGGGAACTATCTTCCACATTGGAAGGGGAGCCCTCCATCATTTTACAATGTGATGTAACGAAGGATGAAAGCATTGAAAAATGTTTTGCGACGATTAAGGAAGAAACAGGTATCATTCATGGAGTGGTACACAGTGTCGCGTTCGCTAACAAGGAAGAACTTGACGGTGAGTTCGTCAACACGAGCCGTGAAGGGTTCTTGCTTGCCCATAATATTAGTTCATTTTCTTTAACGGCTGTAGCTAAAGCGGCGAAGGAAATCATGCCGGAAGGTGGCAGCATCGTCACAATGACTTATCTTGGCGGTGAACGGGTCATGCCTAATTATAATGTAATGGGAGTGGCCAAGGCCTCACTTGAAGCCAATGTCCGTTACCTGTCAAGTGACCTTGGCAAAGATAACATTCGAGTTAATGCTATTTCAGCGGGACCTATCCGTACCCTATCCGCAAAAGGTGTTCGCGACTTCAATACCATTTTAAAGAAGATTGAAGAAGAAGCACCGCTTCGTCGCACAACAACTCCAGAAGAAGTAGGGGATACGGCAGTATTTTTATTAAGTGACATGTCCCGCGGGATCACCGGGGAAAATATCCATGTGGATTCTGGTTACCATATAATCGGATGACAGTAAAAGAAGGGGGCCGATATCGGTCCCCTTCGTTATTGATTTTCCATTCCTTTGTCTTTCTGTCCTTCAAAGATAGGAGATAATTTTTGTTTACCAGTATCTTGAAGTTCTACCTCGACTCGAATTGATCTGAGCGTATCATCTTCCAAGGGGATCATTCCTTCATTCTCGATTCTTTTCCAAGTATCATTTTCATTCCGATAGATTATTTTAGAGAGCTTGAAGAGATCGATATCCCTTTTTTGCGTATATTGATATGTCTTTTTTATTTCTTTCCTGATTGAGCGTTTTATTTCTGATTCATATTGTTTACGCGTTATATCATTTTTCATCAATTCCACACTTGCCCTTATTTTCAAGTCCACATCAAATCTGACTTTGCTGTTTTTCCCGATGATAGGAGTGATTTCTGTCCTTTTATCGTAAAGGACGACAGATGTATCCTTTTTTGTTCCGGGGAAAAGGGTAATGCTATCACGAACGAAATCTTTATTGACTAAACGCCCTCCGTTCATGACATTATTCGGCAGATATTCTTTTATTTTATTATCGGAAATGATAGTAACACTTTCCATTAATAATGACTTTTTCTTTTTATCCTGACCGGTCCATTGCTCTGTTAATTTTAATTCTGGTATGGATACCTGATAAGCAGGTTCATCCAGTTGAATGATAATTTCTCTTAGATTAATGGGCGGGATGAAAGAACTTTGATGATAGTTATCATCCGGATCACTCAACTTTGAAAATGCCATGGAGATATTTTCAATGGGAGAAATGAGCATGGCGTCTTTTATTGAATCTTTAGTCATGAAAAAGAATATCCGATAACGTGTTTCACGGTAACGGTCCAAAAAATCAACCGTATTTTTTAGCCCGCCCACATTAAGCGCTTTTTCAGAAAAAATCACAAATGAGAGGTGTCCCCAATAAATACGCCGATCGGAAGTATGATATAAATTGAATAATGCTTCCTCCAACGTGTTTCCAGTAGCTGTTCCAACATCAGCTGCGTTAAGTGAACTAGGGTCACCGCCCGATTCCGATTTGGCTAACCCTTTCATATTAATTATTTGAAGGTGAACAAGGACCTTTCCGTTTTTATAATCGATACCTAAACCATTTGCATACACAAGGCGTTCAGGTTCATTGGAATCCCAACAGCCAGCTAGAACGAAAACACTTAATAAAAGAGTGAAAGCGCATTTCATTTTCATTTATGTCCTTCCTCACCTTTCTTCGTAGGATCTTTTGAAGAAAAGATGGATGGTCGTCTTTTATCAGATGAGGGAGGAATGCGAAAAAGTGTTTTGACTATGTTGGACATACTCAAATTAGCGGAAACTTCCATATAAGGAACTCCTAATATCCGGATATTACTTACATATGCACATAAAAATAGAGCTAGTAGCATAAATGCGAAAAGTCCCAAAAATGAAGCGGATATAATGGCCACGAGTCTTATTAAGCTGATGACGCCAATGATCGATTGATTGACGAGAGTGAAAGTGGCAACAGCCGAGCCGGCAATGACAACAAGCATGGCCGGACTGGTTAAACAGGACCGGATGGCGGCATCCCCTATGATCAAGGCTCCCAATACACTTAAAGTAGATCCAATCGAAGTGGGGAGACGCATCCCTGCTTCTTTGAAGATTTCAAAGACGATCACCATGGTAATTGCCTCCAGTGCGGTTGGAAGTGGCAGGCCCCTTCTGGACTCCACTACCGTTGCCAGCAATATCAGCGGTAACTGGTCTTGATGAAAGGTTGTTAATGCGACCCAAAAACCAGGTAATAAAGCCGCAATGAAAATACCGAATAATCGAAGGGCCCTTTCAAATGAAGCATAAATGGACGTATATTCATTATCTTCGGATGTTTTTAAGACAATGAAGAGGTTGATTGGTGTAATCATTGTGTAGGCAACACCATCAATTAAAATTAAGAGCCTTCCTTTTAACAGGCATTGTACGGCAAAATCCGGCTTTCCCGAATAGTCATGCCTAGGGAAAAGTATCGAAGGCTTTTCTTCAATCAATTCCATAAATTGATTACCGCCATATATCCCATCCACATCGATCGCTTCTATTTTTCGAGATATTTCCTGTACCATATCGGGATTGGAAATGTCCTCCATATACAAAACTGCGACATTAGTCAAAGTTCGCTTGCCCACCTCGAAATATTTAACACTCAAGGAGTTTGTTCGCATTCGCTTACGGATTAAAGCGACGTTAATGGATAAATCTTCTATGAAATTATCTCTAGGGCCTTTAATCGTGACTTCGGCAGATGTTTCCTCAGGGTTGCGTTGGGGACGCTTAGAAATATTAGCGGATAATAAATATTCGAATCCCTCAATGAGAAGGATTAACTTCCCAGAGTAGATGTCTGCAAATAATTCTTCTTTTGTGTTAACTTCGGCGAGTTGAGGAAGGTAAAGGGAGTCCTTTAACTCCTCAATGGTCAATTTCCCTTTTGGGTACCTTTGAAAAAATAATGTTAATCTTTCAAAAACAAGATTATTTAACAGTTCGGTATCGATAAGTCCTTCACATCCTATTAATGTGACTTTAAGTGGAAACTCATTGCGATATAGACTGCTTTGAAAAAAAACATCTCCTGAATTTTGGAAAATCTTTCTTAAATCGGATTCTTCTTTTATTTCAAGCTTTTCTATGTAATCCTTTTTACTTTTCGGCTTGGACAGTTGCTTTTTGGTTTTCTTGAACATCGGATGGGGGCCTCCTTTTTCTACGATTGCTGGAGAAAACAAAAATACTTAAAAGGATGGAAACCGCTAAAAAGAACCAGAACGTAATCGGCATGACAAATGCTCCGATAATGTGATATAAAATTACGTCACTGAAGCTGTAAGTATTGGCGACGATAAGTAAAATTGAATAGGCAAGTAGCAAAATCGTTTTGCTTCGCTTTTTTTTTATGGATAGCACTTCCAGTGATAAGAATAAGAAAAACGATACTCTTATGAAGGCTCCGGTTAACCATTGGTAAATCGAGAGGAAATCAAGATGCTCAATGAATCTGCCTAAAGTCACCAGTCCCCATTGTTCAAAAGCCGGATACTTTTGTCTGGAAGCCTCCAGGGGACCGAACTCCGTAATGGAACCAATTAGGGGTCCAAGGATTAGCCAGGTGAGGATAATGGCATTTAATGTAAACACCTTGAATTTTAATTGGCCATGGACTTTCTGCTGCATGAATAGAATGACAATCAACTCAATGAGCCCGGACAAAGGATAAATCATCCCGGAAACAACAGGGGACCAACCATTTTCCATAATGGGCTTTAATAGTGAAAAATCCTTAAATTGAATATTTGCGAACGCCACAAATATTCCAAAAACGATAACCGCAGTCAGTACGAATGTGTTCGTGATAACAATCGTTTGAATGTTAGTGGAAGCAAGGAAAAAACATAATCCCGTAAAAAGGATTATTTCGAAAATTGGTGGGGTTATAGGTAAGTAGGATACCTTTGTCCACATAATCATCTCTTTCAAGGACACTGCAGCTAATGAAGCGAAAAAGATACTCGTGGCAATGGATAAAACTTTGCCTGATGCCTTTCCTATGTTCGTTTCCACCCATACAAATATGTTGGTCTGACCGGTAGCTTTGTGAATGTAAAACAAAAGTAAACACCAAATCAATATCAATCCTAGAGCAAGCAGTACGGAAATCCACCCATCCCGTTTTGCACTTGGCAGTAAATGAGGAAGGATCGTGACATGATTTTTTAAACCGACAGCCGTGATCACGATTAAAGATAGTTGTAAAGTTGAAATTTTTCCGCTTTTTTTCATCTTCGGAGCTCCTCCTTTAACAGCCATTATTTATTAGTTTTCTCCATAAATGTCCAACATATCCAAGCTTGGTTGATGTCCTTTTTTGAAGGAGTGTCACATCACCAGCATAAAGAAGGGTGAGTTTCATATAAATGATACATAGAGCGGATATTCATTGTTTGCGAGAATCGGCATAAAGCTGCTTTCAACCCTATTCGAGAAAAAGAAGGAGGGGTATCATGGACGTGGAAAAAGTTGGTGTGCCTTGTGCTGATGGAAAACAAACTATACAAAATAAGCTGAAGAGACATATCAATTTACATGGAAAAAATATCAGCACTTCATATACCGCCGAGGAATTGGTGGAGCTATTGTCCCGACTTCCAGCCTTTGCACCTAAGCCTGTTTGTAAGTTCATCATCAATGACCGTACACTATTCGGGAAATTGGAACAAAAAAAAGAATCCAGTTTGTTCATAAGGCATAAATTCGGGAAAAAAGTTGTCCAATACCAATTGGAACAGCTGCAGTCCGTGGATATTCTGAAATATTAAGGAGGGTTTTCATGTCAGGGAAAAATGGCGATAAGGAATCCAAACCACTTATATATGTCGATCAAGCAAAAATATCAGATCTGCGTGGAAATATGCAAAGTGATTTTCGAACGAAAAAGGCTAAACCACAAGACAGCGCTGAGCCGGAACTTCAGGAAGAAGGCGAGCATAAAGAAGAAAAAATCGAACAGGTCAAACGCGAATTTGGTGTTTATGATGCCATGATGGAAATTGAAAAAGAGATTACGGGATTAAGGAAAATCACGGAAGAATATGTCCCTGAGCAAGCTCCGGTTGAAAAAATGGAGCATCCTGAACAAGTAGAACAGGAAAATGAAAAGCCAGTTAAGAGAAAAAGGAAAAAGGTGGAGAAGAAAGAATCATCCCGTGACATCATTTCCCGCCTATCCAATCATCAAGGTTTTCCAAAACCATTATGTGAGGCTGTAATTAACGGAGAAAAGCTTCGGTTTCATGTGTTGGGCATGAGAGGGGAATCAGTGAAAATTAAAAGAGGGAACCATATCCGTTTCGTGGGTCTGCCAGATATCATCGATGCCAAAATAATTGAAGAATCCAAGTGAAGGAGCAATATTAAATGTTTCCCCCACAAAGTGAATTTACCTTATTTATCATATTAGGCTTGGCTTCCTTCAGGCTGACACGCTTGATCGTTTTCGATAAAATCATGGAGCCGCTGCGCAGCCCCTTTTTTAAAGAGATAGAGGAAAAAAATGAAGAAGGAATTGTGGAAATATTTTTAATGCCCAAAGAAAAGGGTCTGCTGGGGTGGATTGGTCAATTGCTAAGTTGTTTTTGGTGTGTGGGTGTCTGGGTCAGCCTTTTTCTGGTTTTCCTTTATATCCAACATTGGTTTATAGGTGACGTACTGATATTAATCCTTGCCGTTGCAGCAGTAGGAGCGATAATTGAGGTTATAATCAGCAAAATTATGGACATTTGATTGGAAACAACTTGTCTTATCATTCATATATTATGATATAGATCTTAAAGGAGGAGTCATGAATTGAATCAAAAACAGAATAATCCATGGGCATATGCAAAACCGATAAAAAAAGATCAGCCAATCAAAATCAAGAAAGATTGTGGCTGTAATAATAACAATAAAAATAAAGGCTATTGAGTGAAAAAACCTTTCCATTTTGGAAGGGTTTTTTTATTTCCTAATCCTACCATTCATAAAAAAACCGTTAAACAAGAAAATAACAATAGAACGATAAATTAGGATGTGATTCTATGTTCAGACAAGGAAGATATTTTAAGGGAAGCTGGCTGATTTTTATAGTTGTTTTATGTGTGCTTACGGCGTGCAGCAATCAGAATGATGGAAAAACGGAGAATTTCGCGATGATTAAACGTACGAATCCTGAACCGATGGATATCATTAATGGAATGGATGAGAAGGATGAAAAGGGACTGATCTCAAAGGTAAAGGAAACAGTTGCTAATGAAGACACAATCTATGACGTGATCGTCGTGAAAAACGGGAAAAAGATTATCGTCGCTTATAAAGTTAAGCACTTACAACGTTTTCATATGAAGAAAATTGAAAAGACTGTGACTGAAAATCTGGAAGAAAAGTTTCCAGAGAATGATTTTATTGTTTCAAGCGATTATAAAATCTTTTTGGAATCAGTAAGGTTGAACGAGTTACTCAAGGAAAAGGATGTTCCCGAGAAAAAGGCAAGGAAGAAGTTCAAGGAAATTGAAGAACTTCAAAAAGAATTAATTTAGAAGAGAGGTTCAACACATGAGCGGCAAGGATAAAACGACCCCAATACAGGATGCGTATCAAGAGCTTCAAGGGAAGCATGAAATTAAAAGACCAATAGTGAAGAATTGTTTGAAAGCCTTTTTAGTAGGTGGCATTTTCTGTATAGTGGGACAAGCCATTTCCTATTTCTATATTTATTTTTTCAACTTTACGGAGCAGACAGCTGGAGGTCCGACAACGGCTACCATGGTGTTTCTGGCCCTTTTGATGACCGGTTTCGGATTTTACGACCGCATTGGCCAGTTTGCTGGGGCAGGGAGTGCCGTCCCTGTCACTGGGTTCGGCAATGCAGTCATTTCTGCAGCAATCGAACATCGGACGGAAGGTTTTGTACTTGGAGTTGGATCCAATATGTTTAAATTGGCCGGATCGGTTATTTTATTCGGAGTATTCTCAGCCTTTGTCGTGGCGTTAATAAAAACGATTTACCTAATGATTGGGGGCTAAGCGGTGTTAAAGGGAAAACAAACATGGATGTTCACCAATAAACCGGTCATCTTGGAAACAGGGGTAACAGGAGGGCCATTTGAAGCTAATGGAGAAATCGCGGGTGATTTCGATATTCTATACGACGATTTATGGATGGAGCAGGATTCATATGAGAAGGCTCATCGCCATTTGATGGAGAAAGCGGTAGAGCTTGCTTTGGAGAAAGGGGAGATTGACAAGGAGCAGGTACAGTTTTTCTTGGCTGGTGATTTAATCAATCAGGTTACACCGACAAGCTTTGCGGCCAGAACCAATGGAATTCCATATTTCGGCTTGTTTGGAGCCTGTTCCACATCGATGGAAGGGCTTGCTCTAGCTGCCTTCATCACTAATTATGGCGGGGCTAACTATGTGTTGACAGGTGCATCGAGCCACAATGCAGCTGTTGAAAAACAATTTCGCTATCCCACTGAATATGGCGGGCAAAAGCCACCTACAGCTCAATGGACGATAACAGGAGCAGGGGTGGCGCTGGTTGCTCCTAATGGAAGCAAGCAAGGGGAATATCCACAGCTTGTCTCGGCCACTATTGGTAAGGTCATTGACATGGGATTGAAAGATCCTTTCAACATGGGGGGAGCAATGGCCCCGGCCGCAGTCGATACGATACTTGCTCATTTCAAAGATACTGGTTTGACCCCGGATGATTATGATTTCATCATTACTGGGGATTTAGGTCAAATTGGGAGGGAGACAGCCCATGACTTATTGAAACAAAAGGGCTGTAATATCAATCAGGAAAAATTCAAGGATTGCGGATTGATGATTTTTAAAAAGGACCAGCCTGTTTTGGCTGGCGGGAGCGGAGCGGGATGTTCGGCAGTCGTTTTATACGGTCATATATTAAATGAAATGATTTCCGGTAAATATAAAAAAATCCTGCTTGTCGCAACAGGAGCGTTATTGTCGCCGCTTTCCGTCCAGCAAAAAGATACGATTCCGTGCATCGCCCATGCAGTGTCCATTGAGTATGGGATGAATTCATGAAAAAGGAGGGATTTCGATGTTAGCAATGTTTTTTTGGGCCTTTGTCATCGGTGGCTTGATTTGTGTAGTAGGCCAGCTACTTTTCGATGTTGCTAAGCTGACCCCAGCACATACGTTAAGCTTATTCGTTGTAATAGGAGCTGTTCTTGGCGGATTTGATTTATATGAGCCGCTGGTTGACTTTGCCGGTGCAGGAGCAACCATACCGATCGTTTCGTTTGGGAACTCGCTGGTGAACGGGGCGATGATGGAATCGGAAAAACATGGGCTCGTTGGCGTACTGACAGGCATGTTTGAAATTACGAGTTCCGGTATCTCGGCAGCAATCGTTTTTGGATTCATCGGAGCATTGGTTTTCAGGCCAAAAGGATAAAATTAGCGAAATAGGCAGCCTTGGAATGGGACATGGCCTATACATATTTGTCCAGACCTACATATGTTATCAGTAAGCTTTAGCGAGAGCGAGGTGATATTGTATGTTTGGTTTTGGTGGCTACGGTTGTTGTGGCGGCGGCGGTTATGGATACGGCGGAGGATACGGCGGCGGTTCTACTTTCGCGATAATCGTCGTATTGTTCATCCTATTGATCATTGTAGGGGCTTCTTTCTGCTAGGCGTAAAAGGAATAGGCAGAAGAAGCCTATTCCTTTTATTTTTTTTGTATGGGCCTAGCACTTTTTTCTGATAATGCCATAGGATAGGTACAGAAAAGGGAGGGGCTTAAGTATGGATAATAACTTTTTTAAAAACATAGAAGGTAAAACCGGCGTAAATATGAAAGATGTATTAGAATTGGCAAACTCGCTGCAAGGAGCCAACTTCAAAGATGAAACAACGGTTAGAAACGTCATTAAGCGTGTTTCAAAAATAGCGAATAAACCGGTCAATAAGGAAACGGAAGATAAAATCGTCCATTCCATCGTAGCTGAAGGGAATAAACTTGATTTCGGGACGATATCCAATATGATAAATAAAAAATGAAAAAGGGCCTGCTATCATGCAGGCCTTCAGACTGCAGACAAACTTGAAAAAAAGCGAGTTTGCCTGCAGTTTTGTAAACTAAAAAAGTCCATTTGCAAGATTTATAGTATCGGATTTTGGTCAAAGCTTCAGAAAACGTGATGGATGGGCAGTCCGTCCGCGTCTAGTTTGCAGGATGGAAAGGTAAAGATCCTTTTTAGCCCTGGTTGCCGCTACATAGAGCAAGCGTCTTTCCTCTTCAAGAGGGGATAGTTCCCCTTTTCGGTAAGATTCAAGTGCGAAATCATGAGGAATGCTGCCATCGACAGCAGCAAGGACATATACGGTTTGGTATTCAAGCCCTTTGGAACGATGTATGGTGGTAAGCTGTATGGCGTCCTTAAAGTGTTTCGATAACTGTTTAATCTCTTGGACCATCGCAGTCATATGATCGACATGTTCAATGAAAGCGGCGACGGTTGGAAAACGATTTGCCGCCACTTTTAAGTCACGGATGTCATCGGATCCTTTTTCCAGGTTCGCATCATTACCGCGTTTTTTTACATATTCCTGGTATCCTAAGTCTTTCTCGATGATCTCTAACGCTACGAGTGGCGACATAATTTTTAAAGACCGAATCTGTCCAGGAATCGTCTTTAATTTTCGTTCTTGAAAAGCATGTCCAGTCTTAACAAAAGCAAATGCATCGATGAAGTCACAATCCTGCAATATTGTCATTGCTTTTAACTCTTGTAATATACTTTGCTTTAAGAATAGGGAGGAAAGGACTTCAGATGCTGCCTTGCTGTCATGCGGGAACAAACTCAAGCGCATAAAGGCAAGCATGCCGCGAATGACCTTGCGCTGATAGAACGAATCCGCATCCTTTTCAATGACGAATGGCAGATTGGAAGCGGCAAGCCGTTCAAAAATGGCCCTGGACATCGTGTGTGTCCTGTACAATACTGCAAAGTCCCCAGGGTTTGCCCCCTTGGATATTTTCTCTCGGATATCGGATACGATCATCGTCGCTTCCAATTCTTCATCAAAAGGATAAAATAAAACAGGTGGATTTCCTGAATCATGCTGTGCCCTCATCTTTTTCTCCATCCGGTTCTGGTTCCGCTTGATCAAGCGGTTAGCTGTAGCGACAATTTCATGGGAAGAGCGGTAATTCTCCGTCAGCTTCAACACTTGGGATCGAGGGAAGTCATGATTGAAATTCAAAATATACTTCGGATCGCTTCCACGGAATGAATAGATGGATTGGTCATCATCTCCAACCGCACATACATTTTTTGATTCAGCAGAAAGGAGTTTTATCAATTCATATTGAACTTTATTAATATCCTGAAACTCATCGACCAAGAAATAGTTAAACCTTTGCTGATATTTCTTTAAAAATTCCGGATTATTTTTTAAAAATACATAACAGCCTACAAGCATATCATCAAAATCATACTTCCCTGTTTGCTGTTTATAGTCTTCATATTTCTTATATAAAAATAAACACGATTTCTCCCAATCGTCCTTAGGGTGAATATCTTCTGGAAAGGCCAAAGAGTTTTTCCAAAGCCCGATTTGTTGAAGGGCCTGATCATATGCAAATTCCTTATCATCAAGTTCCAATTCCCTGCCAGCCTGTTTCAATACCTTTTCTTTTTCCCACTCCCACTTCAATAGGAAATCGCGCTGCCATTTGGCCGGTTCGTGGAAAATCAGGATTTTATAAAAGATGCTATGAAAGGTCCCGCTAACGATTTGAGAAACAAGGGAGGGAGTCATATTGGGATAGCCGAGCAGACGCTTCTGCATTTCCTTTGCGGATTTCGCCGTAAATGTTACAAGCATGATACTTTTGGGATCAATCTTTTTCACTGTGAGCATATAGGCAGTGCGTACCGTCAATACGCGGGTTTTCCCGCTGCCTGCTCCTGATAGGACAAGGATGGGTCCATCGATCGTCATTACCGCTTTGAGTTGCTCTGCATCCAGAACAACCCCTGAAGAGGATAATTCTTGAAAGTATGGTTCCTCTGATTGTGCCATGTCATATGGTTTATCTGAAAATTTCGGATTGCCGGTTATGGGGCGGCTTTTAAGGAAAGGTTCGGTAATGGTTTTCGTTTCAGTAATGGTTCGTGATGTTGGAATCCTAAATCCATTCTGTTCCATATATTCTAAGGGCTTATCTTCATTTATGGATTCTGAAATTGGCATTTCACAGGGTCCCTGTGATGGGTCGCTATGATAAAAATAAGGTGTCTCATGGATTCCAATAAATAATTTCACTGGTTTATGACAAATGATACAAGAAAGCTGATCACGTTTTCCTTTTTCAAAAAGTGTCTGCAGCTCACCAGCTGAAACGGTATGTAAATGTACGATTTCATTGCCAGATTTTGCTTGATTCATATAAATGGATACCTCTAATCTATTAAAAATATCGGCAATACTCATCATACCAGAAGATTAGGAAAAAAGAATGTGGAAATCATGTTTAAATGTTGTTCTAGCATGGTAATTAAATGACAACATAACTATTTCAATATAAGGAGGGGTTACTATGGGATATATAGCACCTGTCACACAATTTGATTATATTCAATATGCCAACCGGACGGTCGAAGCTGCAGGGAAAGTTAGAATTGTTAAAGGAGCGGCACCCATTCAACCCATCCGTTTTGATCAGGTGTTGGAAAGGGAAAGGGAAAGCCTTGAAGGATTACAACAACTTCTTCGGGTAAGTGCATATGGAGCAGGCACATATCAACATGAAATGGGCAGGTGCGTCAGGAAAGATATAACGGCTGGAACGACAGGAAAAGGCAGGTTCATCAACGAAATTGTCTAGTTCCTCCAGAAAGACAAAAGAGGACACGTGAAGTGTCCTTTTTGTGCTGACTTCTTAAAGAATGTCTATTTCTACGATTAGGGCTAACAATAGTTGCAATAAAAGTTGGATGTTTAGAGCGATTTGTGCATCAGTTGTTGTAATGTCGATATCACGGCTGTTTTCAACAATTGTTTTTTGGCGCGTGATTTGTTTAACATTGGAAGATTGGATTAATTGTTGAGTGATCTTATCAGCATTATCAGCATCTGCAACGGAAATGCTTACGATAACCGCAATTGCAGCTTGTAGAGCAGCTTGTAGTGAGAGGGCCGCTTTAACATCCGTTGAAGTGATATTTACATTACAAGAATCTTTAATGTAAATAAGTTCTTCAGAAAGCTGAACTTGATTATTATCCTGTCTTGCATCTTGGTCAATCTTTGTGTCATCGTCGTTACAGAATCCTGAAAGGGGATGTCTGGAAGCGGAATCTAGAGCCGACCATGACCTTTCAGAGTCATCATGTGTGTTACAATTGCTACGATATACATTTTGGTTCATGTTGTTTTTTCCTCCTTAGGTTTTATTCCCTATTAAAATATGCTTTGATGGTTAATCGGGTTGGACGAATAAATCAGTTCATTCGTCTATTTTTTAAATACTTAGAGAAAGTATTAGTGTGTGGGGGATGAATAATAAAGAAGCTGGAGCTTTAGGAATGAAATGTAAGTGCTGCTATGTCTCGGTTTACTTATTTCTCGCCAGCAAGTAAGGTGATTAGGTGATATGGTGCGTCATTTATCTTTGGAATCCGTGAATTTGTTGTGAATGGAATTGGTAACTGGATTAACATCATGTTCCGTGATGTTCTTTTCTTGGTTTATGATTTTTAGTGATTGCTCTTGTAAATAACGAACGGTTTCTTTAAGGTTGTTTCTCTCTTTTTCAGTCAGATCGACCTTTTCCTTTTTGAAACCATGCTTTCTCAAAGTCCTCGAAACCAGGAGTTCCATCAGTCTTTTTTGAGACTCATCCAGGTTAAAATCATTGTTACCCATAAAATTTTCCCTCCTTCTTGCTTTCTATATATAGACTATGTATTTTTGATGAGATTGCCATTGAACGGAAATGGTTTTTTTCATAAAACGATAATTTAAGTCCATGAACGAACAAAAAAAGCTGTCCAATCAGAAGACTGATAGGACAGCTTTTTTATATCATAAAATGGTTTTCATCATCGTTTTATGAGGAATGCCAGCATCCATGAATTCGTCGGAAACGATCTCATACCCTAATTTTGAATAAAAAGGGATGGCATGCACTTGGGAATCAAGCTTCAATTGTGGCACTTCCTGCTGGATTGCGTATTCCTCAATAGCATTCATGATCATGGCGCCGGCACCATTCTTACGGCCCGATGACAGTACACAAATGCGCTGTACTTTACCGATGTTGTCAATGACCCTGAAGCGGCCGGCACCGATTGGCTGATGCTGCTCATCATATAAAATGAAATGTGTGGAATCTTTTTCATATTCATCGATCTCTTCTTCAAGAGGGACGTTTTGTTCTTGGACAAACACTTTTCTTCGAATCATATATGCGTTTTCAAGCTCTTGGCTGTTCTCTGCGATTTTTACAAACACGAAATCATTCAGCTCCCAATCTAAATGTTTCATAAACGGTCCATGCCCCGTCTTCAAGTTGATACAGCAAGTGAACTCGTTTCACTTCTTCTTCATGGCTGATGTCAAGCATGCTTAATTGACCTAAAACATCAGAATGCTCATTATCGGATAAATCTTGAGCGATCGTAATATGCGGGACAAATGCATGTTCACTTTCACTTTTTATGAAATCCTCATTGTTAAGTGCATCATGCAGCTCTTGAAGCCCTTCGGATAATTCTACTTTGAAATAAATCGTATTGCTTACGGGTTGGAAAGACTTCGTTTTGGTTACGCTCATCGTAAAAGGCCTGCACTTTTGAGCAATGACTTTTAATTGTTCCGCGATTGTTGAAATTTCCATATCCGTCGCTTCAAACGTTGGTTTAAGCGTTAGATGCGGTGGAATGAAAGCATATTTCGTATCATACCGTTTGCGATAGGAGTTAGCTAAATCTTGAAGTTTTTTTGAAGGGAAAATTGCAACACCATATTTCATAAATAAAACCTCCTGATATTTTTTATTGTTGTATTATAGTTGGACATGTTCATTTCTTGAAACCATCCCAAACAGATGACTTCGAGTAATTAGAACATTTCCAATAGTGCTCGTTTCAAATCTGCCTGCCAGTATTTCCAGGTATGATTACCTTCAAATTCTTCATAGAAGCAAGGAAATCCTTTTTGGTTTATTAATTTATGCAATTCCCTATTTGGTTCAATGAAGTTTGCCTTATTGCCATCCGTTGTCGGTACATCCGTTTCACCAGTCCCGATTACATGGTAAAGTTCGAGGAGATGCGGATCCTCAAAATTACGTACAGCATCCATTACTGCTTCATTGGCAAGCGGGGACTGCATGATGCATTTCCCGAATGTATGCGGATACTGCAAAGCGGCCAATAAAGAAACTGTACCGCCAAGAGAGTCACCAATCAAAGTTCGACCATGTCCCATTTGATAGGTTGGGAATTCATCATCTAAAAACGGAACTAGTTCATGGGCAAGAAAACGTATGTATGCAATGTGCTGTTCCCCGTCGGGATGATATTTGCGCCAGCGGTCAAAGCGGTCTTTATAAGGAATGCCGACAATGATGATATTCTCGATCTCATCGTTCCCTAACAGTTCATCTGCTACCCGACCGATTCGGCCCATTTGAAAATAATCACGGCCATCCTGAGCAATCACAAGCGAATATTTATACAATGGCGAATAATTAGCAGGCAAGTAGACAAGCAATTCCAATTCTTCTGCTAAAGCTTCGCTTTTAAACATGTACTCTTTAATTGTGCCTTTGCGTAAACTCATTCTCCCGCACCTCAATGATAATTAATAATGAAAAACAACTTACTTGATTATTTTAGCATAGCCTTGCAACTTTTTCCCGCGACAAGAATTTGGAATATAAAATTTTCGTTATATTTTCTAAAAATTTAAATTATAAGGTGCTATAATACAAGGATATAGAAAAATAATACAAAAAAAGGTGGCGAATAAAATGGCAGATGTACACGTGCACAGCAGGGAAGTAACAAAGGCGGCTAAACGAACATTATTGGAGCGAGGTGTCAGTGTGGAGGCAATTGCAAAAATCGTATATGAATTGCAGTTCCCGTACAAAGCTGATCTTAAGCTGGAGGAATGCATCCACAGCGTTGAGCGTGTCCTGTTGAAAAGGGAAATTCAACATGCCATTTTAGTCGGTGTGGAGCTGGATAAACTGGCAGAGCAAAAAAAGCTATCAGAACCCCTGCAATCGATTGTTGAATCAGATGAAGGGCTTTTCGGAGTGGATGAAACGATTGCCTTTGGTGCAGTACTCGGTTACGGAAGCATTGCTGTAACGACCTTTGGCCATTTGGATAAAAATAAAATAGGCGTCATACACGAACTTGATAAGAAGCAAGAAGGAATCGTGCATACCTTCCTGGATGATATCGTTGCAAGCATTGCCGCGAGTGCCGCATCAAGGTTAGCACATCGTCTGAGAGATGAAGAAGAATCGTTAACTGAACAGGAAAAGGACATCCAGGAAGAAGAAGAGTTAATAGGTTGAACCTTGAAAAGCAATCTTCAGCCAGACCTGTAAAACCTGGCCTTAATGAGGCGGGCAGAAAGGATGTTGGCTACTTTAAATGTCCGTTTTGTCTGCCTTAGAAAACAGAATGCGTGAATATGCCCTGGATAAATTTCAAGCACCTGGATTTTCCGTTGCGTAATCTTACCTTGTTCGGAGAGATAAATTATTTCTAATGGAGCATTTTCTTCCATATGTTTACGAAGTATATATTTCATTCCCAGTCACTCCTTTGCTGACTTGCTTGCTAACATTATATGCGAACAAACGTTTTATATGCAAGTGGAAAGGGAACGTTAGTTCTGTTTTATTGTGGGGGAAATGGAATAAGATGAAATTATAACTTTTTTAATATAATATGTAGACTTTTAACAACAACTTATGTACTCAATTTCTGACCTTTCTTCTAACAGGTCTCTTTGAATCGCAGTAGCTAGGCTCTTCATCAATCAAAACCGAATGCAATTATACTTCACCTCATTTTCAGATTGAGAAAAAAGAATCTGTTTCCCCGATTATATCCACAAAAATCCCTTCCTTATTGCTAACGACCAACCTTCTTAATAAGATATATAATCCAGTAGATTTTTGCTGTTTGAGTTAGATTTATTTTCAAATTTGTAACATATGTACAAACATCTTTTTTTTTAATGAATAAAATAACCCGAAAATAAAAAAAGAAAAAGGTGATTATAATTAAAAATCATTATTCCATTTCACATTGTAATTCCTTTATAGACACCACATATCTTAATAAATGTGTGCAAAAGAAACCGGATGATTG